>JACSRJ010000210.1 GCA_014879835.1 Anaerolinea sp.
CCCCCTCAAGCTGCCCCTTTTGTTAAAAACCTACCCCTAAAAGCAAACCTGATCACAAGCGCGAATCCTGGCTTACGCCGGCCAGTGTCTGCCTCGCCGGAAGCGGAGGCGTGAACCGCCTACAATCAACGGGAGCATCATCACCCCCGGCAGTGAGCAGCAGACGGAAAATGACCTCCCCATATCCTCAAGTTCTCGTAAGGATGCTGTTCCATCTGCTGGTGTGTAATCCATCGTCCACACACTCATTTCTGACTCTAGGACAGAGGTGTCGCGGAACATGGTCACCCCATGCCCATTGGCAGGCGCAGAAAAGTTCGGGTATCGCTCTAACCATTTTTTGTATTCAGCATCGCCCAACTCATTTTGTCCGGCATACACCCGCACATTTCGGTCTTTGAGCAAGTCCGGGTTGGGCATCAGACCGCCGTAATCTGGGGCGGGGGAAAGGGCGACCACGCTTGTGATCTCAGGGTATTTCTCCGCGAGCAGCAGGGCATAGTTAGCCCCAATGCTGCTGCCGAGGACGCCCACCTGCATCGGGTTGACCCCCGGCTGCATCTGGAGCCATTGGTAAGCGGCTTCAACGTCTGCCAATCCGTCAAGCAGAGAAGGTTTTTGGGTTCCCCAGTGATACCCACTGAGATCGATGGTGAGGGCGTTGATGCCCTTCATCTGAAACTGTTTTGCCATCGCTTCGAGTGTTGTGCGCGAGGCGACCGTTTCACCAGCAGCGGTCATATCCCGCATTTCGGGCAGCATCAGTACCGCCGGAGACTTCCCATTTGGGGCAAGCCCAAAAAACGTCCCCTGTATGGAGGTGGTCATGTTGCCGCCGAGGTTTTTCTCAACCACACCGGGGATTTCTACTTCCTGTGGCGGGGACGGATCACCCTCCGCTGCGGCTGGTATCCCTTTCCAACCTATCGGCAGAGATAGGACGATGACCATCAGTATGAGGAGTTTGAGGAACCGAGCCATTTGAAGCCTCCTTTGCCAACTGTCTTACACGAAGCCTGTGATTCCCCTTTGTGTTAGGATAGGCTGAAGCCAGACCCAAGCACCCTATCCCGGTGGACTTGTCCTGCCCGCAATCAATTGTGCGCTGTTTGCTGATGCGCTTATTGTAGGTGAGTTTTTCAAAATTCGCCCTGCACCAAACTCCCCCCGGCGCCTATAATAGTGCCTTTAACAAAAATAACTTCCTCAGGGAATAAGGTAAGAACAGCCGAGGTTGGACATTCTATGAAAAAGATGACAAGCGCCGAAGTGCGCCGGGGGTTTCTGGATTATTTTGAGGAGATGAAACACAAGGAAGTGGCTTCATCTTCGCTGGTTCCGGGGAACGACCCCACCTTGCTCTTTACCAATGCAGGTATGGTGCAGTTTAAGGATGTGTTTTTGGGCATGGACAAGCGCCCTTACAGCCGCGCTGCCACCTCTCAGAAGTGTATGCGGGTCTCCGGTAAACACAACGATCTGGAGAATGTAGGGCCATCCCCGCGTCATCACACCTTCTTTGAAATGTTAGGCAACTTCAGCTTTGGCGACTACTTCAAGAGCGAAGCCTGTCGCTACGCTTTTGATCTGCTCACCAAAGTATTTGGGCTGCCCCAAGATAGGCTGTTCTTCACCGTCCACACCAGTGATGATGAAGCCTTCCGCATCTGGACGGAGGAAATCGGGATCAGCAAAGATCGGGTTCATCGGTTGGGTGATAAATCCAACTTCTGGCAGATGGGCGAGACCGGTCCCTGTGGCCCCTGTTCTGAGATTTTCTGGGACTGGGATCCCTCTCGTGGGACGGACTATGAGACCATCGCCCGTGAACATGTGGAAGATACGGGACGACTCTTTGAGGTCTGGAATCTGGTGTTTATGCAGTTTAACCAGAAACCTGATGGTACCCGTGAACCACTGCCTAAACCGAGTGTAGACACCGGTATGGGCTTAGAGCGGGTGGTCAGTGTCCTTCAGGGAGTCAAAACCAATTATGACACCGACCTGTTTATGCCCATCATGGAGCGTATTCAGGCGTTGAATGGCGCAACGGAGGAACAACGTCGCGCTGATCCCATACCCTACAATGTGATCGCCGATCACATCCGGGCAGCGACCTTCCTGATCGCGGATGGGGTGGTGCCCGGGCCTAAAGATCGCGGCTCCGTGTGCCGGATGGTTATCCGGCGGGCGGCCCGATACGGGCGCAAGATCGGCTTTCACGCGCCTTTCCTCGCGGATGTGGCGGATGCGGTGATCGACACCATGGGTGAACATTACCGCGAACTGCGCGAAAAACGTGAGGCGATCCGCAAGGCCATCACGCAGGAAGAAGTACGGTTCTCCCGGACCTTAGAGACCGGGTTGGCCCGGCTTGATGAGATGCTTATGGAGCTTCCCAAAGGAACGGCGCTTGACGGTGAGAAATCCTTCTTCCTCAAAAGCACCCTCGGGCTGCCTTTTGAGGTCACCCGTGATGTCGCCCGCGAAAAGGGCTATGAGGTGGATGAGGCTGGGTTCAAAGCGGAAGAACAGCAGCACAGTCTCGCCAGCGGTGGCGGGCAGGCAATGGGGGTCTTTGATGAGAGTCAGGTCTACACCACCCTGCTCAACGAACTGCGCAAACTGGGGGCCCTTGGAACAGATGGGGTCACTTACGATCCGTATAGCAGTCTCGAACGGAATGTACGCCTGTTGGCCATCCTTCGTGATGGGCACCCGGTGGAGCAAGCCGAAGTGGGCGACCGAGTCGAAGTGGTGCTGCACGCCACACCCTTTTATGTAGAGGCGGGTGGTCAGGTGAGCGACACCGGGATCATTCGGGGTGAAGGCTGGGGCATTGACATTGAGGAAATGCGCCGTCCTGTGGGGGGGATGGTGGTACACGTAGGCGAAGTGGTTGAAGGCACGCCCACCGTAGGCGCGCCGGGGGTGGCGCGGGTGGATGCGGGGCGGCGTATGGACATCATGCGTAATCACACCGCGACTCATCTGCTTCACGCCCAACTGCGAGGGGTGTTGGGCAGCCATGTGCAGCAGAAAGGGTCGCTGGTTGCACCAGATCGGCTGCGCTTTGACTTCAGTCACGATGCGCCCATCAGCCTAGAGCAGATGAGCATCTTGAACGCCAACATCAATGAGGCGATCATGGCGAATCTGCCCGTGAACATCGTGGAAAAAGACCTTGCCACAGCCCGCAGTGAGGGCGCAATGGCTCTCTTTGGGGAAAAATACGGGGATCGGGTGCGTACTGTAACCATCCTTGAGGATGACGACAAACGCTACAGCTATGAACTGTGCGGCGGCACCCATGTACCCTCAACCGCAGTGATCGGCACTTTTGTGATCACGGGAGAGGGCGGTGTGGCGCAGGGGGTACGCCGTATCGAGGCGCTCACTGGGCATGGGGCCCAACAGTACCTAAGCCGCCAGATTCATATCCTGCGGGGAGCTGCCTCCAAATTGGGCACACCGCCGGAACATCTGGCGGAACGAGTCGAGGCTCTTCAGCAAGAAACCTCCGCAGTGCGTCAGGAGAACGCTCGGCTGCGCCGTCAGCTCGCCCGTGTTGAGTTTGAAGGGCTGCTGAGCAAAATCGAGACGATGCAGGGGGTTTCAGTGCTGATCGCTCAGGTGAGCGCCACCAGCCCAGATATGCTCCGGGAGATGAGCGATTGGTTCCGAGACAAGGTGAAGTCGGGGGTGATCGTGTTAGGCACAGTCAACGAGGACAAACCTCAGTTGGTGGCAGCGGTCAGTGATGACCTCACCAAACGGGTTCACGCAGGCAATCTGATCAAACAGGCCGCACCCGTCGTTGGCGGCGGCGGTGGTGGGCGTCCCAACATGGCGCAGGCAGGGGGCAAAGACCCCGCTAAACTGCCTGAAGCCCTGCACACTGCACGGACATTTATTCAAGAGGCGCTTGGCAAATAACCCGGTCTGAACCGATATTTGAATCAAGCGCGGGGCGGGTTGGATCAACCTGCCCCGTTTTTCGACAGTTAGGGAGGATGGATACAGTGTCAAAGAAAGTTCGCGTTGCGATCATTGGTGTCGGTAACTGTGCCTCATCGTTAGTTCAGGGGGTAACCTATTACCGGGATCGGCAGCCTGATGAGATCGTGCCCGGAATCATGCACGTTGATTTGGGTGGCTATCACATCCGCGATATCGAGTTTTCCGCCGCCATTGATGTGGATGCGGACAAAGTGGGCAAAGACTTGAGTGAGGCGATCTGGTCGGGGCAGAACAATACCATCAAGTTCTCCGAAGTGCCCTTTCTGAATGTTCCCGTTGTGCGCGGACACACCCTTGATGGGTTGGGTTTGTATCTTTCCCACAAGATCGAACCGTCGTCGGCTGCCCCGGTGGACATCGTGAAGCTGCTGCGGGATACCAAGACCGATGTCGTCGTGAACTACCTGCCGGTGGGCAGCGAACAGGCCACACGCTTTTACGTTGAGCAGGTGCTTGAAGCGGGCTGTGCCTTTGTAAACTGCATCCCGGTCTTCATTGCCCGTGAGCCAGAATGGCAGCGCAAGTTTGCGGAGCGCCGCCTGCCCATCATCGGTGATGACATCAAGAGTCAGGTGGGGGCGACTATCGTCCACCGAGCCCTTGTGAATCTCTTTAAGGATCGGGGGGTGATCGTGGAGCGCACCAGCCAGCTTAATGTGGGCGGCAATATGGACTTCTACAACATGCTCGAACGCTCCCGTCTGGAGAGTAAAAAGACCAGCAAGACCAACGCCGTCACCAGCCAGCTTCCCTACGATATGGGCGATGACAATGTCCATGTCGGCCCCAGCGACTATGTGGCGTGGCTTACAGATCGCAAGTGGGCACATATTCGGGTTGAGGGGCGGACTTTTGGGGACGTACCCCTGAATCTAGAATTGAAACTGGAAGTTTGGGACAGCCCCAACAGCGCCGGGGTCGTGATCGATGCGGTGCGCTGTGCCAAATTAGGCTTGGATCGGGGCTTGTACGGTACGCTCGAAGGGCCTGCTTCGTACTTCATGAAATCCCCGCCGGTGCAGCACTCAGACGATGTTGCCCGTGATCTGACAGAGGGTTTCATTAACGGTGAAATCGGGGCGCAGCGCACTGTGATAGGTTCGGAAGGGGCCACCCCAATCCCTATGAATGGAAGCAAATCCAAGAACGGAATCAACAGCAACGGGCATCACTAAGCATTGCTGAGTCTGGCATGAATCAAGACCCTCTCCAGTGGGAGAGGGTCTTGTGATTCATATCCTGTAGGAGTTACTCCCTCAAGTTCTTACTGGACGCAGCGGGTGGGAATCCACGGATCGGGCGTGCTGCTCACAAAGACCTGAGTCCAAGACTCACCATCAGGTGCAGTCTTGGGGGTAGGATTGACATAAAAAGTCTGTCCTGCTTTCACCGCGTCGCTGCCGATGGGGGTGCCGCCGGGCGCGTTGAACACGGCCACATCACAGGTGATGTACTTGAGGACGTAACCCGCAGGCACACCGGGTCCTGCATAACTGCTGGAACAGGTATAAACACCGCTTACAATAACCACAAAGTCATCAGGACCGGTGCTGTGCAGGTGGATTTCGTCAAAGTTTACGGTGCTGCCTTCGGGCAGAGTGCGGTTATAGGGGATGGTGAAGCTATAGGTGCCCGCCCCTGACAAAGGGATGTAGTGATAGGGAGTATCAACAAAGCCACCATACTCGTAGGCGATCAACTCATCCCAGTTACTATCATAAGCGTGGGAGTGAAGCTCGTACACACCCGGGTCGGTGGTGGTGAAGGTAACCTTGACCGAGGAACAACCAACCTGTACGGTTACCCCGGATACCGCCGCCTCAGCGGGCACCACCCCTCCCGCCAGACCCGCCAACACGAGTACAATTACGAGAAGCAACTTAGACTTCATGGTTATAGTCCTCTCTGAAAAAGGATAATGAGGTTAAATGCTAGTATAAGTGCTCTCAGGTCCGATGCTGATAAAAATACTAACAAATCTTAGATAAAATCTTGCCTCTGAGACTCCCCTTTTAGGGAAGTCCGTCCCCGCTTGTTCACGCCTCACCAACCGGATCAAACCAGCTTACAGCCGCATTTTCATGAACGTCACACGCTCCGCTTGTTTGTTTGATCAAGCTGGGCAAGAACCTCGGTATGACGATCTGGGTTGATTGCCCAATCGTTTTTTGAATGTTCAGCGCCAGATACAGGACTACCCTGATGACCAATGCGGGGTGTTGATCTGCCCTTGGGGATATACCAAATTGTGAAGGTTCACACTTTTACCTTCCCTGAGATAGGGTCAAAACTCGGTTGTCAGCAGTCCCGATTAACCAGATAGGACGAACCCTAGATCCGCCCAATACAGCAGTGACTCCTAGTCTTTGGCAGTTCGTTTTTGACCGTCCAACCAGAGATCACAGCATTTGCCCCCAACTACTTGACTCGCATATCAGATTGTGTCACAATGTGTGAAGGTTCACATTTTACATGTTTACCACCACTTTTCGCCCAGTACTGTTTACAAAGGAGGCAATAGACCGAACCATATTTCAATCAGGCAGTAAACCCTATCGGGACTTCCAATAACCAGATAACAAGAGGCTCATCGAGATTAGGTTCTGGGAAGGGGAGTCATGGCGCAGTTTGGAGGATTAGCCCAAAGCGGCGCAAGATGGGTCTGTGTGTCACGGGTTCAACATGCCACAGTGTACCCATGCAAGCGCCAGTAAAAGTGTCACCATAAACGGGCATCAAGTCAATGCTCAGTTTCTGATTATCAGGAGAGTTTCGCTGACAATCGTTGACACAAAGATTGATTTGAACCGCCCCAAGTACGTGCAGTCGAACCCGTTACCTGCAACAGTAATCGGCAACACTACTCGCTTGGATAAGGAGTTTTGAAATGCGAATTGCCAAGTTAGGTCTGATTGTTTTAGTCCTGCTGTCATTCTCCGTTTCGTTCGCCAACGCACAAGGCACTGGCGAAGGTCTGACCATTGGGTTCTCCCAGATTGGTTCAGAAAGCGCTTGGCGCACCTCGTTTACCGAAGCTGTCCTCGCTGAGGCAAAAGAACGTGGGATTAACCTGCTGTTCTCCGATGCTCAGCAAAGCCAAGAAAACCAGATCGCAGCAATCCGCGCTTGGCTGGCACAGGGTGATGTTGATGCCATCATTCTCGCCCCCGTCATCGCAACTGGTTGGGATGATGTCCTCAAGGAAGCCGCCGACGCTGGCGTGCCTGTGGTGATCGTCGACCGTAACGTCGATTCTGATCCGTCCTTGTTTGTCACCCGCGTCTCTTCAGACTTCGTTCACGAAGGTCGCTTGGCCGCTGCGTGGCTGGTGCAGGCAACTTCTGGTGACTGCAAGATCGTTGAACTGTACGGAACCGTCGGTTCTGCCGCTGCTGAAGACCGTCACAAGGGCTTCATGGAAGTGATCGCCCTGTTTAGCAAGATGCAGGTCATCCACTCCGAGACTGGCAACTTTGTGCGTACCGAAGGCAAAGCCGTGATGCAGAGCATCCTCAGCTCTGAAGACCCTGCCAATATTTGTGCTGTGTTCGCCCACAATGACGACATGGCCATTGGCGCAGTCGAAGCCATCAAAGAAGCGGGCCTGACGCCGGGCAAAGATATCCTGATTGTGTCGGTTGATGCGATCCCTGATGTGTTTGATGCAATGGATGCAGGCACGATCAATGCAACCGTTGAACTCAGCCCGTTCATGGGTGGACCCGCCTTTGATGCGGTGGCAGCGCACCTGAATGGCGAAAAACTGCCCGCATGGATCCCGGTGGCCGGCAAGCTCTATACCTCCCGCGCCGCCTATGATGCCGATCATTGATCGGTGACAATGCTGGCTGAAAGAACGCATCAAACGTCCTCCGTTTGAAGCGTCAAAGCGCTCAAAAATAGGGGGGGGTGTAAGTCGGACTGATGCCGCATCCCATGCCGCACTGTACGCTGTGCATCCCTCCCTCTTTTTACGGGTGCTAAAAGTGACTTTTGTGAAACAAAAACGCCAAATTTCTAAAAACTAAAGCATAAAAGATGTGGAACCCTTATGAACACCAGCGGGCAAGAAACCAAACCATTGTTGGAAGTTAAGGGCCTTTCCAAGGTTTTTCCCTCAACGGTTGCGCTTTCAGAGGTGGACTTCACCCTCTATCCCGGTGATGTTCATGTTCTGGTGGGTGAAAACGGGGCAGGGAAGTCCACCTTGATTAAGCTCATCACAGGCGTACATCACAAAGATGGCGGCGTTATCCTGTTAGAAGGAAAGCCCATTGAGCCTCGCAGCCCCCGCCACGCACAAGAACTTGGCATCAGCACCGTGTATCAGGAAGTTAACCTCATCCCCACGATGTCGGTTGCTGAAAATATCTTTCTTGGTCGCCAGCCCATGCGTTTCGGGATGATCAACATGCGAGCCATCAACCAACAGGCCAAACAACTGCTTCGCGGTTTTGGCCTCGATATTGATGTCACCCGAAATCTCTCCTCATATTCGGTAGCGATCCAGCAGATTATCGCCATCGTGCGCGGGGTTGATCTCTCAGCAAAGGTACTCATTCTGGACGAACCCACGTCCAGCCTAGATCGTCATGAGGTCGAACGGCTGTTTTCAGTCATTCGATCTCTCAAACAGCGCGGCATCGGCATCATCCTGATCACCCACTTTTTGGATCAGGTTTTTGAAATTGCCGACCGGATCACGGTGCTGCGTAACGGGCATAAAGTCGGTGAGCATCGGTTAGCGGAACTGACCAAAGTTCAGCTCATCACGGAGATGCTGGGTAAAGAACTTACAGCAGCGCTAGACAATAAGCAGGTGACTGCCCGTGAAGACGGTGCAAGCACCAAGCCGTTCCTAGAAGTACGTGGTTTCGCCCGTCATGGGATGATCGAACCCTTTAATTTGGTCATTCGGCAAGGGGAAATTGTGGGGTTGGCGGGCTTATTGGGTTCAGGGCGCACTGAAATTGCCCATCTGATTTTTGGGATCGATCAAAACGATCAGGGCGAGGCCTTTGTTAAAGGTGAACAGGTCAACCTCAGCTCTCCCCGTAAGGCAATCCAGTATGGGTTTGGACTTTGCCCCGAAGACCGCAAAGTGGAAGGCATTATTGGCGAACTGAGCGTGCGCGAGAACATCATTCTGGCGCTTCAGGCAAGGATGGGATGGTTCAACTATCTTTCGCGTCAAAAACAAGATGAGCTTGCCACCCAGATGATTGAGGCGCTGCACATTGTCACCCCGGATGCCGAAAAACCCGTCAAGGAACTGTCAGGCGGCAACCAGCAGAAAGTCATTCTCGCCCGTTGGTTAGTGTCAAACCCTGAGTTCCTCATTCTTGATGAGCCTACCCGAGGCATCGATGTGGGTGCTCATGCTGAGATCATTCAGATCATCAAGCGTTTGGCCCAAGAGGGCAAGGCCATGATGATCATCTCCTCAGAATTGGCGGAAATTGTTGATTACAGTGATCGCGTGGTGGTTCTGCGCGACCGCAAAAAACTGGGGGAACTTGAGGGGAACGAGATTAACGAGAGCACGATCATGCAGGCCATCGCAGCAAACTAAAACTCATGAGCGATTTGCAAGAGGCGAAGATGGAACTAGAAAGCAAAGATGCTTATTCCGGTCAAGATGCCGGTCAAAAAAGCAGAAACGGCGGTTTCCGCATCACGCGCCCCAAAGGTGGTGACTCGCGTGCGCTCTGGACTCTCGTTGCGTTGTTGGTCATCTTACTATCCGGTCGGCTGATCTCCCCGAATTTTTTCGAGATTCGGATGGTGAATGATCGCCTCGTTGGCAGTTTGATCAATATTCTGGATAGTTCTGCCCCCTATGTACTGCTTGCGGTCGGCATGACCCTTGTGATCGCAGTCAAAGGGATCGATCTATCGGTGGGCGCGGTGATGGCGATCTGCGCGGCTGCCGCGGTTGTACTCATCCGAAACTACGAAAACGGTGCAACCGCGTTCTATTTCCAGCCGGGCTTTGTGATTCTGATCACGATTGTGATTGGTGCGGTCTGTGGTCTCTTTAACGGCGTTTTGGTGGCCTTCCTTGATTTGCAGCCCATCATTGCAACGCTTATCCTGATGGTAGCGGGACGCGGGGTGGCGCAGTTGATCACTGGCGGGCAGTCTCCCACATTCACCAACGATGCCTTTGCCTTTATTGGGCGCGGGGTTGTCTTTGGCATTCCCTTCCCCATTTTGATCGCGGTCGCGGTTTTGATCGCTGCGATTATTCTGGTGCGGCGGACGGCGCTGGGTTTATTGATCGAATCGGTGGGGGTCAATGATCGGGCCAGTTACTATGCTGGCATTCAAGCCCGCATGATCAAGCTCAGTGTTTATATGCTTTCTGGGATGTGTGCGGCCATTGCTGGCATGATCGTCGCAGGGGAAGTGAAGTCAGCCGATCCCCACAAAGCGGGTTTGTTTTTTGAACTGGATGCGATCTTGGCGGTGGTGATTGGGGGTACAGCCCTGACTGGTGGACGCTTCTATCTAGCCATGAGCGCGCTGGGTGTTTTGATCATCCAAAGTCTGCTTGTGGGCTTGTATGTGAGTTCGCTGCACCCCACCACCAACCTCGTTGTAAAAGCCTTTGTCGTTCTCGCCGTCTTGCTTATCCAATCGCCGGAATTTAGACGGTTCATCACCAAGCCGTTTAGGAGAACATCATGAGATCCCGTTATATACCTCTCTTGATGACCTTTGTTGTCTTTGTGGCTTTGTACCTTATTGCTTACTCCCGCTTCAGCAGTTTTGGCTCCATGCGGGTGGTGGGTAATCTGCTCCGGGACAACGCCTACTGGGGTATTGCCGCCATCGGGATGACCTTCGTTATTATTTCGGGGGGCATTGATCTGTCGGTAGGTTCGGTCATCGCGTTTACCGGGGTCTTTTGCGCCCTGATGATCGGTCGCAACGGCTGGGATCCTTTGGCCACCTTTGCCGTGATCCTGACCATTGGTACCCTCTTTGGGGCAACCATGGGCTTTTTCATCCATTATTTTAAGATACCCGCCTTCATTGTGACCCTCTCTGGGCTGTTTCTCGCCCGAGGCATGGCTTACGTCTTATCCACTGACTCGATCCGGATTGATCACCCCTTTTACAAGCAGATTTCCGATCTGGTCTATGTTTTTCCAGATCGCGGACGCTTCACCTTTGCCGCAGGCATGTTCCTCTTGATCCTGATCGTGGGCATATTCTTGGCGCACTTCACCCGCTTCGGGCGCAACGTGTACGCCCTTGGTGGCAATTCCGATGCAGCCTTACTGCTGGGTGTGCCTGTAGGCCGAACGACCATTTTGGTCTATGCCCTGAGCAGCTTCCTCACGGTTTTGGCAGGTATCGTGCTGTCCCTGTCTAAACAGTCCGGCGATTCAACGATTGCGGTGGGTCTGGAATTGGATGTTATTGCCGCCGTCGTGATCGGGGGTACTTTGCTTACCGGTGGGGTTGGTTATGTGATTGGTACCTTCATTGCGGTTATGACCTTGGGCACGATTCAGACCTATCTCACGCTGGATGGGTCACTCACCCCGTGGTGGATTAAGATTGTGATTGGCATCTTGCTGTTCTCATTTGTGGCCTTGCAGAAACTGCTCAGTTCTCGCAAGCGGGTACAGAGCGCTAAGGAGCAGCTAGCGACGGCACCCTTACCCTCGTAGGGTAAGGGCTGTCACCACACCCAATCGGGGCTGGCGATCCGCTTTTAGCCTTCATGTTCAGGGGGAAGCAGATCGCCTTATACCTAAGCTGCGCTTACCGAAGCGTTTAGGACGATGACAGGATCGCCGTAGAACAGTTGGCGCTTGGCAGTCAGGGTCTGGCAGTTGGTATCTAACGCTTGGCTTCTGGCTCATAACCTACAGCCAACCGAATTATATTGGATCATGCGGGATCTATCGGACGAGCAAATGAAATCATCACAGAAAACGATCACACTCCACGACGTCGCCAAATACGCTGGAGTTTCGTATCAGACCGTGTCACGGGTCATCAACAATCATGCCAGCGTAGCTGAGGAGACTCGTAAGCGAGTCCTGAAGTCGATTGAGGTGTTAAATTACCGCCCCAACCGTGCAGCCCGCAGTTTGGTCACCAACCGTTCCGATACAATTGCCATCATCAGCTTTGGCACCGCGTTTTACGGGCCCGGACAGATGTTGCAAAACATCATGCAACATGCCAAAAAAAACGGCTTTCGGGTACTGCCGAGCAGTTTACGGCAGTTAAGCCACGAGGATGTGAAAGCGGCCATTGATGAACTTCATGAGCTGTTGATTGATGGGATAATCATGATTTCCCCGATTGTCACTGATTTTGTGGTTGAGATCGGGGAACTTACTGGAGATATACCCTTCATCCAGATCGACACCAAACCCAAACCCGGCATCGCATCCGTCGTGATCGATCAGATGCACGGCTCAAAGTTGGCTGCTGAGCATCTGATTGGCTTAGGTCACCGTAAGATTGCAGAGATCAGCGGCCCCCTAAACTGGTATGACGCCATTATGCGGCATCAAAGTTGGATGGAAACGATGAAACAGTATCGACTGCCCTGCCACATGAGCGTGGAGGGTGGTTGGTCTGCTCAAAGCGGCTATGAAGGTGTTCAAACCCTGTTGAAGGGGGGTGCGGAGTTCACAGGGTTGGTGATGGCCAATGATCAAATGGCATTGGGTGCCATTGCAGCCCTGAATGAAGCTGGGATTCGGATACCAGAAGATGTTTCCGTAGTAGGGTTTGATGATATTCCCGAATCGGCGTATTTCATTCCCGCTTTGACGACCGTGCATCAGGATTTTGTGGCGCTGGGTGAACAGTCGGTTGAGTATTTAGTCTCGCTGATCAAGAACCCCAAAACACCCCTCCATCAGCGGGTTTTGTATCCAGAGCTGGTGAATCGCAGCAGCACCGCAGCAGCCAAATAAGCAGAATGAAGGCTTTTTATCCGATAAACGTTGGCTTCAAACCACAACAGCAGTAATTACAAGGAACTAGGCGTGAACCGAGACGACATCCAAAAAGCAATTGCAGGCGGAGAGACTCTGTTGGGCATTGAGTTCGGCTCGACTCGCATCAAGGCGGTCTTGATCGGTGAGGATCACGCGCCCATTGCCTCAGGAAGCCATGCGTGGGAAAACCGCTATGAGGACGGAATCTGGACTTACGCCCTCGAAGATGTCTGGACTGGCTTACAGGAAAGCTATCGACAGATCAGCACGGCCGTGCTTGAGCGCTACAACACCCCACTCCAGAGGTTAGGGGGTATCGGCTTTAGCGCCATGATGCACGGTTATCTGGCATTCGATCACAAGGGCAATTTGTTAGTTCCTTTCCGCACATGGCGTAACACCATCACAGGGCAAGCCGCGGAGGAACTTACCCAGCTCTTCCAATTTAACATCCCCCTGCGTTGGAGTATTGCCCACCTGCATCAAGCGATCTTAAACAAAGAACCGCACGTCCCAAACATCAGCTTTCTGACGACGCTGGCGGGTTATGTCCATTGGAAGCTGACCGGGCAAAAAGTGTTGGGCGTTGGGGATGCGTCAGGGATGTTCCCTATTGACAGCACAACCAATGACTTTGATGAGCACAAGATCAAGTTGTTTAACGCCAGACTCAAGAAGGAAAACATCGGCTGGAAACTGCGTGACATTTTGCCCAAAGTCCTTGTGGCGGGCGAACAGGCCGGTGTTCTGAGTGAAGAAGGTGCAAAACTGCTCGATCCGACGGGGCAGCTTCAGACAGGTATCCCACTTTGCCCCCCAGAGGGCGACGCGGGCACGGGCATGGTAGCGACCAACAGTGTTGCCGCCCGAACGGGCAATGTCTCTGCGGGAACGTCCGTTTTTGCCATGATCGTCTTAGAAAAGGATTTATCGAAGGTTTATCCTGAGATCGATCTTGTGACGACCCCTACCGGCAAACCGGTAGCGATGGTACACAGCAACAACTGCACCTCCGACCTCAATGCATGGGTTAACCTCTTTCATGAGTTCACCGCTGCCCTTGGGATGGAGATCAACCAAGATCGACTGTATGAAGTCCTGTACCAAATGGCGCTCACAGGTGATGCTGATGGCGGGGGGCTGCTTGCCTATAACTATTTCTCTGGTGAGCATATCACCCACCTAGAGGCAGGGCGTCCGCTGTTTGTGCGCACCCCGGAAAGTCATTTTAACCTTTCCAACTTTATGCGGGTGCACCTGTTCTCCGCCCTCGGCGCTTTAAAAATCGGGTTAGACATCCTCTTTGAACAAGAGCAGGTGAAGATCGACCGGGTTCTGGGGCACGGCGGCTTCTTTAAGACGCCGAAGGTAGGGCAGCGATTCATGGCGGCGGCGATGAATGTCCCGGTTTCCGTGATGGAGAGTGCGGGTGAAGGCGGCGCATGGGGCATTGCACTGC
The DNA here is from genome assembly GCA_014879835.1 of Anaerolinea sp. Classification (GTDB taxonomy): domain Bacteria; phylum Chloroflexota; class Anaerolineae; order Aggregatilineales; family UBA2796; genus UBA2796. The sequence goes on from JACSRJ010000210.1 coordinate 14,452, forward strand.
TTGCTGCTTATCTGCGTCAGCGGCCTGCAAACCAACCCCTAGAAAGCTATCTGGCGCAAAGAGTCTTTGCCGGGGCTGCGGGTACCACGGTAGCCCCCCAGAGGGTGGATGTTGAGGGCTTTGCAGCCTTCATTGAACGTTACAAAAGAGGCTTGAGCATCGAACGCGCCGCGGTGGATGCTCTGAAGTAGACGAATCGCAGCGAAGGATCAGGAGATTACACGATGCTTTTGCCAGAACTACGGCGTCTAGTTTGTGAACTACACGCGGAGTTACCCAAGAACAACTTGGTTGCGTGGACAAGCGGCAACATCAGTGCCCGTGATCCTGAAAGCAATCTGGTGGTCATCAAACCCAGTGGGATCAAGTTTGAGGATTTATCGCCGGAAAATATGGTGGTGGTGAACCTCGATGGCGAAGTTGTTGAGGCGGACTACAAAGCCTCATCCGACACGGCATCGCACTGCTATATCTACCGATACATGCCCAAGGTCAATGGCATCGTCCATACCCATTCGCGTTATGCAACCGCATTTGCGACCCTTGCCCGCGAAATCCCCTGTGTCACGACTGCCATGGGCGACGAGTTTGGGGGCCCCATTCCTTGTGGTGGTTTTGCTTTAATTGGTGGTGAGGAAATTGGGCGTGTGGTGGTCGAAACCCTCCAAGGCAGCCGCAGTCCCTCCTGTCTCCTACAGAATCACGGGGTCTTTGCGACTGGCCCAAGCGCTGAAAAAGCGGTTAAAGCAGCCGTTATGACCGAGGATAATGCGGCAATCGTTTGGACTGCGTTACAGATCGGCACCCCTTTGCCCATTGATCCTGCTGATATTAACAAGCTTTATGACCGTTACCAGAACGTCTACGGACAATAACCTCTCGGAAAGGCAATTTTCGATGATTGATTTGAGCAATTATGAAGTCTGGTTTCTGACAGGCAGTCAGCATTTATATGGACAGGAAACGCTGGATCAGGTTGCGGCCCATTCACAGGAGATCGCGGCCACCCTCAATGATGCGCCCGCAATTCCCACCAAAGTCATCTTTAAGCCTGTCCTCACAACGGCTGATGAAATCTATCGGGTTTGTCTTGAGGCAAACTCAGCGCCTCATTGTGTGGGTGTTATTGCGTGGATGCACACCTTTTCGCCCTCACGCAACTGGATTTCAGGGCTTCAGGTTTTGAACAAACCATTGGCACACCTGCACACCCAGTACAATCAGGACATTCCGTGGGCTGAGATTGATATGGACTTTATGAACCTCAATCAAGCGGCACACGGAGACCGTGAATTTGGGTTCATCGCCTCCCGCTTACGTTTGAATCGCAAAGTTATTGTGGGGCATTGGGGTGATCCAGAAGTTCAGAAGAGCCTCGGCGTCTGGTCACGGGCGGCATGTGCATGGGCCGACGCCCAAAATGCCCGCGTGGCCCGTTTTGGCGACAACATGCGCTCAGTCGCTGTGACCGAAGGCGACAAGGTCGAAGCCCAGATGCGCTTAGGCTATCAGGTTTACGGTTATGGTGTGGGTGACCTTGCGCAGCGCGTTCACGAGGTTTCAGAGGGGGACGTCACAGCGCTCGTTGACCAATATGAGACCCAGTATTCGGTGGCGGGCGATTTGCGCAAAGGCGGCGCGAGACATAGTTCCGTGCGCGAGGCGGCGCGTATCGAGATCGGGTTGCGCCGTTTTCTGAAAGAGGGCGGCTTTAAAGCCTTCACCACAACTTTTGAGGATCTGCATGGCTTGGTTCAGCTTCCCGGCTTAGCGGTTCAACGGCTCATGGCCGATGGTTACGGTTTTGGGGCAGAAGGGGATTGGAAAACTGCGGCGCTGCTTCGGGCGATGAAAGTCATGGCGGCAGGGCTGGAGGGTGGAACTTCCTTTATGGAAGACTACACCTACCATCTTGCCCCCTCTGGGCAAAAGGTACTGGGCGCGCATATGCTGGAAATCTGCCCAACGATTGCGGCGGGTAAACCCAGTCTTGAAGTCCATCCACTCGGGATAGGTGGCAAGGCAGACCCTGCAAGGTTGGTCTTTGATACGGCACCGGGAGCTGCAATCAATGCTTCGCTGATCGATATGGGCAATCGCTTCCGGCTGATCGTCAATGATGTCGATGTGATCGCTGCTGACCAGCCCATGCCCAGACTGCCAGTTGCCCGTGCCTTGTGGATTCCGCAGCCTGATCTCAAGATCGGGGCAGCCGCATGGATTTATGCGGGCGGTGCACACCATACCGGGTTTAGCCAATCCCTAAGGGCGGAACACATCGCTGATTTTGCCCAGATGGCGGCGCTTGAATTCCTGCGTATTGATCAGTCCACCACGCTGCATCACTTCAACAACGAACTGCGTTGGAACGAAATGTATTATGCACTGGCAAAGGGGTTCTAGCGGCTAAGGTCGAGAAGAGAAGCATATCCAGCGTCCATCACACGGGGACGATTTGCGGGTGCAGTTGGCTGCACCCGCATTTGTTTGTGCTTTTCCAGCGTTGATGAGGTGGGTTAACTGAGGATGGTCTCGATCCGCTGAATCACCTCCGCTGAAAGGTTCACCTCTGCGGCTTTGAGGTTATCCTCCACCTGCGAGACTTTGGTGGCCCCGCTGATCGCGCTGCTTACCCCCGGATGGCGCAAGGTCCACGCCAGCGCCAACTGCGAACGGGTGATGCCTAATTCATCCGCGATGCTTTTGAGGGCCTTAACCCGGTTCACGTTTTCCTCGGTTAAGAAGCGCTCTTTTGCCCAGTCCTCACGCGCAAACCGAGAGTCCTCCGGCAGACCTTGATCATACTTGCCGGTGAGCATCCCCATGGCCAGCGGTGACCATACCACCAAACCCATCCCGGCGGGTGCGGTCACAGGCAGCACATCATGTTCAACGTGCTCGCGGTAAAGCATCGAGTATTGGGGTTGTTCCACCTGAGGTGGGTAAAAACCACCTTTTTCGCACAGATACAGGGCTTCACGAATCTGCGCCCCCGTCCATACCGATGTGCCCCAGTAGAGGACTTTGCCCATCCGCACCAAATCATCCATCGCTCGGACGGTTTCGTACAGTGGCGTCTCTGGGTCGGGACGGTGGCAGAAGTACAGGTCTACATAATCTGTGCCCAAACGTTTAAGGCTCTTATCAATGCTCTCAAAGATGTGTTTTCGAGACAGCCCGCGATCATTGATGTCATCGCTCATGGGCCAATAAACCTTGGTAGCGATCACCAAGGTATGCCGGGGATACTGTTTGAGAACTTCCCCCATCTGCGATTCCGCTTGTCCACGGCCATACACATCCGCAAGATCAAAATAGTTCACGCCGTTGGCATAAGCGGCCTCAACGACCTTCTGGGCTTCACCGGTATCAACTTTGCCTTCTCCATAGTTGATCCAGCCCCCTAGGGATACAGCACTAATCTTGATCCCTGCATTCCCAATTCGACGGTATTGCATTGCTTAACATTCCTTTTGTGGCGGTTCGTGAATAACCAGATTTTAGTATGATAGGGCCGAATATGACACTAAGGACTCAAAATCCCGGAATGCACTCTGAACGGACTTGCCAGCCTGCACGAAGACGTTCTAAGGTTTTATCAAGCGGCTGAATACCTCCAATTGAATCAGGCGACTCCACACAGCAGGCCCCGACTGCATTGGCCCATCGAAGGGCTTCCTCAGGCCGACAGTGATGCAGCAGCGCCGTTAGAAAGCCTGCAATAGCCGCATCCCCGGCCCCGGTGGTACCTCGATTTTGCACCCAAAAAGCTGGCTGCCAACCCTCAAATCCATTCCATGCGACTGAATCCGCGCCGAGACTCAGCAGAAGGTCACTTCGGGGCGCAGTGCGTAGATACAACCCATGGGTGCCCAACTTCACCCCACAGATACGCGCTCCCATCGCCAGCATCTCATCACCGAGGGCGTGCAGGTAAGCCTTATCCAACCGCGTTACAGGCGTGTCCCCCCACCGCTCCAGATCAGCCCGGCGAAGCATAAACAGGATTTCCTCCGCACTGGGCAGAAATACATCCACATAGGGCAGCACACGGCTGAGGATGCGCTGCCAGTCCGCTTGCCCGCTTGGGCCGTGAGGATCGGGCACAACCATATCCATCGAGGTCACCAGCCCCGCCGCTTTTGCCCGCTGATAGATCGCGGCGAGGCCTTCACCTTCGTCTGCCACAAGCCGAGGCAAAAGCGGCGGATAGCCCAGATGAAACATTTTCGCCCCGCGTAGTTGATCAGCGTTAACATGGCTGCTGCCAAATGTGGCGTTGTGCCCGGTGTAGTGCAAAAAAGTACGGTCTGCGCCGCCGGGCGAAAGGACGACGGAATAGGAACTGAATACTCCCGGCTGAACCGTGATCAATTCCCCCAGACGGGGATCTTGTGCCTTGAGGGCGCTAAGGATGATCTGCCCAATAAGATCATCACCTACAGCCGCCATCAGCCCCACCCTGACCCCTAAACGATGCAGGCTTAATCCAGTGTTAGAGACGGGCCCGCCAGTCGAGATGATCATTGGCCCCGCTTCAAAAAGCTTCCCCGGCGCGTGAAGCGCCTCCGGTGTAAGGTGGCTGATCTGGGGGATCAGGTCGAGGCAGATATGACCGCTCACGATCACGTCGTAGGACATGGGTACCCCCATGATTTATTCAAGCTGTTGAAGGGCATCAGAAACGGAGAGATTGTGATGAATCATCGCTCGCAGCACAGACATCATCCGCCGGGGGTCAGTCGCTTGAAACACATTACGCCCAATGAACATCCCTTGTGCACCTGCTGCCAACGCCCCACTGACCATCTCCAATGCTGCTTGCAAGGTGGCGGTTTTGGGGCCTCCGGCAATTAGGATGGGACGAAAAGCGCTCTCAACCACCTGCGCAAAGGACTCCGAATCACCACTGTAATCGGTTTTGAGGATGTCTGCCCCCAGTTCGCACGCGATGCGCGCCCCCAAAGCGATGTATTTAGCCTGATAAATATCGACCCCAACCCGAATTCCGCGTGCCATCGGCTCGATGATGCAGCCCATCCCCATCTGTTCACAGGCTTGGGCTAGATGGGCCACCTGCCCCACCTGCTGCGCTTCTACGGCCGGGTCTTCATAACCCACAAAGAGATAAACAAGCACCGCATCCGCGCCCAACCGCGCTGCGTCCTCCACGGTGGCGATCAGTGTATCACGCCCCTCTTCACTGCCGAGCAGGTCACCACCGCGCCATAAATTTGTCCAATCAAGGCGAAGGATCAGCCCCGGCGCACCCCGTCCCACAAAAACGCTGGTGAAGGCCCGGGCCACGCCCGGACTTACCAGAAAAGCATCGGCGCCGGCCTCGGCAAGCTGCTCCAAAGTATGGCCGGGGCTACTTACGCCGGGAATCACACCTAAGTGAAGCCCGTGATCAAAGGCCACGACCGCACTTCGCCCAGTATGGGGGTGCAAGATGCGTCCCAGTCGGATCATTTTTCCTGAAGGGGTAGGGTTATTAAATATAGTGGACATGAGCATTATTACCTTTAACGTTGTGGAAGTCTCTCATCCCCTCTATTTTGCCCAATCCCCGTCCGATAACCAAACCAAGGGGTTGCTCTTCACATCTTTTGAAGTATCATGGGGGATAAGGACTTAGGGGTCATTTTGTCCACTATTCATACTCAGGACTGAGGCATTTCAGGATGATGCCAACCAATGTCTCCGGCGGTCATATCGTGCGCTGGACACTCTTCATTTTGTCCATTTTGATTGGGGCGGCGGCTGCATGGCTGATCAAAGATATTCTGATGCTGTCGCTGACCTCCATTGTGTTTTCGATCCTATTGACCACCCCGGTACGCTTCTTTGTGCGTCGAGGGCTGCCCCGTGCGCTTGCGATCCTCTTCACGGTCGCTTTGATTATTGCGACGATCTCGCTGGCTTCCGCGGCGATATTGCCTGCGCTGCTTGATCAATTCCAGATTCTGGTAGGCACTGCCCTGCCTCGTGCATGGGAGTTGATCCAACAGGAATTGCAGCCTGAGGTTCTGACTGCACGTTATCCTTTCCTTAAGGGGTTCATCGAACAAAACGATCTGCCTAACCAACTCTTGCAGCAAATCGTGGCCGCGGTTGGGTCGCTCTCCAGTCAGGTCTTCCCCTTTTTGGGCAGTGTCGTGGGAACCTTCATCAGTTTTGTGATCATCGTCTTCCTCAGCCTGTACTTCATCGCAGACCCCAACACCCACTGGCGAGGGATGCTGCGCCTTGTGCCCATCTACTATCGCCCACGTGCCCGCGAGATTTTAGCGCGCCTTGATTTCACCCTGCGGCGTTTTTTGCAGGCGCAGATCACGATCATGGTGCTTACGGGGTTACTGACCACGGTTGGGTTGGGGGTGGTTGGGGTTCCCCTCTCTGGTGCTTTGGGGGTGATCACAGGCCTATTTTCGTTCATCCCCAACTTTGGGCCTTTGATCGCAGTTATTCCCACGCTGGCAGTAGCGATCATCAACACCCCGAATCAACTGCTGTTGGTCTTTGTGGTCTTTTTTGGGATTCAACTGGTCGTCAGTCAGGTGATCTCGCCGATGATGATCGGGCAAGAAGTGAGCATCCCGCCAGCGATGATCCTGCTTGCGCAGTTGATCGCCGGGGTGTTCTTTGGCTTCTTGGGGCTGCTGCTATCAGTGCCGCTGGCGATCATTGTGATTGTGATGGTGCGCGAAGTTTACGTCCATGACATCTTGGGGGATACTGACAAGGGCAAACGGAGCACGGTTGAGTTGGAAGCGATCCTCTCGGACAAGCTCTGATCCCGCTTGTTGATCTGACCCTTCGCTCACCTGTCACGGGCGAAGGGGGAAATGAGGGTTTGAGGGGGCTTCCCCCTCAAACTGCCCCTCTAGATAAGTTCAGGGTAATCAAACTCAACGGCGTAAGTCCTAACCGGATTAACCTTCGGCTTTGATCCCGCCAATCCTTGCGAGGAACCCTCGCCGGAGGCGAAAAAATCCCCCCACCCTAAACACACCAAAAAACGAAAGGACACTGCCTACACTGCCAATACTCAACACGCTGCCGATGCTGCCAATGGAGAGGACACTGCCAGTGCTGGCAATACTTAAGATGCTGCCTGTACTGGCGATGCTCAGGATACTGGCGGAACCCAGAATACTGCGCAAGCTGAAGACGCTGACGATGTTATGTGACTCGTGTTTTTCGGTCAAGGATCGTTTTCCTCGTTTAACTTTTACCAGAGGGCAGCTTTTGATCGATGTGGAAAAGCGCCAGCGCCACATTGGCAGCCCATGCCAACACTTTGAATTCCCCAGAAGTTAGCGCTTTTTTAAGCTCGGTGCGCGTCAGGTGCAGAAGTTCCTGCTGCTCAAGGTCATCGGCATCAATGGGACGGGTAGGGTAGGCCCCCTGCGCAAGAAATAGGTGCGCCCTGCCTGCGCCACGATTGCCGTCAACACTATAGGTCCCTAAAGAAGTCCACTGAGGAGCGGCATACCCAGTCTCTTCCAGCAGTTCACGCTTTGCTGCTTCGAGGGGGTCTTCATTGGGTTCAAGATACCCGCCGGGGGCTGATAAGGAAGTACCCTCAACGGCGTATTTGGTTTGGCGGAAACATAAAAACTGCCCCGACTCCGTAACAGCGATGATATTCACATAATCTGGGGTGATCACCCAGTGCCAATCCGGGATGATTCGCCCATCAGGGAGTTCTACCTCGTGCCGTTCCACTGTCAGAAACTTTCCCCCGTCCAGAACGACGGTTCGAGATCGGGTTTTCCAAGGTTGCATCACCAGTTCCTCTGATTTCTTCCGAATGCTGCTTTCCCTTTGCCCCACCTTCCGGGAAGGACGTTTTTTTGCAGGCGGAGCCGGGGTACAATAGCCGGCAAACACGCTCCAACTCCGGTTGGGTTCAAGGTGTACCAGAAAGGAGTATAGCGCATCCTCTCCATGCCCCCGAAGCGGGGAAGACGATAGCGCTTTGATCAACGATGAAATCGGGTCTACCATTCACCCCAGTCCGACGATGGACAGGGTTCAGGTTACTACAGGCTGCCGCTGTTTTGAGCTTGCTCTTGATGCCCACGCTGTCCCTTTTTGCTGAATCAGATGAGATCACACCTAATCCCATGACACCCCTTATTTCTGATCCCACTTCTACCCTAGAGAGCCTAATCCCTCAACCGGTGTCGATTGAACCGGGTGAGGGCGCTTTTATCCTTACCCCGGAAAGCGCCATCCGCTGGAATGATCAGCGCCTTCAGCCGGAGGCGGAATACTTCGCGGCACAACTCCGCCCCGCCACTGGATACCCTATCCAGACCAGCGTTGCGCCCAGTCTTCTGGTACCGGGCACGATTTACCTCAGTCTTGAGCGCGATGATCTGGGGCTAGGCGAGGAGGGCTATGAACTGGAGATCAACACGATGTGGATCGCCCTCCGGGCCAATCAGCCTGCCGGTATCTTTTATGGCATCCAGACTCTGCGTCAATTATTCCCCCCAAGTATCGAACTGGACACCCCACAAAAACCCTTATGGACAGTGCCTAGTGCCACCATCCGAGATTATCCACGCTTTGGCTGGCGGGGTGCGATGCTGGATGTGGCCCGCCATTTTTTCCCGGTGGAGACGGTCAAACAGTATCTGGATTGGATGGCATACTACAAACTCAACCGGCTGCATCTGCACCTAAGTGATGATCAGGGGTGGCGGATCATGATCCATTCATGGGAGAATCTGGCGCTTTATGGCGGCAGCACTGCTGTTGATGGTGCACCCGGCGGCTACTTCACTCAGGCGGACTATACCGAGATCGTGAAGTACGCTCAGGAGCGGTACATCACCATTGTGCCGGAGATTGATATGCCCGGACATACCAATGCCGCCCTTGCCTCCTACCCAGAATTGAATTGTGATGGCAAGGCTCCAGCGCTCTATACCGGGACGAGAGTGGGCTTTAGTTCGCTGTGTGTCACCAAAGAGATCACCTACACCTTCGTGGAGGATGTGATTCGGGAGATCGCAGCCATCACCCCCGGCGAATACATCCATATTGGGGGCGACGAATCTCAGGCCACCCCGGATGATGAATACATTCTATTTATGGAGCGTGTGCAGCCGATTGTAAACAAATACGGCAAGAAGGTCATCGGTTGGGAGGAAATCGCTCAATCCCGTCTTGTGCCGGGGGTGCTTGTCCAGCACTGGAACAGCGATCTGGCCCTTAAGGGCGTGGCGCAGGGGGCAAAGGTGATTATGTCACCTTCGTCCAAAGCCTACCTTGATATGAAATATACCCGCGATACGGTCCTCGGCTTGGATTGGGCAGGTTTGATTGAGGTGCGCACGGCTTATGAGTGGGATCCGGCAGTGCAGCTTCGAGGGCTGAAAGAAGCCGATATTGTGGGCGTCGAAGCGCCCCTTTGGGCGGAGACCCTAACCACCCTCGATGAGATCGCCTTTATGGCATTCCCCCGGTTGGCAGGTTTCGCGGAGATGGGATGGTCACCTGCTGAGGTGCGGGAGTGGGAGACCTATCAGGTTCGTCTCAAGGCGCATTATCCCCGCTTTGAGGCATTAGGCATCAATTTTTACCGTTCGCCGCAGGTGCCTTAGCAGCCGGGTCTGCGCTTCCGTCCTCCCTTTGGATGCTTGGGGGGTATCCCTCAAGCATCCTGATCGAAGGTTAACAGCGCCCCTCATAAGCGATCTGGTAGCCATCCTCGCTGTACCCTAGATGACGATAAAGCGCCAAGCCCATAACGGAAGAGGCAAGGGCTGTCCCCGCAAAACCCTGAGCCAGCGCATAACTGTGAAGGGCATTCATGATCGCGGCCCCTACCCCACGCCGACGCATGACCGGTAGGGTTGCCACGTTGTAAACACCTGCTTCTGCCCCACACAACAGCACTGATCCAGCCCCTACAGGCAGTTTACCGACCCATGCGATCACATGATAGCCGTTGTTGAGCGCCAGCATCACATCAATGAACTCTTGAGCCGAATCAAGCAGGTCAAAGCCTCGGATCACCAGCGCCTTATAGATGTCTCGCTCAGTTTGGTTTTCAAGAGGGCGCACCTCAATATCAGGGTTGAGTTTGAAGGGTGCCAGCGGGCCCTCATGCCAGCGCAAGGGATCGGTGAACAACTCGGTATAACCGGCCGCCTGAAGTTGTGTGATGCACCCCGGCGTTGGAATCGGGGCGCATAATTGAACCGAATAGGGGATATTTAGGGAGGCCATCTGCTCCTCAATGCGTTCTAAGCGTTTGGGGGTTAGTTCGGTGGTGGCCTCCAACAAGGCCACATTAAAAACCGAAAGTTCTAAACCCGTCACAGCATAAAAGATACCATCCTCGCGCCAACAGCGTGCGCCGGGCATTTGTGCCCCAATGGACTCAAATACCCCGATCCAATTCGCCTGAAAGTGCATCAAAATCTTCTGCTTTCAGTTCTGTCTGAGATTGATCATGTGTCTATTGTCTTTCGCACACAGTTCAGAGTATACCCCGCGGAGGGGGATTTCAGGTGCGGATCTTCTCACTGATCGCCTAGTGAAGATCGCTGATGCCCCGCATCTCCATCGGTTGGGCATTGACATAGAGGGCTGCAAGGACCAGTCCGAGCAAGATCAAGGACACCACCAACCATGCACGCCAGCCCTTTTGACCAAAGAGATCAGCCGCAGTATGGCGGACGGTGAACAGACTCAGCCCATACCCGCCAACGATCAGCATACCCTGAATCAACCCGAACTGCGCAGTCCCCATAAGCCCGCCAAGCGCCCAGTTAGGCGGGCCCAACAGCCCGATCTGGTGATCTTGTAAGAAGTTCTGAAACACAGGCACAATGGTCAATGCCCCAGTCACAAAATGAAAGCCGTAGTGCGCGGCCCAGATACCGATCCCGACGGGGATGAAGGCAGGCGCAAAGGCACAAAATACATTACGCAACCGCCTTCCCCGAAGGACTGTCCCGGTGACCCGGAGGACAGCCCACGCCATACCCACCCCAACCAGCGCAGGCAGAAGCACATTACCCACCCCAAAGAGGATCAGCAGCAGGGCCCACTCGGCGTTGATCCCGGTAAGGCGGCTGAGTGCCCCGATCAGATCATAGACCGGAGGGATCATGCCAAAAGCATTGGTCACGCCCATGAAGGCGAGGGCGATGAACAAAAAGCTTACATCCCAGCGGCGTGGGAAGGTATGAGGATCAAGCAGTTCCTTTGCGGGGGAACGCACCTGAAGGGCGACATTATCATGAGGGCAGGCGCGGGCGCAATCGAGGCACAGGGTGCACTCAAAGTTACTTCTGATTTGGGGCACAAAAAGCAAGGTGCCGCAACCTAAAACGCCCTGCGGGTTGTGTTCATGGGTGGAGGGCGAAGCACCCTCCCGAATCAAATCAGTGAGGATCAAGGGCGAAGGTGCATAACTTCCGTTAAGACATTCTCTGCCCACACAAGTACGGCACACGTCCGGGCTGCGGGTGCTGATCTGGAGAGGGGAGACGGTGCTGTACACAAAGTTAAAGGTTCCCAAAGGGCACACATACTTACAAAAGGCGCTCTCAGTGAAGATCAGCTCCAACGCGAAGGACACCCCAAAATAGGCAAGAATCACCCAAGCGGTGAGCAGCGGACTCGCCCATAGATCGAGCCATTCATAAAGGAAGAAGATCCCAAACAGCCCTGCAAAAGCGAGCCACTTACCCCGTAGGGCCTTGGGGAAGCGTCGTCCCTGTTTGGAAAGCCGTCGGGCCACTGTCCGGGGCAGCGTGAAGGGGCAGCCCATGCAGAACAAATTGCCCACCAGCAGCAGAATAAGGATCAGCACCCCCCGATAGTGCACCCACACACCAACCGTCGCCAGATTCTGGGATGCCTGCTGCGGCCCAGTGAAACCATCATAGAGCAGCAGCAGGGTCACCAGCAGCAGCGGTATCTGAAAGTACAACCGTCCACGTTTCTGTTTGAGTAACCGTCCGAGCAAGGGCAGTCGCAAAATATCCAGTCGGACTGGCGCAGGATTCATGACTTGCTGCCTTTATTTGCCTTTTTGCAAAGGAAATTCCGGGATCATACTCACATAGATCATGATCCAGCGTCCATCAGGAAGTTGTGCAACCGCTGGGTCTTTGACCACCTCTGCCTCCAATTGGGTGCTGTCATCAACCTCAAGCCGTCTGCCCGGCTCAAGTGTCCACGTTTCCCCATCGGTGGTGAAAAACGAGACGATATGGGTGCTGCCCGGCATCTGCTGGAAGCCATAGTAGCGGTATCCACCCTCAACCGCGATCCCATTGGACATGATGATCGAGTCCTGCACAAAGTCCTCAAGACGGGTGAAGTTCAGTCCGTCGGGTGAAGTCGCATGGAGGTTTTTTCCCGGTTCCCCACCTGCAAAGTAATGCCACGTAGCACCGATCTTGAGGACATTTACATCAAGGGCGTTGCGGTTAGGCAGGCTAAAACGTGCTCCCGGTTCAAACACGAAATTATATCCATCTTCAGAGATTGCGGAGTATGATCCTCCATGTTTGTCAGGCGGAATCTGAGCGGTGAAGTACAGTCGATACTTGCCCTCATCGGTTATTTCGATGGTGGGATCAGCCGGCATTCCCAATTGACCGCCATCCTCACGGGTGATGGTGATGGTCTGATACGTCCACGATTGGCCATCGGTGGAGGATGCAACCGCGATCTGATTACGGATCGTTTTGGGGCACCATGTAATGTAATACACCCGAATCTCGCCATCTGAAGTGACGATCACATCAGGTACATCGGCTTGATCGCTGAGGATGCGATTGGCTGGTTCCCAAGTGAGTCCATCCTCACTAAAGGCGATCAGCAGGCGGTTCGCCCACGGCCCGGCATTCACCGTGGTGCCGCTTTCCTGACTGTAACCCGTGCAAGGGGTGAAGGTGTTTTCGCCTTCCTGAGCCTGAATTGGGGTCAGTGGTTGGCTTAGACCGATGTTTGCCGCCCCGATAACGACCAGCAGCAGGATCACCATAACAGACCGTTTAAACGGGTTCATCTTACCCCCTCCCGGATACTATCTTTTCCAGAATCACCTTAGGGCTGCCTCTTATGGTAGGTTCGGTGACCCCAAATGTCAAAAGCACCCTTTAGGGTTAGGCATTACCCACTTGCCCTCATCCCCCAACGACTGCTTCGTGGTGCCTGCTCCGGCGGAGAAGAGGGAATCGAGGTTGAGGGGGCCACAACTTCCGATGCAACCAAGGTCTGATACCGTCCGTATAGACTTAGAGACCGTTTGAAAAGGCCGGGATTTACGCAGATTGAACCTGTTTGCCCTCTATTTACCGAAAGGGGA
>JACSRJ010000336.1 GCA_014879835.1 Anaerolinea sp.
GCATTCATAGTGCTATCCAGCACACCCGGAACTGCTTTCAGGGCAGTTTCAATTCTTCCAACACATTCAGCGCAGTACAGACCTTTGACCCTGAGCCTGAGATGCTGAATACCGGGCGTAAAGCCAGCGCTTCGCACTGCCTCCAGCAAGTCAGACACATTGGCACTTTCAGGATCATAGTCAATGAAAACACGGCTCTCTTTGGTGTTCACAATAGCTCGGCTGACACCAGGAATAACGGTAATAGCGCGTTCCAACGCCGGGCCACCCGATCGTTGAAGCCCGATAACGGCCAATTCGATTCGGATGGGCGCACCTGCGCCATTGCGGCTACTCTGAACATAGTCATGGTGCCCCGTATCGACTGGATTAACGTTACTTGCATGGTTATTGTGATGTGAGCGATGCCCGTATTGATGTGGGTTGCGATCAAAGGTGTCGACGCATTGTTGAGAGCAGAAGAAAAAATCCTGCTCCATGTGTTCACGGGTTGCAAATGCAGACTGTGGCTCAACATCCATACCACACACGGGATCTTTCGCCATGATTTCATCTCCTTGCTGACATCTACTCACATTCTAGGGCTTAAGCCAGAGCCGGATAAGCGCTATCCAACTCGTTTATCCCCCCGCTAAATGGCGTACCTGAGGTAAGCAACTTAGCGCTTATGTCGAGTTCCCATGCGTAGTATGCTCATGGTATGGAGAAAGAGGTGGACATGATGCTGACCAAGGGAAATGTTGAACTAGACAAACCCGTTGAACCAGTGGAAAACCAAAACGGTCAAGCAATCCTTTTCACGGCGACGGTGGCTTTTTTGGACGTGCTAAACATGGATTGTTCAAAGTGCGCCGCGTTGGTTCGTAAGGAGCTTTCGCAGTTAGACGGCGTTCTCGTCGTTGAGGTTTTCCTTGAAAAAGGTGTCGTTGTAGTCACCTATGATCCCAATCGGGTTACGACCGATGGCCTGCTGGCAAGTATTGCGAAAGCTGGCCTAAGTGAATGCCGTTACTATGCGGCAACTTTAATCGGAAATGAACCCGCTCGATAAACGCGCTGTACATAGTGGGCGGGATAAGCATTGCTCGCGAATACCCAAGTACAGCAACCATCACCACGCTACTGCCCGGTTAATTGAGAGGCTGAAATGTCAAATCAAAAAGTGAGAGTAGCGGTCAACGGTTACGGTGTTATCGGCAAACGGATCGCTGATGCAGTTGCGGTGCAGGATGACATGCAGTTAGTTGGGATTGCCGATGTAGTCACCGATTGGCGTATCAAGGTAGCAGTTGAAAAAGGATATCCAGTCTTCGCTTCAACGCCAGAGGCTGCTGATCACATGCGGGGCGCAGGTATTCTGATCGCAGGGAGTCTAACGGATGTGTTGTCCCAAGTGGATGTGATAGCCGATGCGACTCCCAAAAAAGTTGCTGCAAGCAACCTGGAAAAGTATCGCGCCGCTGGCGTGAAATCAATTTTCCAGGGCGGTGAAAAGCACAGCCTGACTGGACATTCCTTTGTCGCCCAGGCAAACTATGCTTCCGCCTTAGGTCTAGACACCACCCGTGTGGTGTCGTGCAATACGACCAGCATTGTCCGAACATTGGGTGCGCTCAAGAACGCGGGACTGCTCAAAAGAGCGCGGGGCGTGCTGATCCGTCGCGCAACCGATCCCTGGGAATCAGATCATACAGGCGTAATGAACACCGTTGTACCGGAGAAGGACATTCCATCCCATCAGGGACCTGACGCGCAAACCGTTATTCCCGATCTAGATGTTGTGACCATCGCGGTTGTAGCGGCACATACCACCAGTCACCTCCATGCCTGGAGCGTTGAACTCACTCGCGCCATAACGAAAGAAGAAGTACTTGATGTTTTTCGTTCTGCGCCGCGCATTGCCTTCCTGAAAATGTCGGATGGCGTTGTGGCCCTCAATAGCACACTGGAAATGATGTCCGACTTGGGTCGGCCACGCGGTGACATGTGGGAAGTTGGATTGTGGGAAGACGGTTTGACCGTTAGCGGGCATGAAGTGTTTTACAACTATCAGGTCTACAACCAGGCTATTGTTGTGCCTGAAACCATTGACGCCATTCGTGCCTTGACAGGTATTGAAGCAGACGGCATGAAATCAATCGCCAAAACCGATCAGGCATTGGGATTGGTGCGTCAGTTTACCTCGTGACCGATAACGCACGTTTTGCCTTTGACGATAATTTTTCGAAAGCAGCGCAACACTAATGGAAGAGAAATCACAGAAGTACATCCCCGCCTTGCGCTACGACTGGCTAACGGCGGTGTACGATCCAATTCTCCGGTTGACGCTGCGCGAGTTCGAGTTCAAGAACACCTTGGTCAAAGCTGCCCAGGTTCAGCTCGGTCACCGCGTTCTTGATCTTGGCTGTGGTACGGCCACACTGACGCTATTGATTAAGCAGGCACAACCTAATGCTGAAGTTGTCGGCATTGATGGTGACGAAAAGGTGCTAACGCTCGCTCGACAGAAAGTCTCACAATCCGGGATGGTAGTTGCACTCGATCATGGGATGGTCTACAACTTGCCTTACCCGGACAACAGCTTTGATCACGTATTTTCAAGTCTGTTGTTCCATCACCTCTCCAGGGAAAACAAACTCCGTGCTATAGGTGAAGTGTTTCGTGTGCTTCGCCCAGGTGGGCAACTTCACGTGGCAGATTGGGGAAAAGTGGAGAACCCGCTCATGCGAGCGCTCTTTCTTCTGGTGCAGCTTCTCGATGGTTTCTCAACAACAGCGGATAATGTCAATGGACTACTGCCGTCGTTTTTCAGTCAGGTTGGTTTTGAAGATGTGGTGTTGGTGCGCCAGTACATGACCGTTTTTGGAACCCTGTGCCTCTATAACGGACGAAGACCAGTTCAGGGTTAGCTTCCCAGCGCTAACCTCCCCAAATCGCTCTGTGGCGCAAACTCACTGGAGATTATCTCGACGATTGTGCCGTCTTCAGCCCACTCGTACAAACGTTGGGCATCTTCGTTGCGAGACATCACACAGCCCAGTGTGTAAGGGTCACCAACATTTCCCCCTCCCAGATAGGTGTTGTCAGGCAGAAGAACAGCGCCATGAAACCCATTCATCAAACCTGGCACCACTTCATAAAGCCCCATGAACCATTCCATCTGCCACTGCCCACATCCCGAATCATCACACAACAGATAACTGCTGCCATAGGCGTTCTGTTCATGACTCAGGATTTGGAATATACCGGGTGACGTTGGCGCACGTTCAATGCCGGATGAGATCGCCCAACTAAACACTTGCTGCCCATTTTCATAGGCGACAAGCCATTGTGTGTCCAGATTCACAACAATGCGCTTCGAGGGAATCGGTTCGAGGGGTATAGTGACATCCTGTGGCGGTAGATTGAGTTCATCCCCCGGTGAAAGCACACTCAAATCGACTTGAGGGTTTGCCTGCTCAATCAGGTAAAAAGGAATGCCTGTTTTGCGAGCGATGCGATAGCCTGTGTCACCAGAAACGACTATATATATTGTCGGGTAGTAGCGGATACGCAGCGACACTGAAGACTGAGCGCTGCGAATAACTGTCGTGATGCGTTCCAGGCTTTCCTCGCTATCAAAATATCGAGAGGTATCCTCAAGGTTGATCGCTGTGCTTTGGACTTCGAGAAATGACAGCACCGCAGACTCCCGAACACCTAACCCGCTGGTGGTTGCCTCTAGCCAGGCGGTAAAATCTCCCCTATCGACTGTCCAGTTCAGCATTTCATTAGTGAAAGGATCGTAGGCGGTGATGGTAAATGGCTGCCCTGCAAGCAAGTGCGCTTCCTCCAGATAGGGAGCGGGATCGACAACTTCTGGCAGCAGAGGATTGAAGATGAGTTCGAGTCGCTGGCGGCTGACCACTGAACCGGGGTCTTCAAGAAGATTTGACAGCGTGTCGGAGATGTTTAAGGCTCGCCCATCTCGACCAGGTACACCCACGAACTGCTCACCCTGCCAGGCATAGCCAGCATTGTACGGGGGGATGTCCACCTCATCTATAAGCGACTCAAAGTACGCCTGTGCGACTTCAGAATCGAGGCTTACACTTGGTTCAACCGAATAACCAAAAGGAATGCCTACCAAACCTGCGGCTCGTGCTGCCTCAGCGGTGCGGCGCGCATCCAATCGGAGTCCAAGCTGCGAGGGAGCAACCATCCATGTGCGCTCTCCATCAGTCAGTTCGATTTGAAACTCGCCATGCCAGGCTTCGAGAAGCCGTGTACTTGCATCCTCTAACGATACATTGCCGAGAGACACTCCTAGAGACCAGACGTTTGGGAAAACACGACCTGACAACACCTGCAACCCGATCACCAGTACTAGCAGAACAACAAGGCTGAGTGTAGTTACGGGTCCGAAACGCAAAAAGGATTGTTTCAGCCATCGAACGATCCCGTTCCGGCTGTCAATGACCGTGGCAGTTTCTGATGCCATCGGCACAGCATGGCGTACATGAGGCTGGCGCATTCGACCCTGGCGCATCAAATGGCGCTGCCGAGCATTTCCAGTTTTGGACGAGTTGGGCTTATCAGTCTCCATAGCATTTCCCCTTAAACGCCTGAATCAGATGGTCTTGTCTCCTATTTCATCGTCTCACGCCACACTCAATGGACTTCATGATTTAGCGGATTGGCTCACCGATCCCGCCCGAACAGCTTGCCCCAGGCTCAGGGGATTGAGGCCCTTGCTCATAGTTACTGATGAAGTCGATCAGGCGGCTATCATAGGCATCTTCAATCTGCAACTGATACCCCCATGCCGTTACCACAATCGGACTCGCCAATCCAAGGTATGGGCTGAGCAAGCGGTGGCTGCCACCACGTGTGATGTCACGCAGTCTTTCTATTTGTTCGGTTGGAAGTTCGGGACGGTAAGTGATCCAGACAGCGCCATGTTCCAGTGAATGCACAGCCAGATCATTTTGAATCGGGGTATCGTAAACACCGCAGTTTTGCCAGGTTGGATTGTGAAGACCGCCCATAGGGGGTAGTTCATCGTTCGGGTAAGTGGTGAACTCTTCATGTCCACGCGGGAGTCCGAACACACGCTCAATGCCATCAATACTGAGGATTCGATTTTGCCAGGCGTTAAAAGCCACCACCGCGATGATTCCAAGAATAAATAGAATCGTTGCACCGATGATGCTGCGCTCAACGGTGAGGAGATGGTTATATCGGGTCAACAGCCCTTGTTGAACCTTCGTCGTGCGTTTAGTGGGTGCAGCTTTTTTACGCATAACCGAACCTCAGTAGAGATAGGATGTCGATATTGGAAGCAGATCACGGCGCGCCAGAAATCACGTAACGTGTTCTCTAGGGATTGCCGCCCGCAGCCACAACCAGTTCTTCGTCAATCATGGCGGCGAATGTTGCATAGGGTTGTGCCCCGATGACTGGACGACCATTGATGAAAAATGTCGGCGTGCCGGTAGCGCCTAAGCGCTGCGCTTCTGCCGTATCCCTCAGCACCTCATCCCGCATTGCAGCCTCGTCGAGGCAGGCTGAAAATTCCTCAACATTGATTTCTGCCTGCTGCGCGTAACCGATGAGCATGTCACGTCCAAAACTGCCCTGGTTCGCAAACAACAGGTCGTGATAAGCCCAGAAAGCAGACTGTTCATCCGCGCATTCGCTAGCGACAGCGGCATCGACAGAGGTTGGACCGAGGATGGCAAAATCTCGGTAGACGAAGAGAATCCTATCACCATAGTTTTCGCGCAGTAGGGGCAGCGTTTCTTGAACGAACCGGGCGCAGTAAGGACAGTTGAAGTCGCTGAACTCGACAATGGTTACAGGCGCGTCGGCAGTCCCATGTGAAGGATCATCATCTGGGCTGACTTCAAGGCGCGTGCCAGGATTGTTCAGACTCGGTACAGGGCGATCGCCCTGTGTATCTGCAAAACTGTTGATGGCCGTCGCTACCGCCTGGTTGATGACCTGCTCAGTAGAACGTGCTGAATTGTTTATCAACAAGGCAGCAGCCAATCCGCCAAGAATGAAAAAGACAGTGGCAATCACGACATTGTTAAAGACAGTACGTGGGATAACAAAGACCTCTGACTGAGCGGTCGCTTCATCCTGTGACGGTACCGGTTCTTGTTGCAAATCCTGAATCGTGTCACTCATCTTTATCACTCACCTTGACTCATGATCTCGGCGATATATCCATCAACTTCATCACTGACAAGCGCCCCAAGTACGACGCGCTTCACAATACCGTTCCGATCTATGAAGACGCTCATCGGCAGTCCCATCATGCCATAGGCATCGTTGCTGACATGACCAGCTTCGTCCAGCAGAACAGGAAACGGAACATCAAACTCCTCAACAAATGCTGTGACGGCTTCGAGGCTGTCTTGTTCAGTGACGTTCAGCCCCAGTATGACAAGACTTTCACTCTGATAACGCTGATAGACGTTGATAAGCAGCGGCATCTCGAGGCGGCAAGGTGGACACCAACTCGCCCACAA
>JACSRJ010000128.1 GCA_014879835.1 Anaerolinea sp.
CACCCCGCCACCTTCCCCGCCAGCGGTGACCATGGACGAAAACACCCAGCAGAACCAAGCCCTTTCGAGCCAAAATTTGGCCTCGCCTCTGCTGCTGCATAAGTACTTACATATGTTCCCGAAACCCACCCCAGATGAGGAAGCAGAGATCGCAGCGGATGCCGAATTTATGAAACGAAATACCCCACGTCCGCCAGCCTCACCAACAGGCCCCAAAAACGCTTCAATCGAGGATGATCACCAACCCACCCAACCGATGCAGTGAGGGCTGAAGGGCTGATCCCTTCACGATCGCCTTATCAGCGCGTGGTACAATGGGCGCATGATTGACGAAACAAAAATCTACGTGATGAGCGGTAAAGGGGGCGATGGTTTTGTCCACTTTTACCGTGAGAAATATGTACCTAAGGGTGGCCCTGATGGCGGGGATGGCGGCAGGGGTGGCAGTGTGATTCTGGTCGCTTCCCGACGTATCAACACCCTTTACCCTTTCACCCGCAAACAGAAACACATTGCGGAGGAGGGCAAACCCGGCAGCATTGTCAACCGTACCGGCAAAAGCGCTGACGATCTGCGGGTCGAGGTGCCGCTGGGGACCCTCGTCAGGGATGCCAAAACGGGCGAATTGATCGCTGATCTGGTGGAGCCGGGACAAGAAGTGGTGGTCGCCAAAGGCGGGCGTGGTGGCCGGGGCAATGGACGTTTTGCGACCAGCACCAATCAAGCGCCGCGCATGGCCGAACGTGGTGAACCGGGTGAGGAACGCTGGCTGAAGTTGGAACTGCGTCTGATCGCTGATGTGGGCATTGTGGGTGTACCCAATGCGGGTAAGTCAACTTTGCTTTCGGTGATCAGCAACGCCAAACCCAAGATCGCCGATTATCCCTTCACCACCCTAGAGCCGCAGTTGGGGGTGGCCGTGGTTGGGGATCGGGATATTGTGGTCGCCGACATTCCCGGTCTGATCGAAGGGGCGCACATGGGGGTGGGCTTGGGACACGCCTTTTTGCGCCATATTCAACGCACCCGCGTCCTGATCCATCTGTTGGATGGGTTGAACCAGAATCCCCTTGCGGACTATAATCAGATCAATGCTGAATTGGCGCTTTTTGATGAATCGCTGGCTCAAAAACCGCAGATCGTAGTCTTGAACAAGATCGATGTCCCCGAAGCGCTGACTCAGTGGGATGAAATTGAGCGCACCCTAAGCGCCAAGGGATGTGAGGTGATGCGCATCTCGGCTGCGACCCAAAGCGGTACACAGGCGTTGATGAACCGTGTCGCGGCACTGCTGGCAAGTCTGCCGGATAAACCCGCTCCCATCGAAGAAACCCCGATCTATTCACTCGACGAGGAAAAGGATTTTGCCTTCACCATCACCCGCGATGAGGATGGGGCGTTCCATGTACGGGGCAAACGGATCGAACGCGCCGCAGCCATGACCTATTGGGAGTTTGACGAATCGTTGGAACGCTTCCAGCGCATTTTAGCAACGTTGGGAATCACCAAGGCGCTGGAGGCGGCAGGGGTTCAACCCGGTGACACCGTGTTTATTGGTGAATATGAGTTGGAGTGGGGCGAGTGACCCGAATCGGTGTTTTTGGGGGCACCTTCGACCCACCCCATTTGGGGCACTTGATCGTTGCTGAATGCGCCGCCGATGTACTGAACCTTTCGGTGGTGCTGTTCACCCCGGCGGCCGATCCACCGCACAAAGCAGACCGACAGATCACCCCGGCGCAGCACCGCAAATGTATGGTTGAGCTGGCCATTCAAGGGAACGATCACTTTAAACTCTCTGAGGTGGATTTGAACCGTCCCGGACCTCAGTACACTGTCGATACCCTGCGCCTCATCGCAGGGCAGTATCCCCTCGCCGAACTGTACTTCATCATGGGTGGGGATTCGCTCAGCAATTTCCTCTCGTGGCATGATCCGGCCGGGATCATCGCACAGGCACAGTTGGCTTTGATCCAGCGCCCCGGAAGTCGAATCAACATTGCGGCTTTGGATACCCGCCTGCCGGGCCTGATGGCCCGGTGCGTGAACGTGGATGCGCCTGAAGTCGGGCTTGCTGCAACCGATCTGCGTGACGATCTACGCATGGGGCGGTCGGTGCGCTACCGCCTCACCGATTCGGTGATCGCCTATATTGACCACAATCAGCTTTACCGAGACTCAGCAAACTTTCCCCTTTCCTAAATCAGTTTGGGGTGGTTTGAGGCAAATTCCCTCAAGAGATTGATTCTTCCTGCTCCCGCGTGCTGATGGGCACTGCGCAGGAGGCATAGGAAGGGGAGATCGAAAACCCCCAACCCTATCTATTTAACCCTGTGGCAAGGCATTATAGCAGTTCAAAGGACTTTACATTCAGGTACAGGATCAACAAGGGTGTTTGGGGCGCAGGTGGGTGATCATACCCTACATGAGACGCATCAAGCTGCAAATCTCGTTCTAGGATTGATTCATGCCCCGGAAGTGAGGCAAAACCGTAAGAGAGTCTGTAAGAACGCCAACCCCACCCTTTACCGGTCAGTTCACATGAGTTTACATACCCATGTATGAGTATTGCCCCTTGCTGAAGGAGTTCATGGACTTTTTTGGATTTCGAATTCAGCGATGCCGAGATGCTTGCCCATAGTGCAAACAGGGAAAAACCTCCAGCTATTGCTACACCTATTAGAATAATGTCCAACACACTCCTCAAATCTGTTGGGACTCGGCTTGCGAACCGAGAGATGGTCGGGTCTTTAGGAAGATAGCGAACTGTCACAATGGTATTTTCTTGGAGGATTCTCGCTTCATTTGCGTGAGCCTCGATCTCCGTTATATAGGTCATGCCATTTGGTGTCTGAAACTGATAAACGATAAAGGTAACAGTATTGCTTGAATTGCCACGACGCACAGTTTTTTCGTATGTCCTCAGCACAACTCCTTGTACGGATATGCCTTCGGCTTGAAGCTGATAGAGGATTTTGTTCTCTTGGTAAATGTGAATCAAACTAACCACAAGAGAAGGCATCAAAATTGCCATAAAGATGCGAAGAAAGATAACTCGGATGCTGGACTTCAGGTCGCTCCTAAAACTATAAGGGGGCAAATTCTCCGGCTTATCCTGAGCCAGACACGCATATTCTGGGTCAAGAAAAAAGAACGGATGATATTTGACTGAGTTAGCAGCGTGGGAAATACGTTTCATTGTTTTCCTCGACATGGAATCGAGAGGGGATCGAGCCTCGAAACCACTGTAAACCTGTCATCAACACATTATCAATTCTAATCCCATTTAGGGTACACGACGGGAGGCCCCCCCCAAATTAGGGGTTTAAGCAAGTGTGCGGTCACTAATCTTGGTACAGGGCTGAGACTGTCGAATTCAACCTGAGGATTGACCAGAGAACGCACTTTCAGGAGCAGGCATGCGGCGGATGCGGCATGGCGCGTGCGACAACTGTGCGTTCCTGAAAAAGTGTTGCCCGCTTAGACTATCAAGTGGCTGAGGGGGAAAGTAACTTTCGAGGGCATCCCCTCAAGCACCCCATTCAGGGGTTGTGGGGACGCATCTGCAAGAGTCGGGTGAGGCAGAAATCTTTCCACCACCGTGCTTTTCAAACAGACTCTGAATGCCACTGGTTGCGGACGAGACCTGCCCGTCCGACATCGCATTTCTCAACTTACCTCAGTAGCGAGGGACTAGAGTCGAACCCTCAAACCCAGTTCACCGCCCTTCACAGCCCGCCCCCCGCGGTAAGTTTCCGCCTGCCTGCTAAAACTGTTATACTTTTGGGGTTGGACGCAAGTCTAATGGTGCAAAAGGAGTTCCCCTCGTGGATTTATTTGAATACCAAGGCAAACAGTATTTCGCCCGATTTGACATCCCCGTTTCGCCGGGCGGTGTGGCTGATACGGTGGATGCAGCCGTGGCCCAATCAGAAAAAATAGGCTATCCAGTGGTGATCAAGGCGCAGGTTCAGATCGGCGGGCGCGGCAAAGCCGGCGGGATCAAACTGGCCAACAACGCCGAAGAAACTCGATTCCATGCTCAGAATATTCTGGGCATGGACATTCGTGGTCATATCGTGCGCCGCTTGTGGATCGAAAAAGCGTCGGACATCAAACGTGAATATTACGCCAGCTTCACCCTTGATCGCAGCGCCAAAAAGTATCTGGGACTGCTCTCCGCCAAGGGTGGGATCGACATTGAGCAGGTGGCCAAGGAAGACCCAGAGGCTATCGCTCGCATCCATGTGGACCCGGTAGAAGGACTAAGCACCGATATCTGCCGCAAGTGGGTTGAAGCGGCCAAACTAGACCCAGAAGCCCATGATGGGGCTGTGGATATTCTGCTCAAATTGTACCGCTGTTACACGCAGGGTGATGCCGATCTGGTGGAAATCAACCCCTTGATCCTCACCCCGGCGGGTAAAGTACACGCGCTCGACGCCAAGGTGACTCTTGACGACTCCGCTGCTGAACGGCACCCCGAATGGGATGAATATCGGGGGCTGGAGCAGCTTGAGGAGCGCGAACGTCTGGCCAAAGAAAAAGACTTGCAGTACGTCGCCCTCAGCGGCTCGGTAGGGATCATCGCCAACGGCGCAGGGCTGGCCATGTCTACAGTTGACATTGTGAATCAGGTAGGGGGCAGCCCGGCCAACTTCCTTGACATTGGCGGTGGGGCCAATGCGCAGGTGATGATCAATGCCCTCACGGTGATCAACACGGATCCAGCCGTCAAAGCGATTTTCATTAACATCTTTGGGGGTATCACCCGCTGTGATGAGGTCGCCAAAGGCATTGTGGAGGCGATGAGTCGGGTGGAACTGCGGGCCCCTATCATTGCCCGTCTTGATGGAACCAACGCTGATCAGGGTCGGATGATCCTCAAGGAAAACGAATCTGCCCGGCTGATCATGATGCCGGATATGCTCAGCGCCGCCAAGCGTGCGGTAGAAATTGCGGGGGCTTAAATCATGGCTGTTTTTGTTGACGAAAATACGCGGGTGGTGGTGCAGGGCCTGACCGGTAAACAGGGGCAGTTTTACGGACTGAGAAACCGCGCCTATGGCACCAAAGTGGTTGCGGGCACCAACCCCAAGAAAGCAGGCACGGACGTCGAAGGCATCCCGATTTTTGCCTCAGTGCGCGAAGCCGTCGAAAAAGCGGGCGCAAACGCCGCCTTCATCATCGTCCCTTCCTTCGCCGCAGCCGATTCGATCCTAGAGGCGGCCGCAGCAGGTGTGCCTTTCATTGTGTGTGTGACCGAACACATCCCGGCCCATGATCAAGCACGGGTGTATAACCTGCTCAAACGGGACTATCCCAAATCACGTTTGTTGGGGCCCAACTGCGCGGGCATCCTCAGCCCCGGCAAATGCAATATCGGCTTCACCCCAACAGAGGTCTGCAAGCCCGGCGGGCCGGTGGGTGTGGTGAGCCGTTCTGGGACATTGGCCTATCAGGCCCTGTATGAACTGACCGAAGCGGGCATCGGACAAACCACCTGTGTGGGCATCGGTGGCGATCCTGTTCCCGGCACCAGCTTCATTGACGCCCTTGAAGCCTTCCAAAATGATCCCGAAACGGGCGCTATCGTCCTGATCGGGGAGATTGGCGGTTCGGCTGAGGAAGAAGCGGCTGCTTATATCAAAGCCAAGGTGACCAAACCCGTGGTGTCCTATATTGCCGGGGTGACTGCGCCTGCGGGCAAAAAGATGGGGCACGCTGGCGCGATTGTCTCTGGCGGCAAGGGCACCGCAAAGGCAAAGATGGAAGCCCTTGCGGATGCGGGTGTGTTTGTGGCCCAGAACCCTACTGAGATTGGCGGGCTGATCAAAAAGGCCCTGCATCGTTAAGGTTTTTGCTTCACCCTGCCCCGCATCACCGCTGTAGGGTAGGGTGAGCAGCCTGTGCGCTTATTTGTGGGAAGGACGCCACGCTGGATCACAACCGTTGGGGATGATCAAGGAGGGTTGACCTCCGTCTAGTTTGATCAGGTAAATCCCTTCTGGGTCTGGTGGCACATCATCATGGTGCGAAAATATAGTCTGCATCCAGAAGGCAAGATACTGCCCATCCGGTGACCATGTCGGATCAAAACTCCTTACATTGTATCCTCGCCACGTAAGTAACTCAGGCTCAGAACCATGTACAGCCATTCGATAGACGCTGATAAAAACGCCGTCGTTGGCGCTGAAGGCGATCCACTGCCCATCGGGGGAGAAGGCAGGATGACTCTCGCTGACGTCAGGGCTGTGAGTCAAGCGCTCTGGGGCAGCGCCATCAGGGGCTATCTGGTACAGATCAACGCCCCCTTCCTCCGCCGAGCGCGCCGCAAAGAGGATCACCTTTCCATCCGGCGACCATGTGGGATCGGAGACATTCACAAATTCAGGGCCGCTGATCCGCGTCTGGTTTTGTCCGTCCGCGTCCATCACATACAGGGCATAACGAGGCGCTTGTTCCCCTTTGATGGGCAGTGGTGCGGCGTAAGCGATCATACGTCCATCCGGCGACCATGCAGGGGCAGTCCCAACGGCCAGTGTATGGCGGTTGTCCCCTTCCGCATCCATCACCTGAATCCTGTTTTCCCCCTTGATCTTCACCCTGAACATCAGTCGAGTGCCGTCGGGAGACCATGTAGGCTGAGCGTACTCGGCCCCGTCGTTGGTTAAGGGATGAGAGGTGCCATCGGTCAGATCAAAACGCTGAAGATCCCCGCCCTGATACTGATTCTGGCGGCTACAGGTCACATAGGCAAGCTCCCCTTGAGGCATCTTGTCAAGAGCGCGGCTAATCACCCCTAGAGGGGCGGCGAACAGCCCGATCAGCAGGCAGGTGTATAGACCAATCGAGCAAATTCTCGTGAACTTCGGATAGGGTTTCATGCGCAGTTCTCTCAAGGCTGGGCCGTTTCAGGCTCCATATTAAAAATCACATAGCTGGTGGTGGAGAGATAACCCATCTCCACGCCCTCATTGTAAATATCATTAAAGGGGCGAGGTCCACGCCATGGATCATCTGGCCCCCCAATGCCCCGATCCATCACATAGGGAACGGGGTCAGTGATCCCAGCATCCAATGCTGCTTGATAGTCAGGATAGAGGGTCACCTCCCCGGTGGGAGATTGACTCGACCACCCTGCAACCATCGTCACATGAGGGTAACGCCCAAACTCAAGATCGCCCGCGCCATCGTAATGCACCACAATGCTGCCGGGCTGGATCGCCTGCCATTTGAGGATCTGCGCTTCGCCAGCGGTAGCCACATTTTCGGGCACGGGCCCGTCGATGCAGTTCCCGCCACAGCCGCCCGTAGTGCTGAAGCTGTATTCATTGTTGTGCCCGATATTGGCGGTATGGTCAAAGGTTCGGGTCAGTTTGTCACCATACTGCTGGCCTGTGAGGATACCAAAAAGCAGGGCAACCCCAGTCACATCCAACCGACTGGAGAAGATTCCTGTTTGGGAGAAGATCGAGCCGATGAGGCTGGCGCATGGGTTTTCAAGGGGATCATCCGGGTTGGGTGGGGCGATGTTTCCCGGCACATCCAAGAAATAGTCTTGAGAGAACATCCGCGCCCAGTAAAGCATCTCGATCTGTTCTGGTGTCCACTGTTGGGGATCAAAGTCAATGCCCATCTGTTCCAACGCTTCGGTCTGACAAGCACTGTCGCCCACGGCGCAGATAGGCGGCGGGTTGCCCTCTAGGGGAACCGTGTTATTGATCGCGGAATCGCCCGGATTGCTGCCGGCTGTACCAGTGGGATCAACGGCGCCGAAGCCCATCCCCTCGAATAAACGGCGGGCTTCTTCTTCTGCCTCACGGAAAATGGTGCTGATCCGTTTGAGAACGTCACTGGAATCGTTCAGAGCATGGTAAAGCCTACCTACGGCGGGCAGCACCAAATCATGCATTTCCGCAAAAAAGGCTTCAGCGCCTGCTCCACGCCAACCGCCAGATTGAAGCTGTTCGAGGGTTTGACACAGATGATGGTTGAGGCGGGCAGTCTGGTGAGCCTGCTCTAACAAACACTTAGAGCCATGGGCGAGACTCTCATAAAAGACTTGAATCTTGTTGGGCATGATTTCTCCTGTGGGGGAGGGTGGCAAAAAGCCGTTGAGAACATGCAATTCTGAATGGACAGGTGCGGCACAGAGGAGGCAGTATCGATCCGCGCCCTTATCTTACCCCATCGTCACCCACTGGATCAAGGATTTGAAGCCCTTCGGAAAGGAATTTTCGGGGGTGTGCAACCCCACCACAACCTTTTCGTAAGTGATCAGTGGTCTATGAGGCTTGTGAAGGGAGGGTGTATCCGTGAGCACAGCGAATAAGAACAGGCAGGGTTGGTTTCATCGGGGGCAGCGTTGGCTGTACCGCCACAAACGCCCCAACCAACTGGCACGTTTTCTAAACCGTATTTGGGCAGTTATCCATGCCTCCGGCATTGCACCGGGCTATATGGCGACCCTGCAAGTGATCGGGCGCAAGTCCGGAAGGATCATCTCGCTGCCTGTGATCTTGGCCCTTTACCAGAAGCAGCCTTACCTTGTCTCGATGCTAGGCGATCAGGCGCAGTGGGTGCTCAACGTGCGGGCCGCCAAGGGTAAAGCTTTTCTTTGGAGCGGCGGACGACGGGAGATCTATCTTGAGGAAGTACCGGTTGAGCAGCGGGCGCCGATCATCAAAGCCTATCTTCATCGCGCCCCCGGAGGACGTCCCCACATCCCAGTGAGCAAAGACGCCCCCCTCGCAGAATTTGAAACTCATGCGGCTGCATTTCCGGTTTTTAAGATCGTCCCTCGCAGCCCAGAAGTGAAGTCCTGAACACGTGTAAGGGTTTCACTTCTGGTTGTCCAGATGGGTATGAGGAGGCAAAGGGTTGGTTCAGTTTGCCAGATCACGCCCCACAATGAGCATAATATCCACTCCCGGCGGGCCATCTGTGCCCGCTGTGATCAAGGTATCACCTAACCCAAGCACCTCCGCAAGGTAACGAGCAGATTTGAACTTGCTGCCATAGACTCGGATTTCACTCTTGCCGTATAGTCCGACTCCTTCAGCGTTACCGACTCCCACGACATTAAACCCTGAGGCCTTGAGCCTATCTGAGGTGCGCCCGGCCAGACCGTCCACACCAGCACCATTAGCCACAAAAACCGTGGCGTTCTCCTCGGATGCCTGTGGATTGGAGGGTGCGCCCTGAGTCACCGAGAACAACTGCCCCACCAGTGCATACACTTCCTCATATAAAGGGGTCATGACCTGTTCACCGGATTGAAGGGTGGAAGGTAAAAGCTGCCCACCCTGTGCGGTCTTGATGGTCAGCACCGCCGATTTGATTTCACCCACCTGCTGGGCCAGCGATCCCAACTGGATGATCTCATCAAAGGTCAAGTTGGTTTTGATATTCTCCGCTAGTGCGCTCCAGATCTGAGGTGCTTGCCCAATCAGCGCCGAGACTCCGCCTAGCGTGAGAATCTTGTCCTTGACCGCCCGGATCACCTCCTGCTGGCGGTTGGCCCGCCCGATGTCGTCGCCTGCGTTGTGGCGCACGCGGGCATATTGAAGCAGTCGGGTGGAATCCAGTTCCTGACAGCCGGGCAAAAACTCAACGGTGATCACCCCGTAGGTTTCACTGTCGGGATAAGCAGCGTCAAAAATACGCTCTGAAGGGCAAACTTGCACCGGACCGACGGCATTGATGGCGGTCTCAAAGGCTTTGAAGTTGATCACCACGTACCGATGAATGGGGATTCCCAGAAGTGATTCAACCGTCTTGACGGCCAGCGCTGGCCCCCCGCCGGGATACTCCTCTAGATCCCCAATATAGTTGGCGGCATTGATTCGGTTAGGAGAATAAGGTGCAGCAAACCCCGGAATCTTCACGTACACATCACGGGGGATGGAGAGCATCGCCCCGGTTTTGGAGATCGGGTCCATCGACAAAACGATCAGGGTGTCAGTACGGAAGGGCCCCGTTTCCATCGGGCGCTGGTCAATGCCCAAAAGCAGCACGGTGATCCGTTTGGGGTCTGACCACGTGGGAATTTCAGTGGGTGCAGGAGTCACCAAAGGATCAACGGTGGGCACCACTGCACCCGGCGTTTCAAGGGTTGGGGATGCAGTTGTAGCGGGCAAGAGGGGGACTGAGGTAGCACGCACCCCGCCGATCTGGGGCGGTGGCGGCAGTTCCACAGGCGACTGAAGCACAATGGTGCGCACCCCCACATAGGCGCCCACAGCCCCACCGATGGTCAAAACAACCCCGATCAACAGCAAGATCAGGACAAAAAGCGGCGAAATTCGCATTCCCTATACTCTCCCGGCAAAACATCGGGAGGATTATAGCTGAATTGAGCGGGGAATCGATGGGAGGATCATGAGCAGTGATCATCAGGGTGGTGATCCTCCTTCACGATTCTCTAGACCGCGGAGGTGATTTACCAATACCTGTGCGTCATCGAGCGTTGCCTTGGCCAGATCAGGTGGGGCGATCACCTCTCCAAATGGGCCCAAACCAAAGAGCAACATTTTTGCCATCAGCGGCGAATCCATCATCAAACGCACAGTCACCCAGCCTGTTGAAGGGTCTTGCTCAAGGTATTGCCAGCGCCCTGCGAGCAGGTTTTTCACAAAGGTCAATTGTGCCGGGTGAATACGCACAACACACGCATAATGGGTGAAACTCTCCATAAATTCTTTGAGATGTGCCTGCCAATGAGCGCTGAGGTCAAAATCAGGGGGGCGAGAGAAGGATTGATCCAACAGATGTACTTCATGAAACCGCGACACCCGATAAATGCGAAATTCGCCGTTGTGGCGCGCCAGCAAATACCATAAGCTTGATTTATTCACAAGGCTGAAGGGTTCTAGAGTACGCTTTGCCACATCACCCTCAAACCGCTCATAGGTGGTTTCGATCATCCGGTCTTCGTACACGGCCTGCTGCAAATCATCCCAAAAAGGCGGTGTTTGGTCATCATGCCACCACCAACTTGAATCGATCATCAGGCGCTGGCGAATGTGATTTACGGTAAGCCGATGGGACGCTGGCAGTGCTGCTAACAGTTTGAGTAAAAGCTGCTGAGCAGCGTTATTTAGTCCTATGTCGCGCAGCGCTGTCCCACTGCTGGGCACAAATAGCGCCTGAATTTCCGGGGTATGCAGTCCGGTCAGGGTGGTTCGATATTGTTCGTCAAGGGCGATCCCACCCCCATGACCACCCTCACTATAGATAGGCACCCCTGCAAGTGAGAGCGCATCGATGTCCCGGAGGATCGTTCGGCGTGAAACCTGAAGTTCGGCAGCTAACTGCTGGGCTGTTTGTTTTCCTCGCGTTTGAAGCATCAACATCAGTGCCAAAAGGCGATCTGCACGCATTTTGATCCTGTCTTCCCAAAGCCTACATTTCGAGTGACAGAAGATGTCACCCAAGAAAGTTTATCATGAAATTGTGACCAAAAAACAAGTTCAGAGCAGTGAGGAAATTGCGATCATGACTCAGACCACTTCGGGCTATCTGGAATTGGATGGGGGTAAGCTCTATTATGAGACCGCTGGTGCGGGTGAGACCTTGGTGCTGTCTCATGCGGCTTTTCTCGACAGTCGTATGTTTGACCCTCAGTGGGAGCTTCTTGCGCAGCACTTCCGGGTGATCCGATACGATATGCGCGGCTTTGGGCGCTCCAGCTCGGTTGAGGGCCCGCTTTGCCGCCGGGATGATCTGTGGCGTTTGTTATGCCATCTGGGGGTGCAGCAGGCGCATTTGATAGGCTGCTCCAATGGCGGCGAGATCATCCTTGATCTGGCACTGGAACATCCCAATCTACCGCTCTCATTAACGCTGATTGGTGCTACTCCGAGTGGCTTTCAATTAGAAGGCGAGCCGCCACGGCATGTGATGGAAATGATTGAGGCAATGCAGCAGGGGGATACTGCGCGTGCCAATGAACTACAGATTCGTATCTGGTTTGATGGAGCCTTTCGTGAGCCAGATGAGGTCGATGGGGCTGTACGTCAGAAGGCACTCCAGATGAATCAGATTCCGGTTGCGGCCAATACCTTCTTCATCGCAGATACACAGCCCGTGCAGCCTCTTGATCCGTGCGCCCTGACCCGTCTGGAGGTGGTTGGCTGTCCAGTGCTGATTGTTGCAGGCACATTGGATCATCCAGAGGTGCTGCGGGCAGCGGAGATCATGGCGGCACGAATCCCCAATGCCCAGAAGGTACTGATCAAAAATACAGGGCATGTTCCCAGCTTTGAGCAACCAGAAGCCTTTAATCAGGCACTCTTCACCTTTTTAGGAATTGCTCCGGCAATCTAACCCGGATAAGCAGGGTCGGGTGTGGATGCACCCGACCCGATCAGCTTTGAGGTTTTGCGCCTGTTTCACGGGATGGTTACCGAGAAGCTCTTGTGATAGAACTCCTCACAATACTTCTTCACATACACGTCAACACACCCTGAAAATGCGAGAGTAAAAGCCAGTTTAGGTTTCTTCCATGTGTATTTGGTAACGCAGACCTTGGCGCTGGCGGGCGGCACCCCGTATTCGTAACACTTCATGTCTACGGCTGTCCACCACTTCCACTTACCTAAGATACTGATACCTACTCGAAGTTTCAGATCCTCCCACTTTGCCCCAACACAAAACTTAACCTTTGCGAGGGTCACACATTTCTCAGTTGACCAAGCATTTTCTGGGTAAGGTTCATGATTGGGCACATAACGGTCAACTGAGGCTACCGAGGGATTGGGCAGGTTCATCGCCTGCGTAGGCAGGTTGTAACCAGAGAAGGCGACCGCAAAGACCAAAAACAGAACGATCAGGTAAAGGTTGTATTTTTTCATGGTGAAATACTCCTTGTGAACTTCACCACAAAGTTAACTTGATCGTAGGTCTGAATGAGGGCGGGGTCAAGTAAATTTGATTTTCACAAATCGAAAAAAAGGGCTTCTGAGAGCAGAGAATAATCCCAAGGAAGGTTTTCCCTGATGTGTGGACACAGTCCCTAGAAACTTCAACCCCTCTTCACGTTCATGAAGAGGGGTTGAAGACACAAAGAGGAGCGAGAAAGGGTTTACGCTCGGATTATTTGCCGTTGGTGCTGGCCATGCTCATCAGTTGGTTCCAGCGGGCCAGAACGTCGTGGTGTTCGAGTTCCATCAGCTCATGGGCGCGGTCTGGGTCCTGCTTGCGCAGTACATTAAAGCGTCCCTGCTTGTACATAAAGTCTTCCAACCCTTCGATCTCGATCTTGGAGTCGAGGGTGAGTGGATTCTTGCCTTCTTCGACCGCGGGGTTGTAGCGATAGAGTGGCCAGAAGCCGGAAGCCGATGCTTCCTTCATCACGTCCATCCCCTTTGCCATGTTGATGCCGTGGGCAATGCAGGTGCTGTAGGCAATGATCAGCGAAGGCCCGTTGTACGCTTCCGCTTCCTGAATGGCGCGCAAGGTTTGGGTGGGGTTGGCACCCAACGCGATCTGGGCCACATAGACGTTGCCATAACTCACTGCCAAAAGCCCTAAATCCTTACGGCGCGTGGGTTTGCCTGCTGCCGCAAACTTGGCGACCGCAGCCCGTGGGGTGGCTTTGGACATCTGCCCACCCGTGTTGGAGTAGACACCGGTGTCCAGCACCATCACATTAACATTCAACCCGGAGGCAAGGACGTGATCCAGTCCACCGTAGCCGATGTCATAGGCCCAACCATCGCCACCGAAGATCCACACTGTCTTTTTGACCAGATAATCGGCCACCGAGAGAAGCTGTTTGGAGAGCGAGGTATCCTGACTCTGGCACAGTTTCTTCAGTTCTTCAACCCGGACACGCTGTTCCTCGATGCCCTGCCAGTCGCTCATATCTGCATCGCGGATCGCGGTGAGCAGAGCGTTTTCAGGCTGAGCGCTGATCAGTTGATCCAGCAGTTCGCGGGCGTAACCCGTCAGTTTGTTTAGGGTCAGACGCATCCCCATGCCAAACTCAGCATTGTCTTCAAAGAGCGAATTTGCCCATGCTGGCCCGCGCCCGTCGGTACGACGCACGGTATAGGGGGTGGTGGGCAGGTTACCACCGTAGATCGAGGAGCATCCGGTTGCGTTGGCGATGACCGTGTGATCCCCGTAAAGCTGAGTCACCAACTTGATGTAGGGAGTCTCACCACAGCCTGCACAAGCCCCACTGAACTCAAACAGGGTGGGCAGGAACTGAGAGCCTTTAACCGTGAAGCGGTTAAATTTGCTGGGATCAAGCTCCGGAATGTTGACGAAGTAGTCCCAGTTTTTCGTTTCCTGCTCACGCAGAGGAGCCTGAGCCTGCATGTTGATCGCCTTCTTATCGGTCTTCACGCCCTTGACCTTCTCAAAAGCGGGGCAGACCTCAACACACAAACCGCAGCCTGTGCAGTCTTCCGGCGCAACCTGAATGCTGTACTTCATGCCCGCAAATTCACGCCCCTTGGCATCTATGGACTTGAACTTTTCAGGGGAGCTGCCGTTGGCATATTGGGCATCATAGATTTTGACCCGGATCGTTGCGTGCGGGCAGACCAGTGCGCACTGATTGCACTGAATGCAGATGTCCGGCTCCCAGACAGGGATTTCGCTGGCGATATTGCGTTTTTCATACTGCGCCGTTGCGGTTGGATAGGTGCCATCAATGGGCATCTTGGAGACGGGCAGTTTGTCACCTTCCATGGCGATCATCATCGCGGTCACATCGCGCACAAAATCGGGTGCGTCCGCACTCACTGGGGGACGTATTTCAATGACGCTGGTGGGGGCTGCGGGTACAGTTACCGCCTCGATCCGCTCCACAGCGAGCTGTGCCGCACGCACATTGAGATCAACGATCACCTGTCCCTTATCGCCGTAGCTGTCTTCAATGGCATACTTGATCATCTTCTGGGCTTCGGCTTCGGGCAGCACCCCGGAGATAGCGAAGTGCGCCGCCTGCATGGTGGTATTGATGCGTCCACCCAAGCCCAGTGATTTGGCCAACCCAAGGGCGTCAATCACATAGAACTTGGCCTTTTTGGCGATCAGTTCTTCCTGTACCTTACGCGGCAGTTTATCCCACACCTCAGCCGCGCTGTAGGGGCTGTTAAGCAGGAAAGTGCCGCCCGTCTTGAGCTTGGAGAGCATATCAAAACGCTCTAAGAAACTGAAGTTGTGGCACGCGAGGAAGTCTGTCTGTTGGATAAGATAAATGCTGCGAATGGGACTTTTGCCAAAACGCAGGTGCGAAATGGTCATTGAGCCGGACTTTTTAGAGTCGTAAACGAAATAACCCTGACAGTAGTAGTCCGTGGCCTTGCCGATGATCTTGATCGTGTTTTTATTGGCACCCACGGTACCATCGGAGCCTAATCCGTAGAACACAGCAGTGTGAGTCCCGGCGGGTTCGCTGCTGAAGGTTTCATCCCAATCAAGGCTGGAATTGGTCACATCCTCAATAATGCCGACGGTGAAGCGGTGTTTGGGTTTTTTCTGGGAAAGGTTATCAAAGACCGACTTCGCCATCCCCGCGTTGAATTCCTTGGAACCCAGTCCGTAGCGTCCACCTATAACCAGTGGCATGGACTCAAAAGCGCCTTCGGCGACGGCCTCGTTGAGGGCCCCAACCACATCAAGGTAAAGCGGTTCACCGAGCGCGCCCGGCTCTTTGGTGCGGTCTAAGACAGCAACCCGCTTGACCGACTTGGGCAGCGCTGCCACAAAAGCCTCACCCACAAAGGGACGGTAGAGGCGCACTGCGACCACCCCAACCTTTTCGCCGTTTTCGTTCAGTTTATCGGCCACTTCACGCAGGGTGTCTGTGCCTGAACCCATGGCCACCACCACCCGATCCGCATCCGGCGCACCGAAGTACTCAAAGAGTTTGTAAGAGCGCCCCACTAACTTGCTCAGGTTGTCCATCATTTCCTGAACGATGGCCCCGGCTTTGAGGTAGAAGGGATTAACGGTCTCACGCCCTTGGAAATACACGTCGGGGTTTTGGGCTGCGCCGCGCATCACAGGGCGATCTGGGGTCAACCCGCGCAGGCGATGGGCAACGACCAGATCATCATTGACCAGTGCGCGCATATCATCAAAACTAAGGGACTCGATCTTCTGAATCTCGTGTGAGGTACGGAAGCCATCAAAAAAGTGGATGAAAGGGATACGTGCCTTAAGCGTCGCTGCATGAGCAACCAGCGCCATGTCCATTGATTCTTGTACGTTCGCCGAACACAGAAGTGCCCATCCGGTTTGACGCACTGCCATCACGTCAGAGTGATCACCAAAGATCGAGAGCGCCTGTGCTGCCAGTGCGCGGGCTGCGACATGAAAAACCGTGGAGGTGAGTTCCCCTGCGATCTTATACATGTTCGGGATCATCAACAGCAATCCCTGAGAAGCGGTGAAAGTTGTGGCAAGGGCACCGGTGGTTAAAGCCCCATGCACTGCACCCGCTGCACCACCTTCGGATTGCATTTCGACAACCTGCGGAACGGTTCCCCAGATATTTTTCTCGCCCGCTGCCGACTTTTCATCCGCCATTTCACCCATCGCTGATGACGGGGTGATCGGATAAATGGCGATGACCTCACTCAGGGCGTGGGCGACGTATGCCGCCGCAGTATTGGCGTCAATCGTCAAAATAGGACGAACTGAATTTTGTTCAGGCATTCCGGAATCCTCTAACACTTATTTGAGTCTACTTCCCGCATACTAACACCACCTGCGCCTCCGCTAAAGTGAGGAATAGCATGATTTTTGTGTCAGTTGTCACTTATGCGGGGGGGAACTTGCGCGTAAAGTAAAACCAGTTAGGTTTATCAAAGCCAACTTGAAGAAAAACAGGCAAGGAAAAGAACCATGGTCGATCTTGCAACAAATTTCATGGGAATCAAACTCAAAAACCCGCTGGTGGTTTCCGCCAGCACCATTTCGGGGCATGTGGATACAGTCAAAGCGGCGGAGGCAGCAGGCGCAGCCGGTCTGGTGATCCGCTCGCTGTTTGAGGAACAGATCGCCCTTGAAAGCCAGCGTATGGCAGATCAGATTTCTCAGTACAATCACATCTCACCGGAAGCATCTTCCTATTTTCCAGCAGTCAAACACGGTGGTCCCAAAGAACACCTGATGTGGGTCGAAAAGACTCGCAAGGCCGTCAAGATGCCGCTGTTTGCCAGCCTCAACGCAGTCACCCCGGGGGCGTGGGTACAGTACGCCAAAGAGCTTGCGGATACCGGTGTGAACGGACTTGAGATCAATTTTTACTATGTTGCCGCAGACCCCGAAAAATCAGGCAGTGAAATTGAGAAGCAGCTCTACGAAGTGGTCGAGAAGGTACGTGCTGCAGTCACCTTGCCGATTGCGGTTAAGCTCAGCCCCTATTTCACCTCGGTGGTCAATGTGGTGCGCGAGTTAGAGAAACGCGGGGTGAACTCGGTAGTGCTGTTTAACCGCTTTTTGCAGCCGGATATTGACGCTGAAAACGAGAGCATCTTTAACGAGATGACCTACAGTACCAGCGCCGAACTAAGACTGCCCCTGCGCCATGTGGCGATCCTCTACGGGCGCACCAAACTTGATCTGGTGCTGAACACAGGCGTTCATACGGGGATCGATGCAGTCAAGGGGCTACTTGCCGGAGCATCGGTGGTTCAGTTTACGGCAGCCCTGCTCAAAAATGGGATTCCCTATCTCTCGACCATGTTGGTGCAGCTTCAGGACTGGATGACGGAACACAATTACAAGACTGTGGATGACTTCCGGGGCAGCCTGAGCCAGAAACGCTGCGATGATCCCTTTGCTTTTGAACGGGCACAATACGTAAAACTGCTGTTAAAGCAGTCCCTGTAAAGATCAACCTGCCCTCACTTCACGGTCTTTTTCCTGTTTGGGAAGTTTAAGGGCGTCGAAGTGAGGGTTTACCCGCACCCCCCCATGTGAGCTGTGGAGCAAATCCGTAAGGCTTCCTTGTCCCAAAGTGGATGAGGCGATCTTCGCTGCGCAAAAAACAGCCTCTTATCTAGCAGTGCCGGATTTTTTTGCAATCACCCTCTTGAACTGCCCCTAAACAGTGGAGTCAAGAAAAAGGCGATACACTGAAATAGGAACGCGATGTGTTCGGATCACACTGTAGGGGATAAGTACCAATATGAAAGCACGCAGCCCCATTCAGGGGGCCTATGACCAATGGAGCGCGACTTACGACACCCAGATCAACCCGACCCGCGATCTGGATGCGCTGGCGCTGAAGAGTCTTCTGCCAGATACGGCCGGTAAAACGATCATTGAGATCGGCTGTGGCACGGGCAAAAATACCCTTTGGCTGGCACCGCGCTGTGCTCGTCTGGTGGCTCTCGACTTTTCCACGGGGATGCTGCGGGTGGCTTCGGAGAAAGTTCGCCAGCCGCACGTGCACTTTGTTCAGGCCGATATTCGCAGTCCTTTCCCGCTGATCAAGGGTCTTGGTGATGTGGTCATGATCAATCTGGTGTTAGAGCATATCGAAAAACTAACTCCTGTGCTTGAACATGCAGCCGCGCAGATGGCTCCGGGGGCGGTGCTCATCATCTCCGAATATCATCCAGATCGGTTAATCACGGGTAGGGGCGCACGGATTGAACGTGACGGTGAAGAACCGATCTGGGTGGGCAGTTATCGCCACCCACTGGCAGAATTTGAAAGCGCCATTGAATCGGCAGGACTAAAAATTGAGGATCGGCGCGAATGGTTTGAACATCAGCTCCCCGAACCGCCACCATCCGGGGATACCCGTCCCTTGTTGATCACCTACAAATCCTTCCAAAAAGCCAAAGGGTAGCCCTCTATGCAGCGGTGCAAAAGGGGGAAGGTTGCCCCTGCGCCGCTCTCACGTTATATTTGCCAATGGTGCTTCCAAACACCCATTCATCCGAGAATTTGGACTTCAAGGAGTTTTACCCGATGCGTAAAGCCTTACTGCTGCTGGTTGCAGCATTGTTGGTTTCCGGGGCTGTGGGCGTCGCACAGGCGCAGGATAACAACCCCAACACCGTCCCGCCTATCCTACCTGATCTAGGTGGACGGGTGATCGCGGCAGTCTCCTCAAACGATTACGTGCCCTTTTCCTTCCAAGACTCGGTTACAGGCAAGATCGTGGGCTTTGAGTACGATCTGCTCGACGAAATTTGCCGCCGCCTAAACTGCAAACTGGAACACAAAACCGCAGAATGGGCTGGCATGATCGAAGCGGTCAACCGGGCTGAGTATGATCTTGGTCATGTGGGCATCACCATCAAGGATGAACGCAAGGAACAGGTCGATTTTTCCCAGCCTTTTGTGATCGTGGAGCAGAAACTGCTGGTGCGGGCGGGCGAAGATCGTTTTACCACCCTTCAGGCTTTTGTGGATAACAAGGAACTGAAGTTCGGGGCCCAACCGGGCACCACCTCCTACTTCAGTGCCGAATACTTCATCGGTGAAGCCGACACCCCAACCCGCGTTGTGCCCTACGCCAAGTTCGCATTGGCGGTAGAAGCGCTCATCAATGGAGACGTGGATGCGGTGGTTACTGATGCGGTCTCTGGTGTGGGATTCATCGGGGCCAGTGCTGGCAAACTTAAGCTGCTTGAAGAAGTGATCTCCCTTGATCCCTTGGGTTTCATCTTCCCCAAAGGCAGCGATCTGGTCGCGCCCTTTGATTTAGCCCTCGAATCAATGAAGTATGACGGCTTCTTGAAGTATCTAGAGAACAAGTGGTTCTTCATTTACCAACCGCCCGCTTCAGAGTAACCCTCGGCTGGGCTTGGTTGTAGGGCGCATCTGAGCCGCGCCCTTTGTTTCGCCCGCCTCTATTGGCGGGCATTTGCTTCTTTGAGGATTCCTCGTTTGCATCGGTGAGGCGTCCCACACACCCATCAGACTTGATCGGACGTGACTCTGTGAACACCCAATCCCCTGATCCTGCTCATGTTTCAAGCGCTGCCGGTTCGGCACGTTTGCTCCCTTTTGCTAACCACTTCAGCCGCTTACCGTGGTGGGCGCTTATTGCAGCCTTTCTGGGGATTCTAGCAGCACTACAAATCGCTACGGATGCTGGACTGCGTTCGATCTTCAACTTGTTGGCGCAGGGGATCGGGGTGACCGTTTTTGTGAGTGTCCTCGCTTATGGCTTGGCAATGGCTGTTGGGCTGCTGGTGGCCTTTGCCCGACTCTCCAAAAACCCGATCATCTTCCACCTTGCCACTTTCTATTTAGAGATCGTGCGTGGGGTTCCGATGTTGGTGCTGCTCCTCTTTGTGGCCTTTGCGATCATCCCCGGAGTCATTTTTGGACTAAACGATTTGGGGCACTCATGGGTAGGTTTGAACTTTGTGCGTGGTCTGGATGCGCCGCTGGGGGTTCCGCTCGATCAGCTCACCAGTGGTCTGGCAGCGCCCGGATCATTCCTCATTGAAGCCCTGAGTGCGCTCGGTCAAACCTTGATGAGCATCCGTCTGCGCGACTTTTCCAATCTAGCGCGGGTGATTGTAGCTTTGGTGATCGGGTATTCAGCCTTCCTCAGTGAGGTCTTTCGGGCAGGCATCGAATCCATCGGGCGCGGGCAAATGGAGGCCGCCAGAGCCTTGGGCATGACCTATTGGCAGGCTATGCGCAACGTGATCCTGCCTCAGGCATTCCGCAACATCCTGCCCCCATTAGGCAACGACTTCATCGCCATGCTTAAAGATTCATCACTGGTCTCAGTCTTAGGGGTGCAGGACATTACCGGGCGGGCCACCATCTATATGACCGGCAGTTTTCGCACCGCCGACACCTATACAGTCATGACCGTGATGTACCTGACCATGACTCTGATTCTCTCGATGATCGTGCGTTTGATCGAACGGCGTCTGGGGGCCGAACGCCGCCAAGGTTGAACCAACCCCCAGTAGGGAGATCAAGCGCCTAAAGCCAACCTTGCTTTCCCTGAACGTCGAGTAGGTTAAGCTGCCTTTCTGGTTATAACCTACCCGCTGCCTCTCGATCCAACATCCAGATCAGGCGGGTGGGACGTACTAACCCTGCTGGGAGGGCATTTGCGCCCCCTTCATTCTTCAAAATCTCCTGAATCCGATCCGCTTTTGTGGCCCCACTCACCATGAACATCACCGTTCGGGCACTGTTGAGCGTAGACAGGGTCAGGCTTACCCGCCACGAGTCCAAATGGGGCACATAGACCTCCGCCACCCGGCGGCTTTGCTCTAATAGGATCGGGGTTCCGGGAAAAAGTGAGGCTGTATGTCCATCATCGCCCATGCCCAAGAGGATCAGATCAAAGGTGATGCCAGCGATCTCACGCTCATAGTCCTGTGCGGCTTCGGCAGGGGG
Organism: Anaerolinea sp.; assembly: GCA_014879835.1. Taxonomy (GTDB): domain Bacteria; phylum Chloroflexota; class Anaerolineae; order Aggregatilineales; family UBA2796; genus UBA2796. The sequence continues at coordinate 21,352 of JACSRJ010000128.1, forward strand.
CAGTTCACCTTTGATGCGGTGGACATTTGTCGGTGGGATTTTGACCGGATCAAGGAGCGATGTTTTGGCATTCAGATAGTTGCTCTGAGGGTGATCGGGGGGGACACAGCGCTCGTCACCCCAATACACCTGAACCTTTGACCAATCGAGTCGGGCCCGCCATTCAGGGAGCGCCAGTAGGGCGTAGGCCGGGATAGGGGTTGATCCGCCCGAAAGGGCCAAATGACATACCCCTCGCGCTTGGATCGCCTCTTGAGCGATGCGAATCAAGGCGGCGCTCACATCCCACGCCAGATCGGCCGCATCGAACGCGGTATGAATTTCAGGCGAAGCATCCATGAAATCACCTGTATCTGGTCGGTCAACAAAACGGGCGAGAGGAACCCCCCTCGCCCGTGATCATCGCTGCGGACAGAAACTAGCCCCGACGATCCTTACGCAGGAAGGTGGGAATATCCAGATCATCACCACCATAAGGGTTGCTTGCGGGCGGTTCTTTGGATGAAGATGAACGCTGTTCGCGGGTCTCGCGTGCCGGTGGCTGTTCACGGGTTTCACGGGATTCGCGTGCCGGTGGCTGCTCGCGCATTTCGCGGGTTTCGCGGATTTCCCGTTCACGCGGGGCAGGCGGCTGCTCACGGTGGGAATAATCACGCTGCACCTCTACGGGCTGCTGCACCGAGGTCGTTTGACGCTGCATCCGGTTATCGCGGGTTTCCTGCGGCTGGCGGCTGGGCATGGTGGGGTTGCTGCGCCAGTCATTGGTGGCCTTTTGGGGTGCGGGACGGCTGCTCAGCGGTGACTGCCGCTCAAAGCCAGTGGCGATCACGGTGATGCGCACCTGATCGCGCATGTTATCATCCACCACGGCCCCAAAGATCAACTGCACATCAGGATGGGCTGTCTCGCGGATGATCGCGGCGGCCTCATTGACCTCAAAGAGGCTCATGTCGGGCCCACCAGTGACATTAAAGAGGATACCCCGTGCGCCATCGATGGTCACATCAAGGAGGCTGCTGCTGACCGCCATCTCAGCCGCTTTGCGGGCCCGATCATCGCCGGAGGCAGTGCCTACGGCCATCAAAGCCGCGCCGCCTTCACTCATGATCGTGCGCACATCGGCGAAGTCAAGGTTGATCAGACCGGGCACGGTGATCACTTCGGAGATACCCTGAATGCCCTGACGTAGAACATCATCGGCCATGCGGAAGGCCTCATTGAGCGGGGTCTTTTTGTCCATAATCTGAAGCAGACGATCATTGGGGATCACGATCAAGGTATCGACCTTGCTCTTGAGTTCCTCAATGCCCATTTCCGCAGCCTGAATACGACGCGCCCCTTCAAAGGTGAAAGGACGGGTGACCACTCCGATGGTTAGTGCCCCCAGTTCTTTGGCGACTTGGGCCACCACTGGCGCTGCCCCCGTTCCAGTGCCACCACCCATGCCGCTGGTGATAAAAACCATGTCCGCGCCGCGCAGTGATTCGTAAAGCTCATCTGCGGATTCTTCAGCAGCTTTACGCCCGATCTCCGGGTTGCCGCCTGCGCCCAAACCGCGTGTTAATTTTTCCCCGATGCGAATCCGGCTGCGGGCTTTGGCGAGATTCAGGGCCTGACTATCAGTATTCACGGCGATAAAATCGACGCCCCCCAACCCCTCCTCGATCATTCGGTTGACGGCATTACTTCCGCCACCGCCGACACCCACAACTTTAATGACTGCAAAATTGCTTTCGAGCGGCATTCCATCCATATACTCGTCTCCTTCGCACCGGGAAATACCCTTAACGCTGCCCCCAATTAATGCGCGTCGCGCAAGGGTATGCGGGTTTGAATAATCGCATTTATGCTTATGAATATTCCTGACAAACATTGTACGCGAGAATTGTCAAAAACAAAAATTTGAGGGTTCAAACGAACTTCTCACTTTTCTGAGGGAATTGTGCCTTCTACAGGCAGGATTCGAGGATTAACCTAACAGGTATTCTAGAGACTTTGTGGAGGCGCACAAAAGCGGTGCAAAGACGTGATCTGAAAACCTGCTCCGACCGTGTGTTTGTGCGCTTGCCCTCAGCTTTTTATCGACTCTACATGGTTGCGATCTCACTTTGGTATAATGGAAGCTTCAGAAAGAGCATTCCATGATACTCATCACAGGCGCAGCGGGATTTGTAGGGCGGGTCCTTGTGGATCGTCTATTGAAAGACGGTCACAAAGTACGGGTGCTGGTGAGCGCCCGCACCCATCGACCGGGCACATTCCCGTGGGTAAACAACGATCAGGTCACCCTCGTGCAGGGTTCTTTAAACAATATTGAAAGCCTGCATCAGGCGATGCTTGGGGTTCACACCGTGTTTCACCTCGCCAGTGCCCAGTGGTGGGGCCGGCAGCGCGATCTCCAACGAATTGATGTTGGTGGCACCCAGAATCTGGTGGCTGCGGGACGATCAGCCCGGATAGGACGCTTGATTATGCTCAGCCATCTTGGGGCGTCGCCCGCTTCAGCCTTTACCTTGCTGAAGATCAAAGGTCAGGTAGAGGAGATCATCAAAAGCAGTGGTCTCGCTTTTACCATCTTCCGGAGCGGGATTGTCTTTGGCCCGGGGGATACTTTTGTTAACGGTATCGCCCAATTGCTGCGTGCCAATCCGGTGCTGTACTTTCAACCCGGTCATGGAGAAGGACTGCTCCATCCGATCTACATTGGTGATCTGGTTGAGGCGCTGGTGCGGAGCATGGAAAACCTAGATACAGTGGATCAAGTGATCAGTGTGGGGGGTCCCGAATATGTCACCTATAACGAGATGGTACGCACGATCATGCGGGTGACCCGTGCACCCCGAATGATTGTGAATTTGCCGCCTTACCTGCTGCGCTTTAGTTCACGTTTGACCAACCGCCTTTTCCCATACTGGCCGCTCACCCCACAGTGGTTGGATATTCTGGCCTCCAATCGGACGGCCCCTATGGGCACCCTCTTTAATGTTTTTGGGATTCAACCCGCACGCTTTGAAGATACAATCTTGACTTACATGCCGGACCGTCAGTACCGCCGGGAACTTGCGCAGAACTTGTTCAAGCGCCGTTCGCAAGTGGGCTAACAGGCGCATTCTAATCCAAACGAAGGTGATGTTTGTATGCAAGGTGTTGAGATTCGCCCACTGGTCACAGTTGAGGAACTGGATGCAGTTGTAGAGCTTCAAAAACGCACTGAAGGGCAAGAGGAATCCGCGATTCACCGTCGGCTGCTGCTCTCTTTTGTGAACAATGGCGGTTTTGTGGTAGGTGCGGTGAAAGACAATCAGGTGATTGGTTACCTGATCGGGTATCTGGGGCTGGAAAACCCTCAGGCAGACCGCCCTGCGATGGCCAATCTGAAGATGGTCTCACAGCGTATGGGGGTGCTGCCCGAATACCGCGATCATGGGATTGGTTATGCCCTCAAATTAGCCCAGCGCCGTTATGCTGTAGAACAGGGGATCCGCCTTATCACATGGACTTTTGATCCCCTCAAGAGCCGAAATGCCCACTTTAATATTCGCAAATTGGGGGCCATTGCGCGTGAATACTACCGCGATTTTTATCACACCCAGACAGGTGATAAAGTGAGTGCACACTCATCGGATCGTCTGCTGGTGGAATGGTGGGTGACCAACAATCGGGTAGAGCAGCGGGTGAATGCCCGCCGGGCCGGACTGACCATTGAACAGTATATGAACGGCAATGCCACCCTGATCAATCCAACTCGCCTTAGCCCTAGTGGGATGGTGCTGCCCGCCGACGATCATATTCAAGCGCGAAGCAATATCGCCCTGATTGAAGTGCCAGACCATTGGGACGAGATCCGCAGTTCTGATCCCTCACTGGCGGATGCGTGGCGCGCCCACACCCGCGAGATGCTTGAAGGCGTGTTAAATGAAGGCGCAGCGCTCACTGATTTTGTTCAGGGTCAGTGGGAAGGGCGCGAGCGGAGTTTTTACGTGGCTAGTTTTGTGGAGTTTGTCGACTTTCAAGTGGCGCGCTTTAGCAGCAACTAAGGTGGGCCGACCGGCCTTACCGCCCACAACCTTCATCGGTCAAAGGAGTTCGTCCGTGCAAAAAATAGAGTCTCAATCGCCAATTCAACGTGTCACTTTACACCCCATCGCCATGCCCATGGTTGAAGTTTTGATCACCAGCTTTGGCAATGACGCCGAACGCGATTCGCTGCGGGCGGCGGTGCTGGTTGAGCTTCAACTTGCCAATGGCACCACCGGTTGGGGCGAAGTGGTTGCAGCATGGTCACCCGGCTACAGCTACGAAACGGTAGGGACCGCACTCCACATCCTGACCGATTTTTTCATTCCTGTGGTAGTAGGCAAACGTAATCTTGATGGGCTGCGCGCCTATCGAGGGCATCCAATGGCGCGTATGGGACTAGAGGCTGCGTTTTGGGCTGCCGTGGCCGAGGAACGGGGACTCTCTCTTGGCGATTTGTTGAGTTTTGCAGTGGGTGGGAGCGTAGAACGCAAAAAACAGGTTGAGGTGGGTGTCAGCATTGGCATTCAACCCACCTATGATCAAACGCTAGCGATCATCGACAAACGCCTCAAAGAAGGTTACCGCCGGATCAAACTCAAGATCAAGCCGGGGTGGGATATCGAAATGCTGCGGGTGGTACGTTCAACCTTCCCTGACATTTTGTTGATGGCTGACGCTAACAGTGCCTTTAGTTTGAGCGATATTCCGCTCTTTAAGCAGATGGACTCGCTTAATTTGATGATGATTGAACAGCCCTTAGGGCATATGGATATTTACCAACACAGTAAACTCCAACCTCAAATTGGTACCCCCATTTGCCTTGACGAGAGCATCCATACTGTTGACGATGCGCGCCTTGCCATTGAGATTGGGGCGGGGCGGATCATCAACCTCAAACCGGGGCGGGTTGGCGGTTTGGTCGAATCGCTGCGAGTGCATAACTTCTGCCACGAGAACAACGTTCCCTTGTGGATTGGGGGGATGCTTGAAACAGGGATCGGACGGGGGGCAAATCTGGCTATGGCTTCTATGCCGGGTGTGAATCTTCCCAGTGACTTAAGTGCCACCAACCGTTATTATGATCCTGACATTACCCATGAGGTATTTCATCTCAACCCAGAAAATTCGACCATCAACGTTTTGAATACTCCGGGTTTGGGCACACACATTCATCCTGAGCGTCTGGCGCAAGCGAAAGCGCAGTACCAACACATGAGCCGAAAGTGATCTGAAGACCGTATGACCCCAGAATCACAGACCAACCACCCCAGTTTTAAGGACACTATTATTGCCTTCATTGGCAGCGGCGTGATGGCCGAAGCCATGATCGGCGGACTGCTGCGCCAGAAGATCGTCACTCCAGAGCAGATCGTCGCTTCTGATCCCCTTGATGCCCGTCATGCGGAACTACGTGAGCGTTATGGAATCAGGACAACTGGTGATAATGCCGCTGCTTGCACTGAGTCCGATGTGCTGATCTTGAGCATCAAACCGCAGGTGATCGATAAGGTGTTGTCCGATTTGCGCCCGGCAGGCACAAACCCCAAACTGGTGCTGAGCATCATCGCGGGCGTTCATATTCAGCACATCGTTGAAGGTATGGGAAACCCCCATGTAGTGCGCTCCATGCCCAACACTCCCGCCCGTATTGGGCAGGGTATCACCGTTTGGGCTGCTGCTCCCGCAGTGGGTGACTTAGAACGGGATCAGGCGCGGGAAATTCTCGCATCACTTGGGGAAGAAGTCTTTGTCGAAGACGAGAGTTATCTTGATATGGCCACCGCCCTCAGCGGCACTGGCCCCGCCTACGTGTTTATGTTCATGGAGGCGCTCATTGATGCTGGCGTTCATCTGGGCTTTTCCCGCCGGATCGCAGAAAAATTGGTTTTACAAACCATGCGCGGCTCAATTGAGTATGCCGCTGCCAGCAAGGATCACCCTGCCAGTCTGCGTAATCAGGTTACCAGCCCCGGGGGTACTTCTGCGGAGGCTATCTACCATCTGGAGAAAGGCGGGCTGCGCACGGTGCTGTCGCGGGCGGTATGGGCCGCTTATCAGCGCAGTCTAGCGCTAGGCGCGGGCAAAAAAGTGAGCAAGGAAAATCCGCTGGATGATGTCAACCGGGTTCGCTGAGAAGCCATTTGAGAAGTCACCTTTCGATGATTAACCTCATACCCCCTGTGCGACCGCTTCGCGGTGCCCGTCTCCAGCTTGGAGAAGGGGGGGATAAGGTTCTTGAGGGG
>JACSRJ010000214.1 GCA_014879835.1 Anaerolinea sp.
GGCACCGTGCAGCGGTCGCAAAGGGGGGATGAGGTCAATCATCGAAAGGTGATTTCTCAAATGGCTTCTAAGGCTGCAAGTAGTAGCTCAATCCTATAGGAAACCGCTTTAGGATAACACTGTAAGGTGGAAGTGATTAAATCTGTGCGGCGTTAAGGTCAGAAATCGGTGTTATCAAGGCAAATTAAGACGCTTTCTGAGCCAGCGCAGCAGCGGAGACTTTTCTTTCTGTTCATTGATCACTGCGATTACCCGCTCCGCGAACTCAGGCGGTGCTTTAAGAATCTCCGCGTGGCGAAACAACTGATCCACCAAGCGCAGCAGTCCGCTGTCATCTTGTGCAGCGGGGGCGTCTGCCGCGTCCTGATCACTTTCTTTTGAGGGGATCAATTCCTCATTCAGTTCGGGGTCAGATTGGGACTGATCCATCTGGCTCTTGGTGTCTTCGGTCATGGCTCTACCTATTCTTCCTCTTGTTCCCCGATCAACTGCCTCACCCCGGGCTGGACCGCAACCTTATTAGCAAGCGCTTGTCGCGCCCTAAATAAACGACTCTTAACGGCACTTTCGGTAGTTTTCAGGATTTCTGCAATCTCCATATAAGAATAGTCATACCAATAATGCAGCACCACCGCAGCGCGATAATCCGGGGGAAGGTCATTTAACAGACGCTGGATGAGCGCGTTACGTTCATTGAGGATCACCGCATCTTCTGGCTCTTCTTCGGTACTATGAAGGGCTTCACTAGGGGGCAGAGGTTCATCTAAAGAGAGCCACGTTAAGCGTCGGCGGCGCAAGCGATCAATACAGTAATTGGAGGTAATCGAGAGCAGCCATGTGCGAAAAGGGCGCTCCGGATCGTACCGATCCAAGTTTGCGTATGCGCGCAAAAAGGTTTCCTGCGCGGCATCTTCAGCTTCCGTGCGGTTGCTCAACATGCGATAAGCAAGGTTGTACACTGCATTTTGATGAGTGCGTACCAGTTCTCCAAATGCATCTTCATCGCCGGAACGCGCTTGCTGTATCCATTTGCGCTCGGCTTCTATATCCACGGACACCATCGCAGCCCCCCTGTGATTGACTCTTAATACGTAATTCAGAGGATGAGGTTTCGTCTGCTTCTCCCGACTCTATCGGCCCGAATATTTTGAAAAATCCGCAGTACCGTGGGCAAGGTATGGGGCTTCAAAGCTGTTTAGGGCGTTGCGCACCTGCCCTCACCCCCGTCCTGAGGGCTAAGCAGGCGACAGTAGCTTTACCCTCATCCCCCACGACCGCTGCATGGTGCCCGTCTCCCGCACGCGGGCGAAGAGGGATTCGAGACTCTGAGGGGTAAACCCCTCAAACTGCCCTTTTCGACAAATCCAGCGTAAATACCAAAGGCTTCAAAGCTGTTGCTAAAAACCCTCTAGTACATCGATGAGGTTTGTCTAAAAAAGCCCAACGCCTCTTCTTCCGCAAACAAAGAAGGGGCGTTGGAGGCTTTTTTAGAAGCCAATGGAGAATGGTGTGAGGGTTCCAATAAGGAAGAACAGCACAATCGTCCCATATCCGATGATCTTGCGGGTTCGATTCAATTCAGTGATGTCATTTCCTGGTGGCGGATGCCGCAGCCCTGTCATGGCCGCCAGCAGCGCAAAAAAAAGTAGACTTGGGAAGACCGTCAACCCCAACATGATCATGGCAAAAAAGGTGATCATGGCGATCTGCCATGCGACCTTGCCAAAAAGGGTATACATCACATGTCCACCGTCTAACTGACCGATAGGCAGCAGGTTAAGCACCGTGAGCAGCATCCCAAACCATGCTGCCAGCGCGACGGGCTGCCGGGAGACAAACCGTGCCAAATTGGTGACGTCAGGGCGAAGGACGTCGCCCAAGACCTGAAGTAGGATAGGCATCCCTAGGCGCTCACTGCCGAAGAGACTCACAAAGGCCATATTAGGACGGCTGGACGGGGTCAAAAACAGCCCGATCACAAAGGCGATGAGCGCCACTACAAACCCCGCCAGCGGGCCGCTGATACCCACATCAAAGAGGGCTTTACGATTGGTCAGGGGGCTTTTGATGAAGATCACCGCGCCCAATGTGCCTAAAATCCCAATGAGTGGGAAAGGGATGAAGTAGGGTAAGGTAACCGCGACCCCATGACGCCGGGCTGCGAGGTAGTGCCCCATTTCATGAACACCCAAGATCAAAAGGAGGGTGAAGGCAAAGGGTGCACCCGCTACAAAAGCCTGCCACAGGTAGCCCAGATTGCCTCGCTGCACCTCACGGCTGATCGCATTTAGGCTGATATTCTGAAACTGTGCCCCGCTTAAGGTCGTTGTGATGATGGTTAAAAACAGCAGCAGCGCATGTACCCAACGGCGGGTGTTGACCTGTGCAGCCGTGATCGTACCTTGCAGTGCCAGCAGGATGTCTGATTTGCCCCGCCGCTCCATCAGGGGGGTGAACCCGGCTCCTTGAAACCGTTTGGTGATCTGGGGATAAAGGGCTTCCGCCTCACCAAGCAGTTTCCCCTTAAAGATCACCGCAGCGATGGTCTGTCCACGAAAGTTCCGATCCATACGCTGGGCCTCGTGGACCGCAAAAAGCCCGTTGAGCAGCCGAGCAAGCTGTGAGACGATGTCCGATTCGTCAGAGGTATTGTAAAAAGGCGCGACTACTTCCCGTTCGTTGGGATCGCCCATCAATGATTCAGAGATTGTCATAAAAACACATGCCCTGCTTCCAGTTCCTTACCTTTAAACATACCTCAAAAATGGGGAATGATGGTGAGTCTCAGGTGAGATCGGCGATCAATAAGGGAGGAAAACACACGACACTGGTAGGCTGCTCATCAACAAGCGTCTTGGGTTAGAGGTATCTTGCCCACATGAAGCCGGATGTCATGAGGCAGCCGCAGTGGTGATTAGCCTTTGCCCACCTGCCATCCTTGCCAAGATCGAGCCTGCCACGCGGCGTAGAGGGCCACTGCCCCAACTGTGGAGACATTCAGGCTTTGCACGTGCCCCCGCATGGGCAAAGTCACCAACATGTCGCAGGTTTCACGCACCAGACGGCGCATTCCTTCGCCCTCACTGCCTAAAACCAAACCAAGAGGGATATTCAAATCAGCCCGATCTAGTGGCAGCAAGTTGGGTCCGATGTCTAAGCCTGCCATCCAAATGCCTTCTTCTTTGAGGGACTTGATGGTATTGACCAGATTGCCGACCATGACAACCTTCAGGTGTTCTACCGCCCCAGAAGATGCGTTCACCACCGCAGGAGTCACTCCTACCCCACGTCGATCCTGAAGCACTACCCCATGCACCCCAACGGAATCCGCGGCCCGCATCAGCGTTCCCACGTTTTGAGGGTCCTGAAGCAGATCGAGGATCAGCAGAAAGGGTTTCTCCTTTTTTTCGGCAGCGGATTCGAGGATGGTCTCCACTTCCACATAGGGGTAGGGGTCAACGCGCATGGCCACCCCTTGATGGTTGGTGCTGCGCGTCAGATCATCTATCATCCGCCGCGGAATCTTTTTGAGGGGCACAGCCCGTTCTGTAGCAGCCTTGATCAGATCAGCCATCGCGCCGCGTTCATCACTACCTTCAGCCAGCATGATCTGATGAATTTTCCTGCGTCCAGCGCGTAGGGTCTCCAAGGCGGCCCAACGCCCGTAGATCACTTCAGGCACCGTCTCTATCCTCACTTTCAATCAGGCGATGCACCAAGGTAAGCAACTCGCGGATCGAGACTGGCTTTACCAGAAAGAGGTCAGTACCAATGCCCTCCACTACCGATTCTGCCAGAGCGTTTGCGGTGATCACAATTCGTTTGGTGCGCTTCAACCGGGGAGTCTGATTAATATATTCTAACACGACCGACCCCGGTTTGGTGGGCATATTCATATCGATTAAGGCCACATCAGGGGTTGCTGTTTGAAGGAGGGCGATAGCCTCGTCGGCGCTCTCCGCGGTGATTGACGAGATTCCCCGGGCATCCAGCGCATCAGCAAACAAAAGGCGAATGTCTGCATCGTCTTCAACTACGAGCGCTAAAGGCATAGATCCTCCTCAACTGTGACGCGCCCGTTCTAATACCCCAACACGGGCGAAATAATGCTTGCCCGCAACCTCAAGCACATCCCCCAAATCTAACCCAAAAGGGATGTTCGGAGCAAAAGGTGACAGTACCTCAAAGTATACCCCTTGTGCCAAAGGCAGCAGTGTGTTTAACTGTCCATCGATCACTTCCCATACGGCGGGATCGGTGCTTATGAGACGGGCTAAAAGGTGCAGCCCAAAAGCGATATGACGGGCTTCGTCGCGCTGCAAGTATTCTAAGCCCTGTGTCAGTGCGGGCATCAAGCTGCGGGCCCGCATCGCCTTAAAAATGGCGTAGTAACCTGTTTCTGCCAGCACCCCTTCAATGATCATGTGGTAACTGGCGACTGCCCGTGCCTGTGCCTTCAGGCTGTGATCCGTAAGCAGGGCCTCAAGTGCCGTTCCCAACGCTTGAAAAAGGTGCTTGTAGTTTTCCCCTGCCAGTGGTTCTAGGGCGGGGACATCCCCGATCACTTCACCTAGCGCCCGATCAAAAAACTCCACGTGTTTGGCTTCCTCAAACAACTGGGTGGTCAAAAACATCACCTCCTCAAGATGCCCGCCCTCGCGCTTCAGGGCGACCATCAAAGGGGAAAGATCATCGGTCACGGCGGTCTCCCCGCCCAAAAACAAAGTCAGTGCACACCTGACCAGCGAGCGCTCCTGTTCATCAAACCCTTCCCAGTCGCGTTTATCCTGAGAAAAGTCAAGGTCTTGGGGATCCCACATCAGGCGTTTGGCCTTGTGATAGTCGCGCATCGGCAGCAAGTTTTGATCTAACAACATCCTTCACCTCGTAGAAAAGATTAATTTATGTTGTCGGTGGTCTGGTCACTTTGAAATCAATGGGAATGCGTTGATGCAAGTTGCCAATAAAATCACTATAGCACTTTATTATGGTATATGGTAGCCTTGTGGCAGAGCGCCAACTATAGCAAGCAGCATTGACTGCGTAAGCCGTGTAGCGCCGCCAACATCGTCACAGCCGAACGCCTACCGCCCACCAGTGACCGGGTAACCGAGATCACGTATGAAAGTGCAGCGCAAGGGAAGTACCCCTTCCCGGATACTGTGACGCTCTGCTGGCAAGGCTATCTTTTTTCGGTCAATCGAGGAAAGGTAGCTTTTTTATGTCCACAGGAGTCGGAATCGATATTGGCGCAACGGCAATCCATGTTGCCACTTCCAGCGCCGCCCATGCCCCCGTGAAAGTCATCAACCTAGATGACCCGGATTGGCATACCCAACTCATCAGCCTGATCCCCCTCGGTGCGGTTGTGGCTTGTGAACCTACAGGTTGGCACTACTCCGCCCCCATTATGCGCGCCGTGAATCAAGTGGACTGTCAGTTGGTGACCGTCCAGCACGCCACAACCGGACAGATACGCGCCCTCAGAATCGCCGGGGTCAAAACTGATAAAACCGATGCCAGAGCATTGGCGTATGCAGCAGAACAGGCGGCGGCGGGTACACCCCTGCGCGGTACTCGTCCCGTTGACCCCACTATGACCAGTGAGGTTGACGCCTTGCGACTGATGATCCTTGCACATCGGCGCGCAGTCAAAGAGACAACCCGAACGATAAACCGCTTACAACAAATTGCCCATGCTATTTCACCGTCTCTAGCACAAGGCATAGACGCCTACGCAACCGCGATTGAGCGCGGTTACATCACTCCGCAAGAACTAAGCATAGCCCTAAACGACAAGACGATCCACCACCTGACCCGGCGCGCCCTGACAAAAGTGTGCAGCGGCATACCGCCTTATGTAAGCATCAGTGCTACAACACGTACCCTCATCGGTTCCGAGGTTGAGGCCTTAAACGTTCACCGCACTCGGGCCGGCCAGTTAGAGGGGTTCATTGGAGAAGTCATCACCACCCCGCCGTTCGCCCACCTATTTAACTTATGGTCAAGTGTGCCCGGTGCAGGGGTTTTGAGTCTTGCGCCCATCATTGCCGCCTGCCATGCCAGTGCCGAGATCATGAGCCTTGCAGAGTTTAAAGCGTCACTAGGGAGTCATCCGCGCCGCTCCGAATCAGGCGAAACCAAACAAACCAGCGCGTCAAGGCAAGGGTTCAAGCCCGGTAAGGCGGCACTGTACCTTTGGACAATGTCATTGATTCGGATGGACAATAACGCTGTAGCAGAGCGCTTTAAGTTGGCAAAGGCGCGCAACGCCCGTCACGCGATCAGGATTGCCCGGGCCAAACTATGCGAGATTCTGTGGGCAATCGCCCGCACGGGCAAACCGTATGATCCCCACTACACCCCCCGCTCTGAGCGGAGTCAATCACCCGTTCGTTCTCTCACCCCCGGAAAGGAGTCGTGAGTCATGCCCAAGAAAATGAGCCGCGCTGAAGAATTGAATGCCAAGC
>JACSRJ010000200.1 GCA_014879835.1 Anaerolinea sp.
GGGGATGTAGGAAGCGAAAAAAGCGCCTTGTAGGGGCAGCCCCGTGTGGCTGCCCGGTCTTCTGTCTGCACCCGCCGGGCGACCATGTGGGGTCGCCCCTACGGCGAATTTGCTTTTGTTGGGGCGTTTGAGGGGGTTACCCCTCAGAGTCTCAAATCCCCCCTTCTCCCCGCATAGCGCGGGAGAAGGGGGGAAAGGGGGGATGAGGTCAAACCTACCCTGCCCCTTCAGCTCATGTACGGGGAAAATCCGGGGGTGGTGGCTCTCGGACAGCCTCTAGCTGCCGATGCTCATCAGTACGATCTGGGTTTGTTCGGGTAGACTGCTGGCGGAGATTTTGAAGGTCTGCTCCTGCTGCACCCGACTCATGCCCATTTCCTTCAAAAAGCGATCCAGCGGCTCTAGATCAAGCGGTGTCTGCTCGGTCTTAAAATGCATGGGGATCACGATGTTGGGTTCGAGAAGGCTGATCAACTCTACCGCCTCAGTGGCATTTAAGCCGCCCCCACCCCCAACCGGAACCAAAGCCACATTCACCGATCCAAACATTTCCATGGTGGATTGAGGCGGAATATGATCCAGATCACCTAGATGGGCCACACTCACCCCGTCAAACTCGAACAAATAGGCCACATTACGTTTGGGTGGATCAACATTGAGGTTGTGTAAGGCAACCCCCGCGATGAACACCCCACCGATCTCGTACTCTCCGGGACGATCAATGATCCGCCGAAACCCCTTCACCAGACCAATATTGGCGTGGCCGGGTGCGTCATGGCTGACGGTGACCACATCCGCCTTAATTTTGGGTAGGGGATAACCGATCTCCTCCCCGAAGGGATCGGTGATGATGGTGGCTTTGCCGCGCTCTGAGAGCTTAAAGCAACTGTGCCCGTACCAGACAATTTCCATAATGACAGCCTGTGATGTTTCATCCACTTTGAGACTATTAGAACATTTGGATTATAGCGGATGTTGAGCCGAACGCCAAGTTTCAGTACAATCTGCCCGATACATGGAGGCCGTGCGTGAAAGTCGAAAATCAGTTTGTATTGTGGCGAATCCTGCCGGAGTGGCTGCGGGGCTTGATCCGCACCATGCGCCCGACCCAATGGACAAAAAACGGCTTTTTGTTCATCCCCATCCTCTTTGATCGCCAACTTTCCCGCCCGGAATCGCTGGTGCGGGTTTTGTTTGCCTTTGCCCTGTTCTGTCTCATCTCTAGCGCGGTGTATGTGCTCAACGATATTGTGGATGTGGAAAAAGATCGCCATCATCCCCGCAAAAAGTTCCGGGCCATTGCTTCTGGACAACTGCCCCTATCCATCGCCAAGATTGCCGCGGTAGCGCTGCCCATTCTGGCCATCGGGGGGGCGCTGGCGTTTAACCTTCCTTTGGCTGCGGTGGTCATCGTCTATTACTTCAAAAATATTGCCTACTCGTTTGTCCTCAAAAATGTGGTTGTGCTTGATGTGATCATTGTGGCTGCTGGGTTTGTGCTGCGGGTGATTGCGGGCGCGGTGGTCATTACCATCAGCAACTTTTCGCCTTGGTTGTACGTGGTGATCGGACTGCTGGCCCTCTTTTTGGCCGTGGGCAAGCGACGTCAGGAACTGCTTATGCTGGCCGATTCAGCCCATGCCGTGCGCGAGACCTACAAAGAATACACGCTGCCTCTGTTGGATGACATGCTCCGGATGGTCACTACCAGCAGCCTAGTCTCCTACACCTTGTACACCTTTGAAGCCCCAACCAATCTTGGGGGGCAGTGGATGATGCTTACCATTCCCATCGCTATCTATGGATTGTTCCGCTATTTGTACCTGATTCACGTCAAAGGAGAGGGAGGCGCACCGGATGAACTGCTCTTTCGGGATAAACCTCTGCTGGCGACGGTGATCATCTTTGTGTTGTCGGTGGCAGCCATCATCTACCTGCTGCCCCGGTTAATCGTCCAGTAGTAAGGAACGCACCATGATGCACAGCGCGTCCGCACCGGGAAAAGTGATTTTACTAGGAGAGCACGCAGTCGTGTACGGTTATCCCGCCATCGCCATCCCCTTTGGGACGATGCGGGCCACGGCCAAAGCTGTGCCTTCCCCTTCGGGCTCAGGGGTATCGATCATTGCTCGGGATGTGGGGCGGGCCCTGCACGTTCATCTGGACGATGACACCCCCGACAATGCCCTGACCTATGCGGCACAGTTAGCCCTTCGGGCATTGGGTAAGCCCTCGCTTGACTTGACCATTGAGATCAAGTCCTCCATCCCTATCGGTGGGGGGTTTGGCAGTGGCGCCGCCGTCAGTGCAGCCTTGATGCGGGTGATCGCCTTGGCGGTGGAGCGTCCCTTTGTAAATGAGGAACTGAACCAACTGGTCTTTGAAGTAGAGAAGATGCACCACGGCACCCCCAGTGGCATCGATAACACCGTGATCGTGCTCAATCAGCCCATCTTCTTCCAAAAAGATAAGCTGATTCAACCCTTTAAGGTGGAGTCCCCGCTGACTTTTGTGATCGCCTATTCGGGCGTTCCGGCTTCCACCCGCGAGACAGTAGGCGACGTGCGTAAGCTTTACCAGTCCAATCCTGACCACTACGGCTCGATCCTCGCCCAGATCGGGGCATTGGTCACAACCGGGCAGAACGCCCTTCAGACCGGTGAGGTGCATCAGCTTGGTGAACTCATGACCCAGAATCACCGCCTGCTGCGGGAACTAACAATCTCTTCCGAGATTCTGGATCGACTGGTGGAGACTGCCCAAAGTGCAGGCGCATTTGGGGCCAAACTCTCCGGCGGCGGACGCGGCGGCAATATCATCGCCCTTGCCCCCCCCGAAAAAAGTGAGGGCATCTCTGCTGCGCTTCGCACGGCTGGCGCAGTGAGAACTTGGTTGCTTATCTTGGGTGAAGCCCCAACCGATCCTAAAACCTAAAAATACCCTCAAAAAGCAGTGGAGGTGCAGAATGCTCACCTTTATCAAACTGGGCGGATCGCTCATCACCGACAAGCGCGAAGCAGAGTCCTTTCAGACGCAGGTGATGGCTGCTGCCGCCGCTGAACTCTATGCCGCTTTTGATGCTGGTATCTCCATGCTGATCGGGCATGGCAGCGGCTCATTTGGGCATGTGGCCGCCAAACGGCACGGCACCATGGAAGGGGTCAATACCCCGCAACAGTGGGTCGGTTTTGCAGAAGTGGCCTTTATTGCCCGCCGCCTCAATACCCTCGTTTTGGAGTCCCTTGCAGAAGCTGGCATACCTATTTTTGCGGTACAGCCCTCAGCCTCCGCCCGCTGCCACGATGGCCAACTTCAGGAGATGGAGATCACCCCAATTACCCTTGCCCTGACCGAAGGGCTGGTGCCTGTAGTTTATGGCGATGTGTCCTTTGATTCGGTGCGGGGAGGCACGATTATTTCAACCGAGACCATCTTCGCTTATCTGGCTCAACGGCTGAAACCGGCCCGCATGTTTTTGGTGGGCGAGACCGAAGGGGTCTACGACGATCAAGGTGATCTGATCGCCCACATCACCCCCGCCAACTACAACCAGATCGCGCCCATGTTGGGTGGCTCCGAAGGCACCGATGTCACAGGCGGAATGGCCACAAAAGTACGGGCGATGCTTGATCTGGTCGAAAAAATCCCCGGTCTGATGATCCGAATTTTTGGCGGCACGCACGAAGGGCAGATCGCCGGGGCGCTGGTGGATGAACTAGAACCCGGAACCCTAATCAGCGCTGAATAACCATCACAAAACCGACGAACCACAGGGGGAATAGATGTTTTTGGCTGAAATGCGCATCCCGGCAGTGCGCGAGAGTTTAAAAGCGATCAGTTATTTTGGCGACGGAATCGCGCACCGATTGCGCCTCAGCGAAGCGGCCCGTTCGGAGTTGGAGATCGCCATTGAGGAAGCCACAGGCAGCATCATCCAGCGGGCGTCCCTGAGTGGGGCAGAGGGCGATATGCTCATCCGCGCTGAGCTTGAGGGCGAAATTCTACGACTAATCTTCACCGATTGGTTTGCTTTTCAGATAGACGAACAGGCCGTCCCGGATACCCTTCAGGAAGGGCTGCGTTTGCAGCTCTTACAGCAGCTTACCGAAAGTGTCGAACAGCGCCATTTACCCACCGGGGAAAACGTCTTGACCCTGCTGAAGCGGGTGGTGTTAGGTACTTTTCCTCGTGAACGGCTCACCCCGCAGCGCGAGCTGATCGCCCTGCAAACGATCACCCAAACCATGGCCACCAATATCAAACTGGATGATCTGCTCAAACTGATCATCGATCAACTGCTGGCCGCAATCGACTGCGAGCGCGGAACCCTCTATTTGCTGGACGCGGAGCGGGGAGAACTGTTTTCCAAAATCCTCACGGAGGACGAGAACCTTCTGACCGAGATTCGGGTGAAGGTCGGTGAAGGGATCGCCGGCTATGTGGCCGCGACGGGTGAAACGGTGAACATCGTCAACGCTTATGCCGATCCCCGGTTTAATCAGGCCATTGATCGTCAAACGGGTTATGTCAGTCGGGCGATCCTGACTGCGCCTATGCGCAACCCGGAGAGTAAAATCATCGGGGTCGTTCAGGTCTTAAACAAACGCGGGGGGCCGTTTTCCGCCCGTGATGAACGGATGTTGATCGCCATTTCTGCCCAAGCCGCAATCAGCATCGAGAACGCTCGCCTTCACGAACAAGCCCTTCAACAGGAGTTGATCAATCAGGAACTCCATGTGGCCAAAAAAATCCAGATGAGCCTGCTGCCCTCGTTTACGCCCACCCATCCCAACTGGGAGATTTCGGTATTTTGGCACGCGGCCAGACGGGTCGCCGGGGATTTTTACGATTTTCAGCGTCTGGAGGATGAACGCTGGGGGATCGCCATCGGCGATGTCTCTGGAAAGGGCATTCCCGCAGCCTTGTTCATGGGTGTTTCGGCCACGGTGCTGCGTTTTGTGACTGCGCTTGATCTGCCCCCGGTGGAGGTGATGCGCAACATCAACAAAGCCCTGACCGCCATGAACCGCGATTCACAAATGTTCGCTTCGATTTTTTTGGGTTTCTTGAGCTTTGAAACCGGGTTGATGGACTGCGCCGCAGCCGGGCATAACCCGCCGCTGGTAGTGCGCGCCAATGGCAGCGCGGAGTACGTCAAAGTGCCGGGGGTGATCGCCGGGATGTTTGAAGAAGCCCCCTTTCATCCTCGCCAGATCATGGTGAATCCCGGCGATGTGCTGGTGTTATACACCGACGGCATCACCGAAGCCACCGATCCTGACGACGATCTTTTTGGGGAGGAGCGGCTCAAGACCTTGGTCGTTTTTTCCGTTGATGAGAGCGCACAGGAGATACGAGATCGGGTGGTGAAGGCCATCAGCGCCTTTTCCGGAGCGCGGGGGTCATTTGATGATGAAACTCTGATTGTTATCAAGCGAATTCGGTAACATTTGTCACTTGGGAGTCATCGGATAGTCGATACACTTAAGGCCGTCTATGTCCGGGTTCAGGGAAAAGAGTTAAGCATGTCCAGCAAAAAGAATCGTTCACCAAAGGGTGTTTCTAAAAGTGCCGCCCCCAACGCTGCTCCCAAAACAGCCTCCAAAGGCAAACAGGCGGCGAGATCAACGGTTATTCAAAAGAACAAGGGGGTGTCCTCCCGTACATGGGGAATCATCACCGCTGCTTTGTTGATTGCTGCCGTGAGCTGGTTTTTGGTGTCAAGGATTGTGGACGCAAATACAAACAAGACGAGTTCAACCCCGGCCGCAGTATCACTGCTCCCGGAAATCTCAGTGGCGGAGGCTGCCACATTGAGACAGGCGGGCGCATTCATCTTGGATGTGCGTGAACCCTCAGAATGGACAGAATTTCATATTCCCGGCGCAACCCTGATCCCCCTTGGGGAACTGTCGAGTCGGGTGAGCGAACTGCCCAAGGACAAGGATATCGTGGTGGTCTGTCGCAGTGGCAACCGCAGCCAGAGTGGACGGGACATCCTGACCCAAGCAGGGTTCACCCGTGTCACGAGCATGAGCGGTGGGATGAATCAGTGGCGCAGCGCCGGTTACGAGACGGTCACTGGGCAGTAAGCGCTGGGGTACAACTGCTTGATCCCGGACAAATCCAGACGAGGCGGGCGCACCCCTAACCAAATTCTGACCGAAATCAAGCAGTTTAAGGAAATTTGAAAAATTGACCCTTGCGCCCCTTTAAAGCTGTGCTAGAATTTGCTTTATAACGAGGCGCGGTGCGAAAAACACAGCGGCTCAAAAAAACCAAACAGGGAGGTACACAGGGCAAGATAACTTCATCCGGTTTGAACCAAACAAACCTATTGAATATTCCCTGTGACCGGCGCGAGCCGGTTTTTTATCCCCTGTCAGCACCTTAACAACTGAGACGTGATAGTAAATCGCAGTAAGTAAGAACGGGAAGGAAATCGAACCCGTC
>JACSRJ010000052.1 GCA_014879835.1 Anaerolinea sp.
GGGCAGGGGATGGGGGCGAATCCTTCTGCTGACTCACCCTTTAGATGACGTGTTTCTCCTCGTACAGCCCAAATTCCACCCGCAGCACATCCATGATCTCTTGTAAGGTGCAGTAGGCGCGGGCGCAATCGAGCAAAAAGGGCATGGTGTTCACCGTCCCCTGTGCGGCCTCATGGAGTGCCCGAAGGGTCGATTGAACCCGGTCGTTATCTCGCTCAAGGCGAAGTGCCTGCAAGCGTGCAACTTGACGCTCATAGCCCTGTGGATCCATTTGGAGGATGGGGATATCGATTCGGGCTTTGTCAAAATATTCATTCACGCCCACAATGGTCTGCTGATGCGCTTCCACTTGGCGTTGATACTTATAAGCAGAATCGGCGATCTCCTGCTGCAAAAAGCCCGCATCAATGGCCCGCAGCACCCCCCCATAATCCTCAATACGACGGAAGTAATCCAGCACCGCCGCTTCGGTCTCGTTGGTCAGTTTTTCCAGAAAATAGCTGCCTCCAAGCGGATCGATGGTATTGGCCACACCGCTTTCCATGGCGATGATCTGCTGGGTGCGTAAGGCGATGGTGACCGCTTTTTCACTGGGCAAAGCAAGGGCCTCGTCCATGCTGTTGGTATGGAGTGACTGAGTCCCTCCAAGAACTGCTGCCAGCGCTTGAATAGCCACCCGGATAATGTTGATCTCAGGCTGTTGGGCCGTCAAACTGACCCCGGCCGTTTGGCAGTGGAAACGCATCAGCCACGAGCGCTGATCTTTCGCACCGAACTGCTCACGCATCACCCGTGCCCAAATGCGCCGTGCTGCCCGAAGTTTGGCAATCTCCTCAAAAAAATCATTGTGCACATTAAAGAAGAACGAGAGCCGGGGCGCAAACTGATCAATATCCAAACCGCGTTTCAGGGCCCAGCGCACATATTCAATACCATCAGCAAGGGTAAAGGCCAGTTCTTGGACCGCCGTGGCGCCGGCCTCCCGGATATGGTAACCACTGATGCTGATGGTGTTCCACAAGGGCATATGTTTGGCCCCAAACTCGATGGTATCGGTCACCAAACGCATCGATGGCTCCGGCGGGAAAATGTATTCCTTCTGGGCGATGTACTCTTTAAGAATATCGTTTTGCAGTGTCCCCCGAAGGTTCGCCATCGGTACGCCCTGTTTTTCCGCAGCGGCGATGTAAAAGGCCCAAATCACCGCTGCCGGGCTGTTGATGGTCATGGAAGTGCTGATTTCGCCTAAGGGGATTCCCTCAAAGAGGATTTCCATGTCCTTAAGCGAGGAGATGGCCACCCCACACTTGCCAAATTCGCCCGCAGCAGCAGGGGCGTCCGTGTCATAACCCATCAGAGTTGCCAAGTCAAAAGCGACCGAAAGCCCCATGTTCCCCTGCTGAAGAAGGTACTTATAGCGCTGATTGGTCTCCTCCGCAGTGCCAAACCCCGCAAACATACGCATCGTCCACAACTTGCCTCGGTGTCCGCTGGCATGAACACCCCGTGTAAAAGGATATTCACCGGGGAACCCTAAGTCATTCAAGTAATCAAATGTGGGAATATCCAGAGGGGTGTAAAGTCGCTCAATGGGTTTTCCGGAAGTAGTGATGAACTCATCGCGGCGTTCAGGCATCTTACGCAGGGTGGGGTTCAGGGTTTCCTGTTCCCAGCGGTCATGAGCAGTATTCAGATCAGGGCGCTTCTGTTCGTTGTGTTCGTCAGCCATAAAAATAACCTCTTCATGTATAGGAACTGCCCCAACATGAAAGATTGTGCCCAAAGCATCAATCCATACTGTCTGTGGCAGTCCAAACCTCTCGATCAGGTATTCGTGATAACAATTGTTTGTTAGGCGTATGCTCTGATTATAGTCGGAAACTGGGGATTGTTCTGAAAACTGATCTCAACACTGATCTGGGGTACGAAGGTGAGATGGAAGTGGGAGCACCCCCATGAGGTTTGCGCAATTGAATCGATTTTGCCCCCTTTGCGCTGAGGTTGCGCACCACGCAGCGGTCAGGGGGAGAGGCATGAGGGTAAGTGGGTAACCCTCAAAAAATGGTGAGCAGACGGCGTCTTACAGCCGGAACATATCCAAAACGCCCCGGTCATCAAAAGCAACCCGGTAGCGATTCACAAATTCCTGCGGGGTAAAGCGGTGATTCTGGGTGCCTACCTGCTCCAGTGCATAGGCCGCGCATAGTGAAGCCGCTCGCCCAGTCACATCCCACGGCCAATCAAAGGCCATACCGCACAACAGCCCTGCCCGGAAAGCATCACCGACGCCGGTGGGGTCAACAATCTGATCGGTGGGGTAAACCGGAATCGGATAGTGCTGCCCGGCCGCAAAAATCTCTGCGCCGTTTTTGCCCAGCGTGCGCACCAGCACTTTACCCTTGTTGGTGATGTCCGCCTCAGAAATGCCCACTTTGCGGCTGAGCATACTCCATTCGTACTCGTTGACCGCGAGTGCGTGGCAGTTTTCCACCCCACGACGCAGCGTATCCGCGTCCAAACGGGGGATCTGCTGGCTGGGATCGTACATGAAGGGGATGTTTCGCTGTACACACTCCTCAACCAACTGTGCCATAGCCACTGGATCATTGGGGGAGATGATCACATAGTCGGGTTTGGTCGGTACAGTCTGGGCAAGGGTATATTTACGGGCGTAACTCATCGCGCCCCCGTAAAACGAGGCGATCTGGTTGTTTTCTTCGTCAGTGTTGGCAAAAAATGATGCAGTAAAAACCTGATCGATCACCACCACCGCGCTGGTATCCACCCCATTTTTTTCGAGCCAATCGCGGTAATCGGAGAAGTCTCTCCCCGCTGTGCCCATCAATCGAGGGCGATAGCCAAGCATGGCCAGATTGTAAGCGACATTTGCCCCAGAGCCGCCCCAATGACGGGCCATATCATCAACCAAAAAGCTGATGCTGATCGTGTCGAGTTTGTCCAGCAAAAGCTGCTCCCGGAACTTGCCCGGAAAGCGCATCAGGTAATCGTAGGCGATTGAACCAGTGACCACAATTTCTTGCATACAGAACTGCTTTTCTCAGAAACCGGATAATCCTGCACGGATGGTCTTGAGGATCAGGTGAGGATCGGCATTTTCAAACCAGACCAGCCCCTGATAACGGCGGAACCATGTATATTGACGGCGCACAAACGCATGGGTGTCACGTTTAAAGGCGTTTATGGCTTCTGAAAGTGGCTGCTCACCGCGCACAAAGGCTCCTAATTGGGCATAACCCAAGCCGCTCATCGAAGGCAGCCCCCACCCATAGCCCCGCTCATGCAGGGTGCGCACTTCGTCCAGCAGCCCCCCCGCGATCATCTGATCAATTCGTGCATCGAGGCGAGTATACAATATTTCTCGGCCCTCCGTGAGAGCCAGTTTAAGGAATTGATAAGGAGGTGGGGTTTTGGTGCGCTGAGCGCTGAATTTTCGCCCGCTGATCAAACACACTTCGATAGCCCGGATCACCCGCCGTAGATTACGTGGGTCAATCCAACTTGCAGCCTCAGGATCAAGTTCACGCAGGCGCTCAAACAGGGCTTCGGGCCCGCCTTCAGCAGCGGCTTGAGCCTCCAGTTCGGCCCGCAGTTCCGGGTTCGGGGGGACTTCAGGCGCGCTCCAACCTTCCATCACCGCGGTGAGGTACTGACCAGTGCCACCCACCAGAAGGGGCAGTTTGCCCCGGTTGTGAATATCCTGAATGGCCGCATTGGCCAGTCTTTGATAACCTGCCAGCGAAAGCACTTGATCAGGCTCAACAATATCAATGAGGTGATGACGCACAGCGGCTCGTTCAGCAGCATTTGGTTTGGCTGTAGCAATATCCATGTACCGGTAAATCTGGCGGCTGTCGGCGCTGACAATCTCTACCGGCAGATAGGACCCCAACCACACTGCAAGTGCCGTTTTTCCAATGCCCGTCGGGCCGGTGATCAACACCACCGGGATCAACTCACCAACCGAGGGCATGTTCAATCACCTCTACCGCGCCGGAACGGAGATCAACTACCACCACATCGATCCGAATTGAGGCTGGAGGAGACTCACAGGAATCCAAATAAGCCTCAGCAAGAGCCAACATCCGCGCACGTTTTCGGGCACTAAAAGTCTCAAGAGCTGTGTCTGTACCCTCACTGCGTGCCCTAACCTCAATCAAAACCAGATCATCCCCCTTCTGGGCGATTAAATCGATCTCTCCCAGCGCACAACGCCAGTTGCGTACCCTGATCTGATAACCCATTTGGGTGAGCGCTTGGGCTGCAAGGTCTTCACCCCGTTTTCCCTTGGCGCGACGTGAGAGAGAAGCCATGATCCGTGACACTCCACCAGTCCGTGATACAATCAGCAGGGGATAGGCGTCGTAGAAGGACGCCCACCATCCGGACTCATTGCAACATTGTACCCATATTTGAGGAGGTCAAAATGGCAATCAGCTCGATGCTCAAAACCGCTGACATCTTTTATGAGCTGACCAATACCCAGATCGAGTTGATTGCATCCATCGCGGAAGAGCGCCGCTATGAGCAAGGTGCAGTCATCGTTAAAGAACGTACCGCCGGACGCGAGCTTTTTGTGATCGCCGAGGGGGAGGTGGATATCGAGATCGATCCAGCATCAACCGGCAAAGGCAGCGGCGAACCCTACAAAGTGGCCACCTTGCGCCGTGGACAGTCCTTTGGGGAAGTGGCCCTCGTTGACGAGGGGGTACGCTCAGCAGGGGCGCGGGCCGTTCACCATGATACTCGCTTGATCGTCATCCCCCGCGAAAAGTTGATGCTGCTGTGTGAGACCTACCCGCAATTGGGGTACCGTTTGATGCGTAACCTTGCTGCTGATCTAGCCATGAAGATCCGCACCACCGATTTGAGAATCTGGGAACATCTCTACTGGGGTCGAAGCGAACCCAAATAACCGGGAGCAATCACTTGACTGCGGATGCCAACACCTCTAACCCACCACAAACATGGCAGCAGCGTCGGCTGCGTCTGTCCTTTGTGACCTCTCGCGTCGCCGGCTTGATCGGTTTGGGCTTTGGGGTCTATAACACCCAAGGTACTGACCCTGTCCCTTTTGTGAATGCGGATAGCTCGCGCAGTATCGCCGTGATTCTGATCCTGTTAACCCTGCTTGACGGGATGTTTGTGACCGTTCTGGGGTATCGTCAATTGGTAGCTTATGACGAGTCTCTCAGTCCTATTGAACGGGCTGCGGCTGCGGTGCAGCGAAACCTGATCGGCAGGATCAGTGTGGCGGTTACGGTAGGGTTGCTGCTCATGGGTTTGAGTGTGGTCGGCACGTACTTATTTGACCTGATTTTTGCCGGTGTCGCGCTGACCCGTTTTTCGGTAATCCTTCTGGCAGGCGCATACAGCGCTGTCCTTGCTTTCTGGATTGCCTACTGGGTGGTGACCCTCAAAAGCCAGCAGATTTTTGGGTTGGCCGTAGCGGTGATTGTCGTTGGGATGGCTGTTGCGGCGGTCACTTCGACCAATACCCGCTGGTGGCAAAATTCACTCAGCTTTTTGGGCCACGATGACAATGCCGCGATGTTCTTTAACATCGGACTGATCCTCGGTGGAATGCTGCTTCTGGCCGTGGCGGTGGATGTGATCAACGAATTTCGGGTACTAAAAGATAAAGGGCGCTTCCCGGATCAAAACTACCGACTGCTCCAGATTATGCTGTGCACCATTTGTTTCTGCGTGAGTGGGATTGGGATGTTCCCCAGTTCAGTCAGCCTTGCCAGCGATATTCTGCACCAAATCGCCGCAAATGGTATGGTCGCTTTGATCGTGATCCTGATGTTTACGGTAACCGCGGTAGTGCCCGTTCTGTCAATCGACTTTAAAGCCACCTCGCGCATTTTTGGGGCTTTGTGTGTCTTGTTTGTACTTCTGGCGCTGATTCGGGTATTCAATTTTGTGACCCTCGAAATCACCTTGATCGGTGCGTGTCTGACATGGATGTTTTTGTTCAAACGTGAGGTCAAAAATTACATTCGGATTCAACCTGCGCTTGCACCGCCGCCTATACCTGCCCCTTTGCCTCCTGATTCCACCCCCCTCATCGGGCAGTCGGAGCAAGTGAGCCTTGTGGGCCACACGTCCAATCCAGTGGAGGCATCTCCTGTGCGGTCAGATACGCCTTCGGCCCCTTGAATGCCCAACTTTGAATCCGTTCACCATATCGCAGCCTTCAGTGCTCCTGTGCGCTGGTAATTGAGGACATAGCATGATCATGAGACTGATGCGTTTGAGGTTATTGGGGTTGGGTATCGTCGCTTTTGCCCTGTGCGCCTGCAATTTGATGGGCGCAGTGACTCCCATCCCGACCTTGACACCCACCCATACCCAAACGCCCACCTTGGCACCAAGCGCAACCTTTACCCCAACTTTGACGCCTACTGCAAGCC
>JACSRJ010000098.1 GCA_014879835.1 Anaerolinea sp.
TCATCCCCCCTGTACGACCGCTTCGCGGTGCCCGTCTCCAAGCTGGAGAAGGGGGGAATAAGGTTCTTGGGGGGGCTTCCCCCTCAAACTGTCCCTTTCGATAAACAGGGGGTAAAGAGGTTCAATCTTCGTAAGTCCTACCCTTTTCAAACGGACTCTCAGGTGTGGTCATTCCGGATGGATAGTGATCTCGTTTTCCGCAGCTTTTTCAGTACCATTGCCATTGGTCCGGGCATCCTCCGGCACGGACGGGGCGGGTAAAGCTCCTATACGTGGGGCAGGCAGAAGTTTGCGCTCTGGACCTTCGGGATCAAGATTGAGCAGATCAGGCGTACTCATGACCTTGATCACCTTGGCGCTCACCTTCTCCGCAGTTGCCGATGCTTTTTCACGCCAGCTCTGGGGAATACGCCTGTCGATCTTGAGCAGGTAAAGGATGCTCAGGAATGCAGTTAACATCACTATATACCCACCTAAATAGAGCATTGGCGGACGATAGTCAAAGACGACTCGCACTGTCCCCGGCTCTGTACGTGGGGGCATCAGGACTGCCAATCGTCCACCCACCGATTCGATCTTGGCGCTTTGCCCATCAACGGTCACGTTCCAGCCGGGATAAGCGGTCTCTGTGATCACCACTACTGTATGATCCGGATAAGGTGCTTCGAGCTGCACTTCCACTTGATTGATCCGGTGGAAGTAAGTCACAGCGCTCACATCCTTTCGGCGCAGGGGTTCCCATCCCCGGTCGGTGAGCAGGGCCCGATCCACGCTGAAGGCATAAGGCGGCGATTCGGGGTTGTACCATGCGGTTGGACGATCCTCCATTTGGGGCGAATCCTCAAAGGGGATATAGCCATTACCCTGAAGCCAGTTGGTGAAGTTCCACACACCCCCAACGGCATATTCAGGTGATTCCTGCATGGACGAATCAAACCCAATCGTGGAGGGCATTCCCATCACAAAGATGGTAGCGTCACCGTGGGTGGTACGGGCACGATTGGTCACAAAACCCAAATGCGTTGTCCAGCCTTGTGTGAGTGCCGAAATGAACTCGCTCGGTTTGATTGAGCGCAGGTAATTTAAACCATCATATTCATCCATACCATATTCATTTGAACCCATGATGTACACCAACCGTTTCCAGTTGCTCAGCGCATCAAGAGCCCCTACAAAAGTTCCGATCAGGACGATCACCAAAAGGGGGCGGGCAAAGCTCCGAATGAGCGCAATGGGACGCTCTTTCCACCATGCCAAGAAGTGATTACTGGCGACCGAAAAACGCACGCCTTGGGCCATCTTGGATAAGATAAAAACGATGTCGTCAAACCAGATCGCGGCGAACATGATGATCAGCGGTGTTGCGGCCGCCCCTATACGTCCGGAGTTTTTCCAGTCCTCCAAGATCGGGATTGCCTTGTAGATGTTGCGCACCAAGGGCACATCACCCATCGCCCACAGGGTGAAGAAGATGATCAAACCCATTAGCGGAATCAGCACCCGTGCGACTCCCCGGCGGGAGTCATCCACAGGCCGATAGAGCAGCAGACGCAGGATGACGATCCCGATCACCACCGCCAATGGAATTACATAGTGGTAGTTGATCCAACTATCACTGAAGGCTGCCTGTGGGGTGGTGGGCGAAAAATAGGTCATGAGCATCTCCCCAAAAGACGAACCGGGCGTAGCCCAGTTGTTGGGGTGATAGGTTAACCAGTGCTGCAAAGGCAGGATTTCGATGGTATATAAACCAACCGCAATTACCGAAGCCACAACCAAACGCTGTACCATATATGGGTGGAGGCTGACTTGTCGGGTCTTGGAATCCCAGCGCACCAAGGCAAAGGCTGCCACTCCGGCCGAGATGATTGCAGTGGGTAGGGCATACCACATCCCGCCTGCATAAGGCATAAAAGCAGCGCTCAAAGCCAGCATCACGATGCACCAGCGCCGCCGTAAGTACAGCGTCCCAATCAACCCCGCAAGCGCAAAGGGAATGGGAAGCTGCCCAAAGGCCAAATGAGTAAAGCCGTTCCCGAACTGGGTGACAATGCTCCCATTAGCCACAAAAAGCAATCCCGCGAGAATACGCCCTGCCCAACTAAGCCGCAAAACACGCCCCAGCAGCCAGCCCCCCAAGCCTAGCCCAATGATTGCCAAAAACAGCGCAACTTTGCCCCCCTGCACCGGGCCCAGCGTCAGCACTGGGAAAATCAATAGGGGATTCAGCGCTTGAGAAGCGAAGTTTTCGAGCATTGGCTCACCCCAGCCAATGAACGGATCCCATGTGGTAATCCGCCCACTGGTGCGGAAAACTTCCCACATCAGCGAGTTCTGGTGCATTGCTGAGTGATAATCGCGCCCTCCGTACACAATATCAGGTGACCAGTTTTGAAGGTGACTGGAGAAAATGAAAGCGCAGATGAGGATCAAACCAATTTCACCGACTGCGTTAAATAGGGTGAGCGGCTTCAGTTGATAACGAAGAGGAGGCGTTTCCACAATAACCCTCTGCTCAAGGCTGCTTTTGATGACTGCAAGGACGATCACGTAGCGCTCTGCTCGAAGCAGAAACCCCCCAAGCAGAAATGCCGCCAAAAGCGAGATTAGTCCGCCGAGTTTGAGCAAGGGGGGATCATAAACAAACAAAACTTGGGCGGGCGCACCATCTTCGGGCAGACGTACACCTAGAAACA
The DNA here is from genome assembly GCA_014879835.1 of Anaerolinea sp. GTDB lineage: Bacteria > Chloroflexota > Anaerolineae > Aggregatilineales > UBA2796 > UBA2796. The sequence goes on from JACSRJ010000098.1 coordinate 2,697, forward strand.
ATCCTGCAAAGGATTCCACCGGTGCGGGCAGTCCATTGATGGTTACGCTCCACCCGGGATAGGCGGTCTCAGAAATGACCAGCACCTCACCCGGTTGATAACCCTGCACATGAACTTCAATATCGTCAAACCCATGAAAATAAGCGTCAACGGGCAGGACATTGTGCCCACTCAGTTCGATCCGCCCGCCTTGAAGGACATCTGGGCCTACCCGGAAGGCGTAAGGTACTTTATCGGGGTGCCTAAAGAGGTTATCCACCCCAAACTCACGCGGGGTGCCGGGCACAGGCGCATACCCCAATTTGGCCAACCCACCGCGCACACCCTCATCGATAGCCACTGCATACTCAGGCCATTCGCTCAGGCGCACATTCTGTCCGATAGTCGCAGGAAGCCCTAGCGGACGATAATCTGGATTGCCGAAGGTCGTGCGAATGCCCAACTCATAAAAGGGCAGATAATCAAAAAAGCTGGGGGGGCGCACCATCACGAGATCGGTGGGATGGAGCAGCCGAAGGTACTCCAGTGCGGGGCGTTCACGGGAGTCAGTACTTTTGACGCCTGCCACCCGCTGGTAATTGAAGCTCACATCCTGAACTGCCAAGAAACCACCCAAACACAACGCGCCCAGATTGAGCACGACCAGCGCCCTACCCCACGGGTCCTCACGAGGGGTCGTTTGCAAGGCCTCCCCATAATATTGAAGGGCGCGGTCAAACCAGATCGCCCCGGCCACAGCCAACCAGAAGCTGCCCACCGCCATCATACGCCCAACAAAGCGCCACTGCTGGGTAAAAGGTGCAAACTGATATAAGATTTCGAGGAATGGGGTGCGTTCTTGAGCCCAGACCGTGACCAACAGAATGATCAGCGCCGCCGGCACGATCACCCGCCATTCGACAGTGTGAACATACCGAGGGAATCGCAGGGTAGCGACTCGGTAAAGGATCAGCAGCATCACAAACAGGATGGGGAGAATATAGTGATAATAAATGGGTGCTGCGGTCTGATCGGCTGTGGATAGATATGAGGAGAAGTAACGGTTGAGGGTTGTACCCAGATCATGCTGCTGCAAGAGCAGCTCGGTGGGGTGATTAATCAGCCCGTAGTTGGCGATCTGAGGCAGCAGTCGCACCGCGATCAGCAGCAGGGTGAACAAAAGCGCCCACCCCAAGCGCTGAAGCCGCTCACGGTTGAGGGTAAACCTAAGAGACCGTTCGGTTGTCCAATGGAGGTTCATCACTGCAAAAAGACATAGCAGCGCAGCACTGATCCCTACAGGCAGAATGTACCAAAACGTGCCCGTAAAGATCATCAAAGCACTGGCGACCACCAACACGCCTGTGTGCCAACGTTTGCCCTGATACAGAACCCCAATGAGTCCCAGCATCACCCATGGGATGTAGGTCTGGCTCAACCCCATCTGAAGGAATCCTTCGCCTACCGCCCCCGCCACACTGCCGCTTAGCCCCAAAAGCAGACCCAGCAGCAGGCGTCCCCCGCTTCTTAACCCAAGGGTGTGCCCTAAGGCCCACCCGCCAATGCCCATCAGGATCAGGTGCAGCAGCACCATGATCTTGCCACCCTGAACTGCTCCCCACGCCAATATGGGGAAAAACATGAGCGGGTTGAGGACATACGAAAAGGGATTTTCAAGGAGGGGTTCGCCCCATCCCATGAGGGGATTCCACAAGGACAGGGCTCCGGTTTGCTGGAGCATCCGCTGAGCCACTGCGCCACTCCCCACAAGGTAGGAGTACTCAGTGCCTCGAATGGACTGATTCGGACTCCAGTCCTGAAGAATGCTGGTGGAGAACCATACCGCTGCTGCAATGATAAGCAGTTCGCATATCGCAGTGCGAAAGGTGATCGATCTGGGTTGCATAAACACTCACAGCCGCGAACACTGGGCAGATTCAAAAGCGAACACACCCAACGATTCTAGCACGGCCTCAGAAACGAGGATCAAGTGTGAACAATTTCTGACATTGGCGAGGATGAGTCCAGCCCTTGCCTTGACTCTCAAACAATGAGGCACAAAGGCAAGAGATGGAAAATAGGACGACTTTCACCCTTTTCAGCGGGTGCTCATGGGCATGACCACATAGGTGAAGTCTTGACGCCCTTCAGGTTTGATGAGACCGGGGTTCGCAGGGGTATTGGTCTCCAGAACGATCTGCTCTGTATCCATGACCCCTAAAACATCGATCAGGTAGCGCACATTAAAGGAAATTTCCAGACCGGGGCCGTTCACCAAACCCTCGATCCGATCTTCGTTTGTGCCTTGTTCTTGCGCTTCGGAGCGGATCAACAGTGTGCCCGCGCCGCCTGATCCCGGTTCGATCTTGAGGCGCATGGTATTGTTGGCCTCGCGGGCGAAGATCTCAGCGCGACGGCACACCCCCAGCAGATCAGTAGTGCGCAGGGTGGTGCGGGTGTTGGAGGCTTTGGGGATGAGCGCTTCCACATCCGGGAACTTGCCATCAATCAACTGTGAGACCACATCCGTTTGGTTCACAAAGAACATGATCTGGTTACGACCGGGAGCAACCGAGATATACATACTCTCTGTTGAACTACCAATGATCTTGCTCAGTTCGGCCATGGTGCGCGCCGGTATCACCACTGAGATCGGCTTGGCTACGGGGCGTTCTAAATCCGCCGTGCGCATCGACATACGGTAGCCATCCGCGGCCACAATCGAGGCATGTTCAGCGTTAAAGCGTACCAGTACACCCATCAATACAGGGCGATTATCATCCCGCGCAGCGGCAAAAACGACCTGATCAATCATGCTCTGGAAGGTGGGTGCGGCGATCTCTACGCCGGTATCCGTGTCCGCCACCGGAACACTGGGGAACTCTTCGGCGGAGATCCCCTTGATGGTTGTCACCGTGCCCTTGCAAATCACCGTGAGGGTATGGGTGCGTTCATCGACTTCAAGATCAACCCGTTCCGGAGGCAAGGTGTTGACCAGTTCCAGCAGAGTTCGGGCGGGAACGGTGATCGCCCCGTCATCGTCAACTTTAGCGCCCACACGCGCCGTGATACCGAGTTCAAGGTTGTTGCCGGAGATCTGTAACCGCCCATCTTCAGTGGCGAGCAGCACGTTGGCCAGAATCGGCATTGTGGGGCGCGAGGGGACTGCACGCGCCGCTGTCGCTAGTCCTTTAGCGAGATTTTCTTGCAGGACGGAAACTCTCATTCGTATCACCTGCCTGAGATTGAATATCTGTTCTGATCGTCCCTAATTGTACTCAAAAATCTCAAAAATTGCAGGTGTATTGAAGGGGTTTTGAAGGCAGATAAAAGCTCTGGCACTGTTGCTCTCATCCCCAACCGTCTCTCGGTGTCCGCCCCTACTACCGAATACGGCAAAGTGAAGAAAGAACACTTGAGAAGAATTCCCGCTTAAACGGACCAATAGGGGGAGTATTGAACCAATGGCGAAGCCTGAAAGGGAAGCCCCTTCAAGAATCTGATTCCCCCTTCTCTGATGGAGAAGAGAGGAAAGGGGGGATGAGACCAGATACCTCTCATCCCCCTCAACCATCAGCCCTTAACGAACGCCCAGAAGCAGTTCAATGGTGAGCTGATCGAGCTTTTCGTAGGGGAAACCCCGCGCCCCAAGGGCTGCCCGATCAAACTTCTCGGCCCGCAGACGGGCCGCGGTCTCTTTGCTGTACCCCCCCTTGAGGTAACTT
>JACSRJ010000174.1 GCA_014879835.1 Anaerolinea sp.
TCTCGTGGGCTCGGAGATGTGTATAAGAGACAGCAACAATGTGTTGGCAGCACTTGATACGCAGGGAATCCTTGTCACATACTCACCCACTTTTGCACCTGCCACCTCGCAGCGTCTCGCTGGGGCCGATCTGTGGGGCGAACCCAATGCGATTTATGTGTGGCGGGGCAACCTCTACCTGCTTGACCCTAAAGAAAATCAAATCTGGCGTTATCGCCCAGTAGGTAACAGTTACCCTAACCCACCTGAGCAGTACTTTGAGAACGATCCCCGTCCTGATCTCTCAGTCGCGGTGGATATTGCCATCGACAGCGCGGGCAATATGTATGTGCTGTTTGCGGATGGTACCCTTGGCAAATACAACGCAGGCGAGGAGCAGGCATTTGCCTACTCTGCCATGCCAGAGGGCGGCTCACCCCGCAGCGGCGCAGCCATGTACCTCGACTCCGATTCACCCCTGCCCGCGATCTATATCCTTGATCCCGCTGATCAGTCGATCTTTCAGGTGACCCTTTCAGGCGCATTCCGAATGCGGTTGCGGGCACGTGATACGGCTGCTTTCCGGAATTTGTCGGGCATATTTGTGAATGGTGAGAACCTTTTTGTGGGCTCAGGGCCGATCCTGTACTACTTCTCGATCACCGACTTGCTTGCGGGTGGAGGATAAAGCGCCTTCCTCTTGCTTTCTGGATAGTCTGAGAGGGTGAGCCTGAATGCTATGATTGGTTGGCAGCCCTCACCCCTCGACCACTGCGTGGTACCTGCTCCAGACCGCCGCTTCGCGGCGAGGAAAGAGGCAGAAGATGGGGGTATTTACCTCAAGGGGAAGGTTGTTGGGGCGTTTGAGGGGTCTACCCCTCAAGAGTCGAATCCCCCCTTCGCCCACGCTTCGCGGGGCGAAGGGGGCGTAGGGGGATGAGGTCGAAACGCGCAGGCGTTCTTTTCAACCGGTCTCTAAATTGTGTCTATGTAAGGAAAAAGGGGATTCCCTGCATATTCTATTGGCTTGATATTAATCTTTTTTTGTGAGCTAATATTGTTATTTGTTCATTACTTTAATATTTCAAACGACGATGCGCTGATCTTCAGCATTCAGACCATTTTCCAACTTTTTTAATTTATTTTTGGTTGATCACCTCCGGCCATCTGTTCGATCCTAAAATGCCGCACAAATGGTCGAAAAATGTTTGAAAAACACCCGTTCTGGTAAGTTAGAACTTTAAAACCTTTAAACCACCCTTAACACCTCATGGGTCTGTGACCTTCCCTCGTTTTATCCGATCTTTGCGAAGTATCTAAATCCTTAACCTTCCTTTATTTGATCTCAATGTATGCCCCCTTGTTAAATTCTGCGATTCAGGGTAGGACAGTTCTCAAACGATTTTCAAACGCAAAAGAAACGGCTAAACCACTTGAATTGGGAGCGATCCTATGTTACATTATAGTCCCATGCAGTACCACAGGTAGGGTGTTCAAGAGACGTACCGCCACCTGTGGGGGTATTAACAACTAAATGAACAAAGTTAGAATCGCATGGGATGGGGAAACCAGTTTTAACCCGATAGGCTAATGAACGATGTTGTGCCCATACTGCGGCAGCACCGAACTTAAAGTGCTGGATACCACCGACATCAAAAACGGTATCCGGCGGCGGCGGGAGTGCCAGCGCTGCCATGAGCGCTTTACCACCTATGAGCGGCCTATGGGCATGACCCCGGTGCTGATCAAAGCCAACGGCAACCGGGAGGAGTTTGATCGGGAGAAGCTGAAGCGGGGTATTTGGAATGCCTGTGCCAAGCGCCCCATTCCGGCGGCAGTGGTTGATCGGTTGGTGGAAGATATTGAGCGCCATCTGTTTGCAGTAGGTCGCCCAGAAATTTCCAGCCGAGTGGTGGGTGATCTGGTGATCACCGGTCTAAAAGCCCTCGATCCTATCGCCTACATCCGGTATGCGATTGTGTATATGGGGCTGGATAATCTGCTCAGTGTTCGGGCGGAGATCGATAAACTCCTTGCAGAACAGCAGGGATATACCGATCCAAACCACCCGATCCCTAAACAAGATGGATCATCTGACGTGACGACTGTGGTTGCGGAACCAAAGCCGTCGCAAAAAACGCCAGATGCTTCACAACGGAGGCGGGTAGCGGCGCGAACTGCGTCCATACCTTTCTCCAAGAGTCGCAAGACTCGGCGGTGAGCGGCAAGCGCGTTTCCCAGACGCAGCAAACTGCTCAATAAGCGGGTGAGGGTGCTTAAAAAGTACCCCTTTTGTGTGACCACAATCTAGTTTAACTGGCTCAGCCGGGAGACTTTTTGCCATGCGTATCGCCAAGGTGAGTTCGACGTTGCCTGGAACCAACCAGCTTCCTCCAGTGCCGATCCCTGACGATCTTCGGGAGCAGCCCATACAGCTATCGGAGAATGCCCGCACCGTCCTGCAAAAACGTTATTTGCGGCGGGGTAAAGATGGCAAACCTGCGGAAACCGAAGCGGAGATGTTCTGGCGGGTGGCCTATTATGTGGCCCTTGCGGAGGATGAACTCGGCGGGGATGTGCTCACCGCGGCCCGTAGCTATTACGAACTGCTCACCGGACTGCGCTTTTTCCCCAACAGCCCTACCTTCACTGGGGCTGGCACCCCGCTGGGCCAATTGGCCGCTTGTTTCGTATTGGCCATCGACGACGACATGGGGCGGAGCGAGAGCGGTATCTTCCAGACTCTGCGCAACGCTGCCCTGATTCAACAAACGGGCGGGGGCAACGGTTTTGCTTTTTCGCGTCTGCGTCCTAAAGGTGCGCTGGTCAACAGCAGCCGGGGCGAGGCCACTGGCCCGGTAGGCTTCTTGCGGGTCTACGATCAGGCCTTTGGGGAGATCGCTCAGGGCGGGTGTTTGACCCCAGATACCCTCGTTTTTACCCACAAAGGCACGCTCCGTCTGGATGAGATCGTCACTCATGCTGAGGTGGGATGGCAGGAACACACCCTTACCGTGGCCACAGATGAAGGGGATCGGCAGTCGAATGCCGCTTTTAATCATGGGGTTGCGCCAGTGCTGCGAGTCCGTACCGCCGAAGGGTTAAGCCTCACCGGAACCCCCAACCACAAAGTCAAAGTGATGAGCCAACAGGGTGGGGTATGGCGTCGGCTGGATGAATTGCAGCCCGGTGATTCTATCCTTGTTAAATTGGGGCAGCACCGGGGTGAGTTTCAACCCCTGCGTCAACCGGAGAAACATCACGGCAACCAGTTTATACCCATCCTACCCTCGATTTTGGATGAGGAATTGGCCTTCTTGTTAGGGCTGTTGTACGGTGATGGTTTTGTGGCATCAGGTGAAGCTGATCATCGGGTGGGGATCACCGTTGCCCACTCCAGCTACCTCATGGAAGCACTGCCTCAACTGCTGAAGCGCATTTTGGGGGAACAGATCACCATCAATCGCCAGCAGAAACCCGATGACGCCTCCATGACCTTTGTGATCGATAATCGGGCGCTGAAGGACTTTTTGAGCCTCAATGGCTTGGCCAAAAAGCGGAGTGCAAAAGCCCAGATTCCACAGTTAATCCGCCAGAGTCCGCCTGAAGTTGTGGGGGCATTCTTGCGCGGCTTGTTTGAGGCCGATGGCGCCCTTTCGCACCATTATCCCATGTTGGTCTCTACCTCCGAAAGACTGATCCGAGAGGCGTCCGCGCTGTTGATCGGCTTGGGCTGCCCCACCACCATTCGCCAGCAGCCATTAGGGGAAAATCACTTTGGGGATAAACCCATCTGGCAGCTTCGGATTCATTCGTTTGTGGGTCTGGAAGCATGGCGAACCCACATTGGTTGTGATTCGCGTTCCCGGTTTCAGGAATGCATGAATTTCGCCCCGGATTTAGGGCGAGAGACCAGTTATGCTCTGCCTCAAGCGGCTTATTGGGTAGAGCCGGTGCTTGCGGCAACCCAACTGGCCCAGATCGATGCTCGTCACCGAGGGACAGGCAAAAACTTCCGGGCAACCTCACCCTCTCTGCGCAAACAACTGCTGCGGTACACTCGCGGTGAGCGCCAGTTGACCCGATCTGGGTATGCCCATTTGAGCGAACAGTATCCAGAGTTCGCCCAAGAAACACGGCCCATTAACGATCTGTGGTTCGTGGAGGTCACCTCGGTTGAGTCCGCTGGGGAAGCGCTCACCCTAGACCTAGAAGTCTATGATAACCACACCTACCTTGCCAACGGTATGGTGACTCACAATTCACGGCGGGGCGCAAATATGGCCGTTTTGAAGGTGGATCATCCCGATATTCGGGAGTTCATCACCTCCAAAACCAACGAGAGTCACATTACCAACTTCAACATCTCGGTAGGGATCACCGATGACTTCATGAAGGCAGTAGAAGCGGACGCCCCCTTTGACCTGATCAACCCCCATGACGGCAAAGTGTGGGAGACAGTGCGCGCCCGCGAAATCTTCGACCTGATCGTGAAACATGCCCATCACAACGGCGAACCGGGGGTACTGTTCCTTGACGCAGCAAACCGCGCCAACCCCGTGCCACACCTCTACGAGCTGGAGTCAACGAACCCGTGTGGCGAGCAGTACCTTGGGCCTTTCGAAAACTGCTGCCTCGGCAGTATTAACCTTGCGCAGCTTCCGATCAAGGACGGACAGCCGGATTGGGACACCTTTAAGCAGTGGATCGAGACCTCTACCCGCTTCTTGGATGATGTGGTCACGGCCAATGCCTATGTGCCTTCAGTGCCTCAACTTGCCGAAGCCGCACACCGGGTACGCCGTATCGGCTTGGGCATCATGGGGCTGGCCGACCTGATGTACCGGATGGCGGTACGTTATGGCAGTGAGGAAGGGCAGGAGTTCGCCGGACAGGTGACGGAGTTCCTACGTTATCATGCCATGCGCACCAGCATTGAACTGGCACAGGAGCGCGGCGCTTTCCCAGCGATCAAAGGCAGTATCTACGATCCCGATGATCTCAAATGGACGCCGCCAACCCCTTTGTTCCCCTACTCACGTCAATGGGGACGCCCGGCGCTGGATTGGAACCAGATCGTGCAGGGCATCAAGGAACACGGCATCCGCAACGGGGCTCAGTTGACGGTCGCGCCGACCGGGACTATCGCCACAGTATCTGGCTGCGAGGGGTACGGTTGTGAACCGGTCTTTGCCCTCGCCTATATTCGCCACGTCAACGACAAAGGGCGCGATCTTCAGCTTCAGTACACCAGCCCCCTGTTTGAGCAGGCCCTTCAGAAGGCGGGTTTAAGTCAGGAAAAGATCACCCGGATCGTGGAGTATGTGAACGCACATGGTTCCTGCCAAGGTGCGCCCGACCTGCCTGAGTCGATCCGCCACACCTTTGTGAGCAGCAGCGATGTGAGTGTTGACGAGCATATTCGGATGCAGGCGGCGATGCAGTGTTTTGTGGATAACGCAATTAGCAAAACCGTAAACGCGCCTGCTGGTGCCACTGAGCAGGATGTAGCCAAGGCCTACCAATTAGGTTGGAAACTGGGCTGCAAGGGCCTGACCGTATATGTCACCGGCAGCCGTGAGAAGGTGGTGCTGGAGACCCATGCCACCGCCAAAGCCAAACAGGAAGGCAAGGACGCCTCCACTGAGGCGAAACCTGCTGCCGTTGTCGCTACCCCAGAAAAAGTGTCTGTTTCCGCCCCTAAACCCAAATTGGAGCAAACCATGCTCTTCTACGAAAAGAAGAAACCCCGCCCACGCCGTCTATCTGGACGCACCTACCGGGTAGGCACGCCCCTCGGCGCAACCTACATTACCATCAATGAGAATGGACACGGAGAGGGCAACCCCTTTGAGCTGTTCATCCACACCTCCAAAGCTGGCTCGGAGACCGCCGCCGTCTCTGAGGCCATTGGACGGCTTAGCTCGATGATTCTGCGTATGGCCTCGCCCCTGCCCCCCCGTGAGCGGATGCGTGAAATCATCAAGCAGTTGGAGGGCATTGGCGGGGAACGCTCCATCGGTTTTGGGGCGCAGCGAGTGCGCAGTCTGCCTGATGGGGTGGCGCAGGTCTTGAAGGAATACCTTGAAGAGACTATTGACGCGGAATCCATCGAAGTTAAGCCTGTTGAATATGATGTGGATCAGGAGGAGTTGATTCCGCAGCAGCAGCTCCCCATGCCCATTGGGGATTTGTGCCCGGAATGCGGTGAAGCCTCAGTGGTCAACGAGGAAGGCTGCCGTAAGTGCTATTCATGCGGCTACAGCGAGTGCTGAGTGGCAAGACCCTCATCCCCCTTCCCCCTTCTCCTGCGTGCGGGAGAAGGGGGGGATAAGGTTCTTGAGGGGGCTTCCCCCTCAAACTGCCCCTTTCGATAAATAGAGGGC
>JACSRJ010000051.1 GCA_014879835.1 Anaerolinea sp.
CTTCTGCCGCCTGCATGATCTCAATGATTTTTAAGGTGCTGTCGCGGGCGAATTGCAGGGCGTCTTCCAACTTGCGCATGGCAGGCAGGACAAGTTCGACCATTTCGGCGTAGAAGCTCTCCGCGCCCACGCCCCGCCACGCGCCGCCCTGAAGCTGATCGACCAACCCTTCGACCTGAAAGGTCAGGGCCACACTCAGATCGGCGTGGTGGGCAAAAACCTTCGCCACCTCGCGCAGCCCATCATACTGTGCCCGAATGACTTTGACCACCAACCCACTGTCTCTTATGTGAACTTGTCGCGCACACAGGGGAGCATAATCAAAAGCGGCGCGCCTCTTGCGAGGCGCGCCGCCTGATTGATTGGGCAATTGTGACAAAAAGGGATAAAGGGGAACAGCGCGAAGGGCAGCGGCGTTTAAGCACTTGTGACAGCTTCGGTTATCTCATTCACAAGCTGCCCATCAACAATCCGGAAGATGCGCTCCATTTGTGAGGCGATCTGGGGATCATGGGTGACCACAATGACCGTTGTGCCCATCTCCGCCTGCACTTTTTCAAGGGCCATCAACACCATCTTGCCGGATTCGGTGTCCAGATTCCCGGTTGGTTCATCAGCCATCAGCAGGGGCGGGTTATTGGCGAGGGCGCGGGCAATGGCTACTCGCTGCTGCTGCCCCCCTGAAAGCTGTGAGGGGCGGTGGTTAAGCCGATCTTTGAGACCCAACAGATCAAGCAGTTCACGGGCCCGCTGGCGCGGGTTAAACTGCTGACGACGGGCAAACTCCAAAGGCAGCATCACGTTTTCAAGAGCGGTCAAGGTGGGCACCAGATTAAAAAACTGGAACACAAACCCGATCTTCTCATTCCGAATCTCGGTCAGGCGGGCTTCGGAGAGTCGGGTAATGTCTACCCCGTCGATCTCCACCGTGCCGCTGGTGGGCGCATCCAGACCGCCCATCAAACCCAACAGGGTCGATTTCCCGCTGCCCGAAGGGCCAATTACGGCCACGCGCTCACCACGGTAGATTTCCAGATTAACGCTGCGCACTGCATGGACAACTTCCCCACTGAGGGGCAAATCTTTGACCAGATTGTGGGTGCGAAGCACAACAGGGCGAGCGGAGCCATTGGTTTTTGAATCTGCGATCATGATCGGGTTTACTCCAATATGGGAGCCACAGACAGACTACTGCGACAAAATATCCGCCAACTGCAACAGCCGAGGGTCAATGCCCTTGGTTTTGCCCGCGATCTCGGCAAGGGGAGTGGTAACGATCTCACCGCCTTTAGAGCCTGCCAGCACCCCATACTGCCCTCGGGCCATGGCTTCTACTGCGGAGGCCCCTAAACGCGCTGCCAAAGTGCGATCAAAGGCGTAAGGAGCACCACCGCGCTGCACATGCCCCAGTGTGATCGCCCGCAAATCAAAGCCCAGATCGGTCTTATAGTTCTTAAAAAATGCCGAGAGGGTGTCCACCTCGTTTTTGGCCCCTTCGGCCACCACCACAATAGCGTGTGATTTGCCCCGTTTGTAGGCTGCCTGAATGGTCTGGGCAACTTGCTCCGCAGACATTTCCACCTCTGGGATCACGATGGACTCTGCGCCGCTGCCGATCCCGGTCATGAGGGCCAAATAACCGCAGTCACGGCCCATCACCTCTACCAAAAAGGCGCGGCGGTGTGAAGATGCAGTTACCTTGAGTCTATCGATGGCTTCAAGGGCGATGTTGAGCGCGGTGTCTACCCCAATGGTGATGTCCGACCCCACCAGATCATTGTCAATGGTGGAGGCAATCCCGTTCACTGGGAAACCCATCTGATGCAGGACATTTGCCCCCGTTTGGGAGCCGTTGCCACCGATCACAAAAAGCCCTTCGATGCCCGCTTTGGAAAGATGATCAAGGGCTTTTTTGCGCCCATTTTCGGTCTTAAATTCAAGGCTGCGGGCACTGCCCAAGAAAGTCCCCCCAAGCTGCACGATCCCACCTACAGTACGCGCTTCCAGCGGAACATAATCACCTGAGACCAGTCCTTGATAGCCATTTTTGACCCCAAAGACCTGCCACCCTTGCGAAAGGGATACCCTCGTCACGGCCCGAATGGCCGCGTTCATACCGGGTGCATCGCCGCCACTGGTAAGGACTGCTACACGTTTGATCATAATATTTGTCTTCCTTTTAAAGATGCAGTTGGACGATCACGCATCCAGCCACAGACTATCGTCAACGCGGATTGGGATCTGTGCACTTGCCCTCATTCCCCTAGCCCCCTTCTCTCTTGGAGAAGGGGGAAACGAGGTCTTGAGTGGCCCCCCTCAAACTGCCCCTGTAGACAAATGTGGGGCAGATGGGTTCAATGGTGAAAGTCTCATAGAACTTGGCGGTTGAAGAAAGAACACCTTGCGGAAGTGCATCCCCATTGAACAGATCACTCATCAAACAACTGACCTACGCTGCGCCCTTCATGGGCACGGCGGATAACCTCCGCAACCAGCGGCGCGATGCTCAACACCTTCATGTTGGGCATCCGTTTGTGTTCGGGCACGGGCAGGGTGTTGGTAGTGACGATCTCTTTGATGTTCAGTTTGCTCAGACGCTCCACCGCGGGGCCACTGAGCACGGCATGGGAAAAAGCCACATATACATCCCGTGCGCCATTCTCTAGAACTACCTCCACTGCCTGTTTGATGGTGCCTCCCGTATCGCATTCATCATCAATGATGATCGCGGTGAGTCCACGCACATCACCAATCAAACTCAAGACCTCCGTCTGATCGCGGTTCCCAATGCGGCGTTTTTCGATCACTGCCAAGGGCATTCCCAACCGCTGTGCATAGTTTCGCCCTCGTTTGGCAAAGCCCAGATCGGTGCTGACCACCACGCCACCCTCGATCTCGCCCGTCAGCTTTTTGTCGTGGAAGTAATCACTGATCAGGATGACCGCATTGAGAGCGTCACCGGGGATGCTGAAGAACCCCTGAATCTGTGCGGCGTGCAGATCAATGGCGATGTACCGATCCGCCCCTGCAACCTGAATGATGTCCGCCAGAAGGCGTGCCGTGATGGGCACCCGAGGTTGATCTTTTTTGTCACTGCGCCCATAGCTAAAATAGGGAATGACCACATTGATCCGCCCTGCGGAGTCGCGCTTGAGAGCGTCAAGGGTGATCAGCATTTCAAGGATGCTGTCATTCACGGGCGAGCACATACCCTTGATCAGGTAAACGTCCTGCCCCCGCACCGATTGTTTGAGCTGGACGAAGATATTGTCGTTGGTGAACTTATGAACTTCGTGATCACATACCGAAATGCCCAGATAGTCGGCGCATTCCTGAGCAAAAGGCGCATATTGGTCGCCAGCGATCAGCTTGATCTCGCCATACTGGCCGGGAACCATTTTGTTCAGTTCAGTCTCTTCACCGGGTTGGTACAAAAAGCGAGTTCCCGGCACACGTTGAGGGGTCATGGCTGCTTCTCCTCCCTCGGAAAAGACAGATCGATCAAAAGATGAGCGGCGGAAACCGGATCAAGGCGGCGAAGCTGCACCTGATCCACCAATGCCCCGAGATGGGCTGGATCGGTTTGGTGCAGCAACCGCATCAGCAAAGTCTCACGAAGCAGATCAGTCATTTCAGATTCAATCCGAACCCGTTCGCGCAGTTGCAGGGTTCCACTCTGATGAAGGTAGCGCAAATGGTTGGTGATGTGTTCGGCCAGTTCGGCGATCCCCGTGCCATTGATGGCCACCGTCTGGGCGACGGGGGTTTGCCATGCGCTGCTCTCATCCACACGGGGATTGGCGGCGGGCACGGTCATCAACTGCCCATGGTGGACGATACGTTCGGTGCGGTGTCCCAGATCAAGCATCGCCCGTAGGGCCCGGGTGGTGCTTTCAGCACCGGGGCGATCCGCCTTATTAACCACCAAAATGTCCGCGATCTCCAGAATCCCGGCTTTGATCGCCTGCACATCATCGCCCAATCCCGGCGCTTCGATCACCAGTGTGGTCTGGGCCGCCCCGGCGATCTCCACTTCACTTTGACCCGCGCCCACAGTTTCGATCAGGATGACCTCAAAACTTGCAGCGTCAAGGGCCCTCACCACTTCTACAGTGGTGTGGGCCAGCCCGCCGAGGCTGCCTCTGGTGGCCATACTGCGGATGAAAACCCCCGGATCGCCGCTTAGATCGCGCATTCGGATGCGATCCCCAAGAACTGCACCGCCACTAAAGGGACTGGTCGGGTCCACGGCCACAATGCCCACCGTGCGGCCGGTGGTGCGGTAGTGTTTGGCGAGTGCGTTCACCAAACTGCTTTTGCCCGTCCCCGGTGCGCCAGTGACACCGATGATATGGGCGCTGCCTGTGAGGGGAAACAGCGCCGCGAGGTCTTTATCCGCCTCTCCGTTTTCGATTCGGGTGAGCAGCCGGGATAGTTCGCGCCGGCTGCTGCGAATCGCCTTCACAACGGGGGGTAAAGAAGGTGCGATCTCGTCACTCACGCTTGGGCACTCACCGATTCACGAATGTATTTCACAATATCGTCGGTATTGGCACCGGGGCCAAAAACACCACTCACCCCCATATTCTTGAGAGCGGTGACATCTTCATCAGGCACGATACCGCCCACAAAGACCTTTACGTCGTCCAAGCCATTGGTTCTCATCAGCTCTAGAATGCGGGGGACAAGGGCCATATGCGCGCCGCTGAGGATGCTCAGTCCGATCACCTGAACGTCTTCCTGAAGGGCAGCTTCTACCACCATTTCTGGGGTCTGCCGCAGCCCGGTGTAGATCACCTCCATGCCCGCATCACGCAGGGCACGGGCGACAACCTTTGCGCCCCGATCATGCCCATCCAATCCCGGTTTGGCAACCAGCACCCGTATCTTGTGTTCTTTAACTTCGGTCATCCCTTAAGCCTCAAATCCTTACCCTATGGAACGAATTGTGCCCCACTGTAACATGGAGTCAAAAGGGCTGTCAGTGATGATCAGCACCTTTGCCCCTGCCGCTTGTAATGCAATGTTAAGCCTTTGATTCGATTGTACCATTAATGAGGCCAGTCGGGATGAGATCATCCGGCTCATTTCAACGGGCCCATGCAAGCAGGGTTTCGCCCGATCCGTGTAGACTGTACTGCCCAATGCCCGCCGGCATGAAGATCGAATCGCCCAACCGCAGCGGCTCTGGTGTGAAGGCCGCACCTTCGATGCGCATCTCGCCCTGAATGCACGAGAGCAGGTGAGCGCGCCGTCCCTCTGTGTCCAGCGCTGCTGAGTCCTGCCGAAGGGTGATTTTCTCCAGCCCAAAATACTGTCCTTCGATCAACCGGGCACGCGCCTGTCCGGGGAGCGCCTTGTAGGGCACTTTGGCCGGAGGGTTGACCTCATATCGGGTGACCGCCAGTGCTTTCTCCAAATGCAGCGGCCGAGGTTTACCGTCCAGCCCCATCCGATCCCAGTCATAGACTCGATAGGTGGTGTCGCTGGTTTGCTGAAGCTCATAGATCAGCAGCCCTGTGCCGAGGGCGTGCATCGTACCGGCCGGCACAAAAATAAAATCGCCCGGTGCGACGTTGACATACTGCATTACGCTTTTGGCCCGTCCTTGTTGCACCGCAAGCCGAAATCCCTCGGCGTCCAGTGGCTCCGAGATGCCATAGGCGATCTGCGCGCCCGGTTCAGCAGCGATCACATACCAACATTCCGTTTTGCCTCGCGGCTCCCCTTCCAGCTTTTGGGCCCAGTCATCATCAGGGTGGACCTGCACCGAGAGCCAATCGTGTGAATCGAGGAATTTGACCAGCAGTGGATACTCCGGCCCGGCATCAGCGCGCCCCACCATACCGAGGGGATCAGCAGCGATGACTTCTCCGAGGGTTTTACCTGCCCATCCCCCAGTTTTGAGGGTATTTTTCCAATAGATCTCCCATGATTCGCCATAAGGCTCTGCGGTAGGCAGGGTTTTACCGAGACGGTTTGCCAGCGTGCGCCCACCCCAAACCCGAGTGTGCAAAGAAGGCTCAAGGCGTAGCGGGGAATAAATGCTCATGCCTGCTCCTGTTCAGGACTGTGCCTGTTAATGTTAAAATAGGATACCAGCGAACAATCATAACCTGTGAGGGCAAATCATGGAGCCAACCCCATTTTTAATCCTCTTTTGTGTCGGCATCATCGGGATGGTGGGCGTTGGGCTGGCTGCCCCGTTGATCTTTCAGATCGGAGGGACGTTAGAGTCGCTCTCAATCCTCCTTGGTGGAGTGGGCGAATATCTGGGGCGTCCAAGCATGTTCCGGGGGTGCTGCCTTATTGGGGGGCTG
>JACSRJ010000126.1 GCA_014879835.1 Anaerolinea sp.
GATGCAACCACCTGAAGAAAAACGTTATTCTGTCTCCCAGATCAACCTTCATTTACGCCGTCTGATGGACTCGATCCCCGCTTTACAAGACGTGTGGATCGAAGGCGAAGTCTCCAATTTTAAGCGTCATGATTCCGGGCATGTGTACTTCTCCCTGAAGGACAGCCAAAGCCAGATCAAAGGGGTGATGTGGCGCAGTGACGCCATCCGCCAGCGGGCCTTGCCCCAGAATGGTGACAGGGTGCAGGCACATGGCAAGATCTCAGTCTATGAGTCCAAGGGGGAGTATCAACTTTATTGTGATCGTTTTATCCCCCTTGACCAGACGGGTGACCTCCATGCGCAGTTTTTGGCCCTGTGGCAGCAGCTTGAAGCGGAAGGGATTTTCAGTCCGGAGATAAAACGCTCCCTGCGCCCCCTGCCCCGTCGAATCGGGATTGTGACCTCACCCACTGGTGCGGCCCTTCAGGATGTGCTGCATGTGCTCCAACGGCGTTACCCTCTCGGTGAGGTGATCCTCAGCCCAACTCCGGTTCAGGGCGAAACCGCCCCCCCGCAAATTGTGGAGGCCCTGCAGCGGGTCGATTCGGTTGGGGTGGATGTGATTCTGCTGGTGCGTGGTGGGGGCAGCATTGAGGACTTATGGTGTTTTAACGATCCCCGTATTGCCTATGCTATTCGAGCCACACAAACCCCTGTGGTGACCGGCGTCGGACACGAGATTGACACCACCCTTGTTGACGGTGCTGCGGATGTGCGCGCCCCTACCCCTTCCGCCGCAGCGGAGATTGCGACTCCGGATGTATCGGCGATCCGGGCAGGGCTGCGGGCAGTGTATGAACAACTGAGGACAGCCGCTCAAACAGCGCTCACCCATCACCGAGAATCGCTTGCGGATTCCGTTCACAAACTGCGCCTGCTTTCGCCCGCTTCTGATATTCGCACCCTGCGCCAGCGTCTTGACGATCAACGCTCACGGCTTGCCCGAACGGTAACTCAGGGGATGCTGCGCCGCCGTACCCTGCTTGAAGGGCGCGTCCGCGCTCTTGAACTCTCTAACCCGCTTCACCTGCTGGCGCGTGGGTATGCCATCGTAAGCCATCAGGGAAAACGACTCAGTCGTGCCGATCAGGTAACAGCGGGTGCCGATCTTGAAATCAAACTCAGCGTGGGGCGTGTGAACGCCACCGTGAAGGAGATTCTGACTGATGAATCCTGAATCCAATTCTGATTCCAAACTTGATTTTGAAGAGGCATACCGTGAATTAGGCGAGATCATCACCCAGCTTGAAGAAGGTGACCTAAGCCTTGATGAATCGGTTCGGCTCTACGAACGTGGCCGAACCCTAACGGCCCTGTGTGAATCCCTGCTTGACAAAGCCGAACTGCGCATTAGCCGTCTGAGTGGTGCCCCCAATACTGGCACCCACCTTGAACCATTTGATGAAGAAAGGAATCGGTAAAAATGTCCGTACCTCGCCCCGGGGCAGCTCGAATCGCTTGGAGCAGCCCCAAAGTTGACCGCCGCCTGACCGAACACGCGGGGTACACTGTCTATGCGCTTGCGCCCATTGCAAAGGGCGAACTTATCCTCACATGGGGTGGGGTGATCATCACCACTGAACAGCTTCACCATGCGCCCCAATACGCTGCGGATCGCTCGATTCAGGTGGAGGAGAATCTGCACCTGTGCAGCGGTTTGGTGGATGATGTAGCCGACTGCGTGAATCACTCCTGCAACCCCAACGCGGGGCTTCGGGGGCAGATTTCCTTGGTCGCCATGCGTGATATCGCCCCCGGTGAAGAAATCTGCTTTGATTACGCCACCAGCGACGGTGATCCTGACTTTTATATGAAGTGCTTTTGCGGACAGCCCGATTGTCGAGGCGAAGTGACGGGGAATGACTGGAAAACCCCATCTTTGCAGGAGCGCTATCGGGGGTACTTTATGCCTTACCTTCAGCGTCGGATTGATGCCCAAAAGTAGGTTCTTGGGCAAGGAAAACACCGCCCCCCAAAGGACTGCCGCTGATTCTGGGTCAGTGAAGCGATTGTGAACGCCCTTATGTGCATCCCTTCTCCGTCTGGGGAAGGCGTGCGGAGTGATGAGGGGTGGTGTATGGCCCTAAAAAAAGCGGCAGTTGTGGGGTGTACCAGCACAGCATAGGACTTACGCAGTTGAGTTTGTTTACCCCGCATTTATCAAAAGGGACAGTTTGAGGTGGAAGCCCCCTCAAAAACCCCGTTTTCCCCCTTTTCCTCTGGAGAAGGGGGCTAGGGGGATGAGGGCAAATGCGTAACTCCTAACAGCAAATAAAAAGAGGCTCAGAGAATACTCTGAGCCTCTTTTTTATCCCCCAAACGGGGCGTAGTTACGACTTAGAAGCGACGACGATTGCCGCTGTAGCCATTGTTATCGCGGCGATCACCGCCACTACGACGATCATCACGTCCGCCGCCAAACCCACCACCACGAGGACGCTCTTCGCGGGGACGCGCTTCATTAACAGTCAAGGGACGGCTGCCCATCTCAAAACCATTAAAGCGCTTGATTGCTTCGCGGGCACCGTCTTCGGTGTTCATTTCCACAAAGCCAAAACCCTTGGCGCGGCCAGTCTCACGGTCAGTGATCAACTGAACAGTATCCACATCACCTGCCTGTGCAAAGAGGGTGCGGATCTGCTCTTCGGTGGCAGAATAAGGCAAATTGCCGACGTACAACTTCTTACCCATGTCAGAACTCCTGCATGTACAAAAGAGGAAAATCCTAGAGCAACTCAACGAACGTGGAAGGAAGATGCAGAAGTGCTGATTGTACTGAGAAGCAGAAGCACGAGATGCAGTCTCTCACCAACAAAGTCATTGCTCTATCAAAGAAGAATATATCATACATTTTTTCCTGTGTACAGCATGAGTTTGGTGGATGATGCACGGAGAAGATAAACCCCTCATTTTGGGGGAGTACAACGCCGCTCAGAAAGACGGTGGCGATGCGCCACGACTGGGGGCAGGGTATGTTTTCAGGCGTGGGCTTGTGGCGGACAAGGCGGGACTCGCCCCTACGACAGAATCGTTTTGACCGAGAGCGTTTGAGGGGTGCTTCAAGTTTCAACTGCGTCAGAGTCCTATTCGATAGTGATCCACGCGCTGTTTGGGCTTTTACTGCCCAGCGAGGGTTTCGATTGGATTTTCCCTCAAAATGTGCCGTGCCGGCAGCCACGCTGCCCCAACTGCAATCAACGGCGCGGCAATGACCCCAAAAAGTGCCACGCCCAATGCGGCTTTTGCATTGTGGAGGGCAGCGGGCCACAGCGCTAGTTGCAGCCCAAAGGAACTGCCCCCATAAGTGACCACAAAAACAACCGTGCAGCCTAACCCGGCAATGGCCCCAGCCAGCCCACCGATCAAGCCCATGAGCGCCGCCTCGCCCGCGATCACCGCGCTTACCTGACTCCGCGTAGCGCCTACCGCACGCAGCAGGGCCAGTTCGTGCTGGCGCTCAACCACGCTCATCATCATGGTGTTGACCACACTCATCCCGGCGGCAAGCAGCGCCAATAGCAGCATCCCATCGAACCCCGCCGTGAGCATCGACGCCACATCGGCAAAGGCATCCATGTAAACGCTGAAGGAATTTGTCCGCAAGTTAGGCACCGCAGCACGGATTTTAGCCTGCAAAGCGTCCACGTCTGCACCCAAGATCGGTCGAATGAATGCCATGAGCGGACCTGTGTTGGTGAAAGCCTGAGGGTGAGGGGTACTGATAGCGGAGATCCCCGCCGCCGAACTGCCGATTCCTGCCACAATACAGAGGGTTCTGCCTGCTTGATGATGAACCTCAAGGGGATCGCCCACGGTCACACCGTTCCGGGCAGCAACAAGGGGTGTGATCAAGACGGCGCATCCCTGTTCCATAAGGGGGCGTGCGCTTTCCCAATCGCCCTCACTAAAGGTATAAAAGGCGCTGCCCAACTTCATTAATGCTTCGGGGGTGCTTGCCACCGAAAAATAACCGTCACCGAGGAACGAAAGCTCCGGTGAGATAACGAAGTACATGAGGGTGACAGTGGCTTTTCCCTCTACGGCACGGCTCAGACTATCCACTTCCGCATCGTTCATCATCATCGTCTCTAACTTCTGGTTGAGGATTACCGTCCACCCTTGGGATACATCGATCCGCCCCGCATAAAATACCTGCTGCTCCGCCATACCTGCCCAAGTGGTGAGCATGAGATCATTCATCACAAAACCGATGAAACCAGTCAGACCGGTGATCACAAGCACAGCCAGCGCTAGCGTAAATACGGTGAGTGTGACCCGCCTTTGCCCACGCTGGATATTGTCGGACACGAGCCGTCCAATACCCGGAGAATGACGTGCAAACAGGCGCCGCCCGCGACGCCCCACCATCCCTGCCAAAACTGGTAAAAGCAGCACGAATGCCCCCAACCAGAGTCCAAGCGCCGCAATCGTGAGCGGAAAGTCGAGCGGCGGTTTGACCCAGACACCCGGCGGTGCGACGACCAATCCTCCCAGCAGCAGTATTGCCAGCGCCAGTCCAAACTTGGCGCGGCGAACCGTCTGCTTCTCCATGGGCGCCGATTCGGGCGCTTTGAGGGCGGCCAAGGGTGACAGCCGCATCGCAAGCCGCGCCGGGAAAAGCATGGCGACCAGCGCCAGACTCAGGCTCATAACGAGCGCCAAAAATACATCCGAGGTGAGCGGGGGCGCTTCCTCAAGCGGGATCATGCCGCCCAATACAGCCTGCATCCCGATCACCATCACCTTGCCCAAAAACAGCCCGCCAAACAACCCCACACCTGCACCAATCAGTCCGATCACAAGGGCCTCACTCAGAAGCAGACGCCAGATTTGGGCACGGGTCGTGCCGAGGGTGCGCAGCGCGCCGATCTGCTGGCGGCGGTGGGTGACCGACATGGCGAAGGCATTGTAGACCAAAAAGGCGGCGGCAAGCATGATCATCAACCCAACGAAGCTCAGCATTGGATCAAAGTAGCTGACCATCCCACCCATGATCGTGGCAACTTCCTGATTTTTGAACAACCCCCGTCGGATCGACTGCCCGACCATGCTCACCGCGATTGTGGTGGCAGCACCGAGTGCCACTGCGAACAGCGTGAGCAGGGTGCGGGTGCGGGTGGCGATCAGGCTCCGCCATACCAGTGCGTTTAAAGATTTCACGGTTCCCTCCTCGCACATCAATTCAGAAGCCAAGCTCAGTGGTAACCGCAGTGATTTCCTGTGTACTGCGCTTCTGCGCCTGCCCAGAAAGGTCGAGGTCGCGCATGATACGCCCATCCTGAAAGAAAATTACCCGATCTGCAAAGGCAGCGGCGTGACGGTCATGAGTCACCATGACGATGGTTTGCTGTTTCTCGTCACAAGCCCGCCGCAGGGCGCGTAGAATGCCCTCACCACTCGCACGGTCAAGATTCCCGGTTGGTTCATCAGCCAGCACAAGCTGCGGTTCCATAACCAGCGCACGGGCCACAGCCGCACGCTGTTGTTCACCCCCCGAAAGCTGATGTGGTCTGTGATCGCGGCGATCTGCCAGCCCAACCAGCGCCAGCAGATCATCAATCCACGCTCTGTATGCGTCGGGATCACGCCCATCAAGCATCAAGGGTAGGGCGACATTCTCAGCCGCAGTGAGGGTGGGCAGCAGGTTAAAAAACTGGAACACAAAACCTATCTGGCGGCGGCGGAGAAGGGTGAGAGCATCATCATTAAGGCTGGTGAGGGTATGTTCACCAAGGGTAATCTCACCGCTGGTCGCAAAATCAAGCCCACCAAGAAGGTGCATCAGGGTGGACTTGCCCGATCCAGAAGGCCCCATGATCGCCACAAACTGCCCCCGCATGACGACCAGATTCACACCGCGCAGCGCATCAACCGTGACCTCACCAAGACGATACTGTTTGCATAGTTCGTGTGTTCTGAGAAGGGTGGGCATGGGTGTCATCTATGAGAGTGTTCCTTTCTGATGTAAAAGGTTCATGCTTTGACACATTCACAGGGGTAGTGTGGTTGGGGCTGATTCCAATGATCTGGTGAACCCTCTAAACCGGGTTTCCCTGCTCCCAAAGAGGGTTCCCCTCAGGGGTGCGGCTTTCATGACGGGAATCAGCCCAAAGGTGAACAATCACCGGGGAGAGGTTGTTATCCGGTGCGATCCCACACCTATCACAACCGCTGTCGCAATTATACATGGAATTTGCGGTCTCTACGGGGAGAATGTAGGTGGAAGAAACGGTAAGAAACAGAGCGGATGTGAATGCAGTGTGGTTCAAAATCAGGTCAAACGCAGACCAGATCACCTTTCACCGCTTCTGTGAGTGCACCCTGCTTACCGCTATCCAATGAGGACCAGATTTTTAGCCCGCTCTCATTGATTCCGAGACTATCTCACGCTACAATGCGGCCCATGACACACCATACCGAGCGCCCCGTGATTGAACCCAACCGCATTTACTCCCGTGAGGAAGTGGCGGAAATTCTGAACGTGAGTCTGAGCACCGTCAAGCGCTTGATCGCGTCTCGTGCGCTGCGGGTGAGCCAACCGCCGGGGATGCGCCGGCTGCTGATCAAAGGTCAGCACATTCTTGATCTGCTCGAAGCCACCGAGACTACCCCTGAACAGGCTGATGAATAAAATCAGGTACCAACAACACGCCGCCCACCTTTGGAGAGTTCTGCTGCTCGTTGCCTTTCTGATAACAAGCTGTGGTGAAGCCACGCCACAGAGCCGTGCCCCCAATGCCACCCCCGCGCTTACCGTGGCGGAAGCGGAAGATGTCGCCCGCAGTTTCCTTGATGCATGGACGGCGGCGAAGTTTGATGAGATGTACAACCTGATCAGCCCGCGCAGCCAGATCACCTCACGGGATGCCTTTCAGGAGTCCTACCGCGCTGCGGAGCAGACCCTCAGCCTTGCCCCTGAAAACCCCCGCGCTTATACCCTGCACACCGACCGCACCAAACGGCAGGGAACCACGATCATCGTCACCTATGATATGAAGTTTAACTCAACGGTGCTGGGTGAATTCAGCGACCTAGACCGGGTGATGCGCCTCATCGTGACTCCTCGCGGGTGGCGGGTGGCGTGGAGTACCATGGATATTTTTGAGGGTATGGCCGGTGGCGCAACCCTTCGCCTTGACCGGACGCGGGCCACCAGAGGCAGCATTTATGACCGTAACAACCGTCTGGTGGCGCAGGATAACACCCCTAACTATGCGGTTCGGCTGCTCACCCGAAATTACCCTGCTGGTAATCCTGATCTGTGTTTTGATCGGCTGGCCCAGATCTTCCGCCTCTACCGCCCCGATCTGGAGAAGTACAAAGCCTTCACCGGTCAGGATAATGGTTACACCATCGGGATCATGAGTGAACCCGATGTGCAGGCCCTACGCGGCTCGCTTGATCAGGTATGCCTGCTTGAATATCGCCCTCAGACCTCCCGGTTTTACTTTGGGGGTAGTTTTGCGCCACAAACCATTGGCTTTGTTGGGCCTATCCCCGCGGAGCAGGTGAATAATTACCCGGAGCTTTCCCGTGATTCACTGGTGGGGTTGTTTGGGGTGGAGCGCTTTTATCAAAAAGACCTCGGTGGGGTAAGTGGCTCCGAACTAAAGATTGTCACCCCTGATAACGTCACGGTGCGCACCATCTATACCCGCCCTGCGATTCCCGGCAGAGATGTGACTTTAACCCTTGACCGGGACTTTCAGTTGAAGGTGGAGCAGGCTGTTTCGGACGCCTATAACGCCGCCAACTGGGCCCAATTTTCGGAGGGTGCAGCGGTAGTGGTGTTGGATGTTAAGACCGGGGAAGTATTGGCGATGGCCAATTATCCCTCCTTAAACCCTGATGCGTGGCGTTTGGACACCTCGTTTGATACCGGAACCATCGAGGGTTATCTCAAAAATCGGGCGACCGTGAACCATGCCACTGAGGAAACCTACTTTTTAGGCTCGGTGATGAAAATCGCCTCAACTGCGGCAGCCTCATCATCGGGGTCCTTCCAGCTTGATGAGATCGTGGATTGCCGGGGCACTTATCGCAGCCCAGACGAGGATTTCACCCGCACCGACTGGATTTATCTAGAACCAAACCGCGATCCCAATTATCATGGGCGGATCAACCTCAAACAGGCACTGACCTCCTCTTGTGACGTTTATTATTGGACGGTTGGGGCGCGTTTGTGCCAGAAAGACCCCGCCCTGATCAAAGAATACGCCAATCGGATGGGTTTAGGGGTACGCACTGGTATTGATGCAGTCATTGAGCAGGAGGGGTACATCCCTGATCCTCAGAGTCACTTTGCCCGTAGTGGTAAACGCTGGGGTACGGGCGACTGCCTAAACATTATCATCGGACAGGGAGACCTTCAGGTGACGGTGCTGCAAGTGGCCCGGATGATGGTTGCAGTGGCCAATGGGGAGAAGGTTTATCGCCCTTATCTGGTGAAAACTGTTGGTTACTCCGGTGAAGCGCCTATTTATGCGGCCGAAACCGGGGACGCGCCTGACCTAGATGTCACCCCGGAAGCGCTTTTGGGTATCCGCGAGGCCCTGTGCGAAGTCACCACCAACAAAAAGATCGGCACTGCCCAGTGGGTCTTCTGGAACTTTGATCAGACTCAGGTACAGGTGTGTGGTAAGACCGGAACCGCGCAGAGTGGCGCACCTTACCCACATGGCTGGTTTGCGGCCTATGTGGGGCAGCCGGGGCAAACACCCGATCTGGCCATTGCGGCGCTCGTCCTCAAATCACGTGAGGGGTCAGAGACAGCCGCGCCCATCGTGCGCCGAATCATTGAGGCCTATTATAACCTGCCCGCAGAGCCGTTTCCGGACTTTTGGGGGCTGCCTTATGAACTGCTGCCGACACCGGGGTTGGGCGAAGGGGGGCCACCCAAAGCGGCCCAATAATTGCAGGGCGGAGGGCAGACCTACGGTCGCCCCCTCCGCCCCCTGTAACGGCTGTGTGGGTTGGGGAGACAGGGGGCAATTTGGGGCGTTCTCCTTATACCCTTATCGCCGAGACTTGACCCTACCCCCACGTTGCGCTATACTTCACGACTCAGCCCCGATGGGCTTTTCTTTTGTTTCAAGAACATGTCATCAGGTTCTGGCGTCCCCTTTGAGGGGCGTTAATGGGGAGGATTTCTCGTGGTAAAGCGTACTTGGCAGCCTCGAATCCGTCGTCGGATGCGTGTGCACGGATTCCGGCAGCGGATGAAAACACAGGATGGGCGCGATGTGCTGAAAGCACGCCGTCTCAAAGGACGTCATCGTCTGACGGTCAAGCGCGAGCATGTGAAAAAGGTCAACTGGAATAGTTGATGTTAGATCGCCCTCTGCGCCTGCGGCGGGATGCTGATTTTGCCCGCGTCCGGTCTTTGGGCAAGCAGTGGCGTCACCCTCTGCTCACCCTTGCATATGCCCCAAACGCACTCGACCACAACCGTTATGGCTTTGTGACCACCCGCCGTTTGGGGAATGCGGTCACCCGCAACCGGGCAAAACGTTTGATGCGTGAAATCATCCGTCTTGCCCATTCGCGGTTACAAACAGGGCTGGATATTGTTTTGATCGCTCGACAGGAGTTGATTGAGCAGCCCTTCCAGATCATTCAGGCGGCCATTCACAGTTTGTTGAGTCGGGCGCATTTGTGGGTTGAAGGGATTGAACCCAAATGAAGTATGTGGCGATGGGCTTGATTCGGTTATATCAAAAGACTCTCTCAAGGGTACTGCCGCCAGCCTGTCGTTTTTATCCCTCCTGCTCCCAGTACACCTATGAAGCGATTGAAAAGTACGGTTTTTTCAAAGGGGGGTGGCTTGGTTTCCGGCGTATCATGCGCTGTCATCCCTTTAATCCCGGCGGCTTTGACCCCGTCCCATGAAGGAGATTCACCCAGTTGACTAGGCTATTGACACGTCGAGGCTTTTTCGGCGTGATTCTTGTGGTTGTAAGCGCACTGCTTCTTTCTGGATGCACCCCTCTGATCCTTCCTGAGAGTTGGGCAGGCATCACCCCTGATGGCGTGATCGGTGCTGACGGACGTTACGAAGCGCGCTACTTGTACATCGCGTACCGTGATACTGTTTTCCGCGTGGATACCCAAACCTTTCCCGAAAGCCGCCCCACTGAACGCTTTGTTGATTGGGCCGCGCATGGGAACCGCTTGTTCACCCGTCCAGTGCTGGGTGAGGACAATCTGATTTACGTGGGGTCCTATGGGCATCAGCTTTACGCCTATTCCCCCGCCGCCAGCCCACGCGAGGTAAACATCCCCTCTTTTGCGCCCACACCGGGGGCCGTTCCTTTGATCGCAGACCCCTTGTATTACAACGGCGCGGTCTATCAGGGACAGGGAGATAAGGGCATCAATGTCCTCGACGCCAAGACCGGCGCACTCCGAACCGCCTTTACGGATACCCAAAATGGCATTTGGGCAGCGCCGCTGATCGACAGCGCCACCAACACCCTCTACTTTGCGTCCATGGATCAGTCCCTATACGCGCTCACGGCTGACACCATGACCCTCCGCTGGAAGCTGCCCCTTGATGGGGCCGTCGGGGGGACGCCCTTGCTGGCTGATGGGGTGCTTTATGTGGGCACCTTCAACAGCGAGATGATCGCAGTGGATGTGAGCAAAGATCAACCTGAAATTCTGCGCCGCTTCAAGACCAAAGGATGGGTGTGGTCTACGCCTGTTCTGAGTGAAGGCATTCTGTATTTTGGCGATATGAGCGGCGCAGTCTATGCGCTGAACAGCGCCGATTTTAGCCCCAAGTGGCAGGCGCAGGTTGAAGGCGCAGCCCGGGGCCGTGTGGCCGTGGTTGATGATAAGGTGATCGCTGCGGGTGAACAGCGCTACCTCAAAGCCTTTAACCGCGAAAGTGGGGCGCTGATGTGGACTTCCAGCCCGCCCACCGATGATCGCATACTGGGCGATCTGGTGGTCATTGGGCAGGATGTGATTGTGACCACCCTCAGTGAAAATCAATTGGTGGTTGCTTTTAATCTGGCGACAGGTGGTAGGGCGTGGTTTGTGCGCAAACCCAATAGTGATGACTTTGCCCGTCTGACCTTAACGCCTAGCGCCCGTTGACCTTACCGCAGACGCATATTCGCCACCCTCATGACGGGTGTGTTATACCCCAGTCATGAGGGTGAGGCGATAATCTTGATCTTGGATCGTGAAACCGAGCGTGAGAGTGTACAGTCATGGACTTTTTGACCAACCCCTTTATTGTAGCGCTGCTGTTTTTGTACCGCGCTTTTGGGGAGAGTTTGTTTGTGGCGATTGTGGTCTTCACCATCATCACCCGTGCAGTCACTTTTCCCTTAACGCAGCAGCAGTTGAAGTCATCTAAGAAGATGCAGGAACTCGCTCCCGCGCTTAAAGAGTTGAAGGAGCGCTACAAGGGCGACCGCGAAAAACAGGCACAAGCCCAAATGGTGCTGTATCGACAGTACGGGATCAACCCACTGGCAGGCTGTTTACCGCTGGTCATTCAGATGCCGATCCTTTTTGGGTTATATGGTGCGATTTACAGCGCTCTGGGCAATACGCCCCTGCAATTTGTAGACCTGCACCAGCGGCTGTTGATCCCCAACCTATCCCAGATGCTGCCCCTCAAAACGAGTTTTGCGTGGCTCAATTTGGGACAGCCAGACCCGCTTTTCATCCTACCGGTACTGGTGGTGGCCACCACATGGCTTCAGATGAAACTGACCATGCCCCCGCCCCCTGATCCCAAAGACCCCTCGGCGGCCATGACCCGCAACATGACCACGATCATGCCCTTGATGATCGGCTTGTTCTCGATCAGTTTCGCTTCGGGCTTGTCGATCTACTGGGTGGTGGGTAATGTTTTGGGGATCGTCCAGTACGCCCTCATGGGACGAATTGATTTCCGGACCATGCGCGGCAAAGCCAATGCTCCTACGCAGTCTATCTCCATCAAGGATTTAGACCTCAAGGAAGTGGATGCGATGCCCAGCCGGGCCAAACCCACAGGCGCTAACCGCCCCGCCCCGGCAACTGCCTCTGCGCCCGCGAAGTCCGCGCCAGTGGTGACCAGCACCAAGCGCAAATTGAGCGAGTCGCGTTCTGTTCAGCAGCGGAAATCGCCCAAGCGATGATCGCGGATCATTTTAGTGTGTCCTACTTTACCCACGCTCCTCAAAAAGCGAGGAAGCCATGAGCGAACAAAAAACCATCGAAGTATCTGCCCCTGACATCGAATCTGCTGTTGCCAAGGGTATCGAGGAATTAGGGGTGGCACGCGATCAGGTGATGATCGAAGTGCTTGAAGAACCCTCCCGCCGTCTGCTGGGTTTGGGAACCCGGCAGGCGCGGGTGCGTTTGACGGTGATCCGTGCGCCGTCTACCCCACCTCCGCCCCCTACTGCTGAGGCCCCCAGCGATGAGATCATTGTGCTGCCTTCAGAAAAAGAAGGCGGTGCGCCAAAACCCGAAAAGGCAGCGCCTTCTGAACGCAGGGAGCGCCCCGAACGTAAGGAACGCCGTCCGCGCCCGGCCAAGCCTGCTGCGGCCACCGACGATCCTGAAGCCGAACCCGCTTTTGAGGATGAGGAAGAGTCCGGCACAGGCGCGATTCCCGAACTCAGTGATGACGAGTTCGCGGTGGAGGCCAAGGCGGGTGCGGATATTGTCCGCGATCTGCTGAAGTTCATGGGACTAAATGCCACCGTCACCTTAAAAAAGGCTGTGGTTGAGGGTAAAGAACCTCGCCACTGGATTCTGGATGTGAGCGGGCGCGATCTAGGGAGCCTGATCGGGCGTAAAGGGGAGACCTTAGCGGCCCTCCAATACCTGACTCGAATGCTCACCAGTCGTAAATTGGGACGGCGGGTGTATCTGGTGGTTGACGTAGAAGGTTACAAGACCCGCCGTGAGGCCATGCTGCGCCGTTTGGCCCAGCGGATGGCAGAACAGGCGGTTCAGCGCGGGCGTACCGTGGCTATGGAGCCAATGCCCCCCCATGAACGGCGCATCATCCATCTGACCCTGCGTGATCATCCTGAGGTGACTACCGAAAGCGTGGGCGAAGGTGACAAACGCAAAGTGACCGTCATCCCGCGTCACCCTAAACCCTAAGGCTGCACCGGATGAGTCGCGCCCCGATTCAGCTTTTTGTGCCCACCTTCCGGATCGATGAAACCCTAGAGGCGATCCGGGAGTGTCTTGAGAAGGGATGGACGGGTTTAGGTTTTAAGACCGTCCAGTTTGAGGAGGCTTTTCGGGCTTATGCCCAACTGCCGCACGCCCATTTCCTCAATTCCGCTACCGCTGGCCTGCATCTGGCGGTAGCCCAGCTAAAGGCTGCTCATCAATGGGCCGACGGTGATGAGATTATCACCACCCCATTAACCTTTGTCTCCACCAACCACGCGATCTTATACGAGCGGCTTACCCCCGTTTTTGCCGATACGGACGACAGTTTATGCCTCGATCCAGCTTCGGTAGAGGCGCGCCTCAGCCCGCGCACCCGTGCGGTGATGTTTGTGGGCATGGGTGGCAATGTGGGAAACTACGAAGCCATTCGTGATCTGTGCCACAAGCATGGGCTGAAGCTGATCCTCGATGCGGCCCACATGACCGGAACGCGCCTGCATGGTCGTCACATTGGACATGATGCCGATGTGACCGTGTTCAGCTTTCAGGCGGTCAAAAACCTGCCCACCGCTGATGCAGGGATGCTCTGCTGGCGTGAACAAGCGCTGGATCAGCAGGCGCGCCAGTGGTCATGGATGGGGATCAACAAGGATACCTATGCCCGCACCACCTCCAGCGGCACCTACAAGTGGTACTATGATGTGGAGCAGGTGGGGTATAAGTATCACGGCAACTCGATCATGGCGGCGGTGGGTTTGGTGTCCCTCAAATACGTTGATGAGGATAACCGTTATCGGCGGCAGATCGCCGCATGGTACGACGAACTGCTAGAGTCGGAGCCGCGCATCAAACGCATCCCCATCACCACAGGTTGTGAGCCTTCGCGCCATCTGTATCAGGTCTTGGTTGAAAATCGGGATGAAGTGATGGCGGCGCTCAACCGAGAGGAGATTTATCCCGGCGTCCACTACCGGGATAACACCGTCTACAGTATGTATCACAGTGGGGTCAACAGTTGCCCTCATGCAGCCTGCGCCAGTGATCGTTTGATCTCATTGCCCTTGCATCTGCGGCTCACCCGCGAGGATGTAGAACGAGTCGCCGCAGCACTTAAAGCGGCATTGTGAGGCAGAGCGTTTCCCCTTCTCCCACGGCGAAATTGCTTTCATTAGGGCAGATTGAGGGGGCTTCCCCAAGAGATCGACTTCCCCCTTCGCCCGCACGCGGGCGAAGGGGGATGAGGGCTTTAATCGCCCGTAGCAGGCAGCGGATTCATCTGCCCGTTGGCATTCTTCGTCACCATCTCGGTGGAAGTGTTATGGGCCGCGATTTCTTCCTCACGCCGGAACTGGCTCATGTACAAGTCGTAGTACGCTTCCTTACGGGCGAGCAGCTCGTTGTGCGTCCCGGACTCAATGATCTCACCGCCCCGGATAAACAAGACCTTGCTGGCGTTACGGATAGTGCTGAGTCGATGGGCGATCACAAAACTTGTCCGTCCAGCGAGCAGCTTTTCAAGGGCTTTCTGGATGAGCCGTTCGGTACGGGTATCCACGCTTGAGGTGGCTTCGTCCAGAATCAAGATGCGCGGGTTTTTAAGAGCAGCGCGGGCAATGGACAGAAGCTGACGCTGCCCTTGACTGAGACCCCCACCACGCTCCCCTAAGATGGTGTTGTATTTCTCCGGCAGGCGCTCAATGAAGGTGTCCGCCGAGACCAACTTGGCCGCTTCGATCACTTCTTCATCGGTTGCATCAAGGCGCCCATAACGGATATTGTTCAGGATCGTATCTGAGAACAGGAAACTGTCTTGCAACACGATCCCGATCTGGGCGCGCAGCGACTCCGCTTCCACGTCGCGGACGTCGATCCCATCAATCTTGACCGCGCCGCCTGTTACATCGTAAAAACGCGGCAGCAGATTGATGATCGTGGTCTTGCCTGCACCTGTGGGGCCCACAATGGCAATGGTCTGACCGGGTTCCGCCTCAAAGTTGACTCCGCGCAGCACCGGTTCGCCCTTTTTGTACTCAGAGTGGACGTTCTCAAAGACCACCTTGCCTTTGATTTCAGGCATGGGCTTGGCGTCAGGTTTGTTGACGATTTCTGGTTCCACGTCAAGCAGTCCAAAGATACGTTCCGCGCCAGCGATAGCGCTTTGGATGTTCGTCCACAAGACCGAGATCTGCTGGATGGGCTGGTTAAAGCGCTGCACATACTGCACAAAAGCAAAGACCGTACCCAGCGAGATCGCACTGGCCCCAAGCAGCGGTTCATCACGCAGTACCGCGATCCCACCGACCACCACCACGATGGCCACCGCCACATAACCAAGCGCTTCGAGTACGGGTGTCAGGGCTGCGGTGAAGCTGGCCGCCCGAACATTGGCATCACGGTTGGCCGCATTCACCTTCTGGAAGTCTTTGATGTTCTCACTCTCGCGGCTGAAGGCCTGAGCCTCACGCACCCCGGCGATGCTCTCCTGCAAGTCGGCGTTGACACTGCCCATCTGTTGCCGGCTGAGCCGGTAGGCTTTACGGGCCTGCCCTGAAAAATAGACAGTGGCGAAGATCATAAAGGGCACCATCGACAAGCTGAGCAGGGCATAGGGCACATTCGTCTGGAGCATCTTGATCCCAATCCAGCCCAGAAGCAGCACCCCACTAAACACACTGATCAACCCGAAGTTCATCACCTGTTGGATGGTATCCGTATCACTGGTCACCCGGCTCATGATCCCACCCGCTTCGTTCTCGGCATAGTAGGTCATCGAGAGACGGTGGGTTTGGTGGAAGAGATCGCGCCGCAGTGCGGCCAGCACATGCTGTCCGGTATAGTTCATGGTGAAGAAGGCAAAACCATTCAGCACCGAACCGGCCACAAACAGCACGAGGAGGATCACCACCAAGCCACCCAGCCCTTGTGCTTTTGCCCATGTTTTGGCCGCGGCTTTATCTGCGGCCGCAATGCTCTCATCGGCTTCGATGCGGGCATCAATGGCCTGTGCGTTATCGGCAGTGTACCAACAGGTGGTGGCAGCACTGGGCTGCCCTTCGGGTGAAGCCCCCGGTACGGCCACATTGGGACGCACAAATAGGTAACAATCCACTGCCTGCCCAATGATGTCAGGGGCCGTGACCTGAGTCCACGTTCCGGCGACGACAAGCATCACCACCAGAATGAGATAGACCCACCGTTTGCCAAAGTATCCGAGGAAACGACTCAGGGTTGCGCCCACATTTTTGGGCTTGAGTACGTCCCTCTCCATAAGACGGCGTCCGCCGTCCAAACCTCCCATCATGGCGATTACTGAGCCTCCCCTTGGGTTAAAGCAGATTCATCCACTTCCACATCACCCACCAGTTGTGAATGGTAAATATCGGCGTAGATTTCGCTGGTTTCGAGCAGTTCTTCATGTTTACCCTTGGCCACCAGACGCCCCTTATCCAGCACCAGAATTTGATCCGCATTCACCACGGTGCTGATGCGCTGCGCGATCACAAAGCTGGTGCGCCCCTTCATGAGGCGATCAAGGGCCTTCTGAATCTTGTACTCCGTGACCAGATCAACACTGCTGGTGGAGTCGTCAAGGATCAACAGGCGCGGGTTAAGCAGCAGGGCGCGGGCGATGGCAATCCGCTGTTTTTGACCGCCAGAAAGGGTTGTACCCCGTTCCCCCACAGGGGTATTGTAACCTTCGGGGAAACTCATGATGAAGTCGTGGGCCGCAGCGGCCTTGGCGGCGTCGATCACTTCTTCCATGCTTGCATTGGGACGCCCAAAAGCGATGTTGTCCCGGATCGTGCCGCTGAACAGGGTCGTCTCCTGAAGCACAATCCCGATCTGTTCACGGAGGCTCTGCAAAGTCACATCCGGCACGGCTTTACCGTCGATCAACACCTGTCCCTCGCTCACATCGTAAAAACGCGGGATCAGGTTGATGATCGTGGTTTTACCGCTGCCTGTCGCACCCAATAAAGCAATGGTCTGTCCCGGTTCAGCCGTGAAGCTCACATGGTTCAGCACCGGATCGCTGGAACCAAAGTAGCGGAAGCTGACTTCACGAAACTCCACAGTGCCCTGAATGGGGGGCAGGGACGGAGCATTCGGTTTGTCGGTCACTTCGCTTTTGGCGTCCAAGATTTCAAAAATCCGATCTGCTGAGGCCGAAGCTTGGGCCATCAACGAGATGATGAAACCCAACTGCCCCACCGGGAAAAAGACATAGATCAGATATAGACTGAAGCTCTGATAGCTGCCCAGCGTCAGGCTGCCATCCATGATTTGGCGTCCGCCAAAGTAGAGGATCACGCCCTGCCCTATCTGGGCGATCAGAAACACCAACGGGAACAGAAAGGCGAAGGTGCGGCTGACCTTAACCTGCTGATGAAAGAGAGAATCCACCGCCTCATCAAAGCGCTTCTGCTCGTACTTCTCACGGGCAAAGGCTTTGACCACCTTGATCCCGGCGAGGTTTTCCTGCAAGACTGTGTTGAGCTTAGAGAGGCGCATCTGCACTTGTATAAACAAGGGTGTGCTGAGCGCCCCAAAGATCGCAAAAAGGACAAAGGCCACTGGCAGAATCCAAATGATCGCCAGAGTCAGACGCCAGTTGGTGAACAACAGGATCAGCAGAGTCACCCCTAGCAGCAAAAACGCCTGTGCCGCAAGGACCAAACCCTGAGCAATAAATAAACGCACCTTCTCGACGTCATCGGTGGCACGGATCATCAACTGCCCGGTCTGATTGCGGTCATAGTAGCTGAACGAAAGGCGCTGAATCTTGGAGAAGATGTCATTACGGAAGTCAAAGGCAATGCCTTGTGAGGTCTTTTCTGCCATATAGGACTGGACAAATGAGAACAGTCCCCGCATCACCGCAAAGGCGACGATCACCAGCGCGGCAATCACCAAGGCCGATTCCGCCCCACTCTGATCCAACCTAAGCTGCTCCACCGTTGTGCCCGAACCAGCCGCAGCAAGGGGCTGGGCCAGAGTCGGCAGTTTGAGGATGGTGTTGGCCGTAAACCCTTTGGTGATGGTCTCGATCATGCGCTGAACGAGCTGCGGTACTGCAAGCTGAGCGAGGGTAGCGATCACCAGCGCCCCATAGGCCATCATCGTGCTGCGTCGATGGCGTCCTAAAAAGGAAATCGCTCGTCGCAAGCCCCCCTTACCACGCGGGCGCGCGCCTCTGCCTCGCGCCATGGCTGCTTGTGCTGATTGCACGGTATTCACTCCTCTTGATTTGACTACTCGTTTGTTTGAGATGGATGGTTGCGATTGTGAGGGCAGCCTGCAACGGGGTCAGAGTCGGGCTCCGAGGGCAGGTTGTCTTCGGGCAGGATCGTTTTGAGCGGTGCATACTGCTGAACGGTGGCCAGAAAGTCTTCCGCGCCGCTGTGATGGGCCGCATGGATCACCAGTTGGCGCAGTAGGATGATCAATTGGGTACAGGCATCCGGGCCCATTTCACGCACACTGCTTACCAAAGCCGCACTTCGGTTCAGTTTGTGAACCTCCACCAACGCTTCGTGCCCCTTTGGGGTAAGGGTGAGCAGGGTACGCCGCCGATCTTGAGAATCACGAACGCGGGTCACAAAACCGTTCTTTTCGAGGGCATCAACGGCGGGCACCAAAGTCGCCGGAGCCAACATCATCATCCGGCTGATCTCGTTTAAGGCAGAGCCGTTGTGATGCTCCAAAAGTTTGATCACCCCAAACTGCAAGCCACTGATGGTCATGTTTTGTTGGGCAAGGCGCTGTTCCATATCGCGTCCCAGCATTTTGATGGCGCTCAGCAGTAGTTTATGAATGTCTGACGCCATGGCCAGCGCTTTAGGTTCGTTCATCGCTCAATTCGTTAGGATACAAATGATTAGCTATCAAAGCATAAAGGATGTGCCTATTTTCGCCAAATGAGAGAATCATGAGAAGGTTTGGGGGGGTGCCCTCATCCCCCTACCCCCGCTTCTCCTGCAAGCGGTAGAAGCGGGGAATCGGATTCTTGAGGGGTAAACCCCTCAAACTCCCTGATCTGGGGTTGCGGGGGAAGCCCCCACCAAAGGGTTTTCTCCCCTCTCCTAGCCGTGAAGCGGCGGTCGGGAGCGGGGTCGAGCGGTGAGGGTAGACTGTGGTTGTGGCGCTATTGGACGCGCACCGTAAGGGTGTAGCGCCCCGAAGTGCTGCCTGTCTCACGGTTGAACCGCGAGACCACCAAAACGTAGGCGCCATCTGCGGGGATTCGGTAGCTGGTGATGCGGGCTGAACGTCCTCGTGAGTTGAAATCATGCCCGACCAGTGAACGCAGTCGAGAATCGAGCAGGATCAGGGCCGGATCAAGGGTATCACCGCGTGTAGTGGTCACCTCAATGGTCAGGACATCCCCCTGCTGGGCGGTGATCAGATAGTACCGATTGAATTGATCATTTGTGATTTGACCTGTGACCACCGCGCCATACTCCAGCGCTTCGGCCAGTTCTGGGGTCAGTCCGATTTGATCTTCACTGAGGCGCTCCAGACTCAGATTATAGGCCCCTCGGCTGGTTCCGGCCTCGCCCCCAAAGCGGGTGGCGGCGATCAGATAACTGCCTGAGCGCTGAATCCGAAAATGGGTGATGGCCGCGTCCAGTGTTCCGGGGCGGTTGGGGTCTTCATCGTTGATCAAGATCACTTTGCCCTCGGCGTCAGCGAAGATCAAGGTGGGGTCGAGATCACCCGAAACCCGCTGCATCCGCACGGAGACAATTTCACCCCGCAGGGCTGTAAAGGTGTAAATGCGCTGCGGGATACTGTTATCAAGGGTATCGACCAAACTATCGCCATAACGCAGCGGCAGCGCGCCGCCGGTAGTCAGGCGCGGATCGCTGACCACCCCCACCCGCTGCAAGGTGAGACTAAAAGTGCCGGTGGTGGCCCCCAATGCGCCCCCGAAGCGGCTTGCCACCAGAAAGTAGGTGCCATCTTGCGGCAGAGCTATCGAGACCAGCGTGGCATTATAACCGTCGTTGTCATCAGCGCGAGCAAGCAGTTCGCCTGCCGGGTTGAGCAGAAACAAAGCCGGGTCAAGGTCACCCCGCTGGCGAAGGAGCATCGCATCAATGATTTCGCCACCCGCCCCCTGAAAGGCATAAACGATCCGAAAGGTCTCGGTGGTGATCTGTCCGTTCAGGGTTTGCCCATAGAGGATGGTGTTCTCACCCTGTGCTTCCAATTGACACATGGGCAGCAGAACCAACATTCCCCCCAGTACCCAGCACCACAGGCGCTTAATCATCGTCGTCCTTATCATCATCCCCGCCGCCGCCTTTGCCGCTGTTATCGTCTCCCTTGCCGCTGTCGTCACCATGATCATCACTACCGCCATGATCGTCGGTAACCTGAGCGGTGACTGTAACCACCGGCGCAGGTGTCCGGGTACGAGTCAGCGTGGCTGTGATCGTGGGTGTTGAAGTGAAGGTAGGAGACACGGTGAAAGTTGTGCTTGGGGTATTCGTGGGTGTGCCCGAAGCTGTCCTTGTTGCGCTTGCAGTCAGGGTGAACGTCGGTGTCGGACTGAGGGTGGGGGCGGCGGTTACAGTTGCAGAAGGGCTGGGGGGTATCCTGCCTTCTGGGGTCATGCTGGAGATGCGCTCCGGGGTGAAGGAGGCAGGCACACTCGTCTCCGTAGCAGCGGCAAATCCGCCCTGATCGGGACTGCGCCCCAAAAATACAAAAAGCCCCGCCACAAGGGTGATCACCGCTGCCAATGCAGCCAGACGCATTAAGGGAAGGCGTTGGGTGCGCGGTGCACCCTTGCGAAAGGCAAGCCGATCCCGCACCCGCACCTGTGCGCTAGCAATCTCAGCGCTGTTGGGGGCTGCGCGTTTCACTTGGATCACCGTTTCTAGCATGGGGCGGAGGATCGCTGCGTAGTGGGGATAATCACGCAGTGCCGCCTCAGATGTTTCACCTACCTGAAGACGATTGACACAATCCTCAAAGGCGTCCAGTAGATCTTTGTCGCGGGTGAGGTCTGATGGATTACTCACGCCCCCGCCCCTTTCCCATACCTAACACCCCTCTCAGCGCTTCTGTAGCGCGAAACTGGAGGGATTTAACCGCACTCAAACTTTTACCCATCACATCCGCAGTTGCCTGTAAATCAAGACCTTCACTAAACCGCAAAATGAGCACTTCTTGCTGTTCTGCGGGAAGCCGTCTCAGTGCCCATCGGGTTTGTTCGATGGTGGCGTTGCGTATCGTCTCGGACTCCACATCTTC
Organism: Anaerolinea sp.; assembly: GCA_014879835.1. Lineage (GTDB taxonomy): Bacteria > Chloroflexota > Anaerolineae > Aggregatilineales > UBA2796 > UBA2796. The sequence goes on from JACSRJ010000126.1 coordinate 21,439, forward strand.
ACCCGATGGCAGCCATTCTTCGAGACTCTCTAAAGGGAACTTTTTATGTTTGCCGTAATGCCGAAAGATTTCATGACGCGCTACTTGAAACAACCAACCCCGCAGATGCTCACGCGGGGCGCGGGCTGTGCCCAAAACACCCAACAGCTTCAAAAATACTTCAGCCGTGATGTCTTCGGCTTGCTGAGTGTCCTCGATCCTCAGCCGCACATATTGGTAAAGGGATGAGAAGAACTGCTCATAGATCTCCCCTACCACCGCCTGATCGCCTCGCCGGATGCGAGTGAGCAGCGAGTCTTCAATTGATACCTCAGGCAGAATTAAAGCCATTAGGGACAACGTCCAAGTGCAGCATATTTTCCCTGATCATAACGCTTTGAAGGACTTGCCCCAAGTCCTCCAAAGCCTTGTGTTTGTGTTATTGGAGCAGTTTAGTGATCGTCGCCCTTATCATCGCCACCTTTATCGTCGCCGCCCTTGTGATCATCCCCACCATGATCATCACCGCCCTTATCGTCACCCTTGGAGTCGTCGCTGGAGTCATCGCTGCTCTTATCATCCTTAGAATCATCGCTGCTGTCATCATCGCTGGAGCGCCTATCCAGTGCATCCGTAAAGGGCTTGATCTCGCGGACTGCCAGTATGCCAGCGGCATTGAACCGACCTTCCACCTTGACCATTGCGCCTACCTGCACCCCCCGATAGAACTGGGCATTGGCGAGGTCGACCGTAATGCCCGCCACCACCCCTGTGGTGTTATTCAGGCTGGTGAGGAGACCAGAGATTTCAAATAGACCAGCACGGGGGATGCGGATCGAAACCTGTACCTCACGGGCGGTAATGCCACTGGCAGAAAGTACGCCTTCCACTCTTACCAGTGTGCCAACTGTTAGGGCGCCTTTGATCTCCGCTTTGGTGGTATCTACCGCGAAGCCGTTAACGGTGATCAGTTTACCCGCGATGGCGCTGATGGTACCGTACATTTCGATCTCTGAAGGGGGTTGTGAAGTGGGCTGTTGGGCTGCCGCAGGCGTTGCGGTACTGGACATTCCCAGCGCCGCTATAACCATAACCACTACCGCTAACCAGCGTCGCATTTTGGTGATCATCGCAATCATTCCTTCTCTCTTGGGGTTTATTTGATCCATCCATCTGTGAAGAGCGAAAAACAACAAAAAGGTTTCGGGCTATTTTGTTAGAGAATTGTCAAGGATTGCACCACGCCCCAACCTCCCCTACAATATCGCCTAACAATCGGATGTGAGGGCGGAAAACGTGGACGAAAACCTAGTCAGTCTTGCAGAAGCGGCGAAAATTCTGGGGGTTCATCCCGCCACAGTACGCAATTGGGCGGATCGTGGGCATCTGCCCTTTCAGCGCACACCCGGCGGGCATCGGCGTTTCCGCCTCTCCGATCTGGAGCAGTGGCGCTCTCAGCATCAAGCGGGGGGGGAAGTGGAAGCCCAGATTTTGGTACAAAGTGCCATGGGGCGGGCGCGGATGGAAATTGGTGAGGGACAGCTTGCTCATGCCGTGTGGTATCAGCACCTGACCCCTCAGGCCCGCGATCTGATGAGCCGCTACGGACGCCAATTGATGGAACTGCTGCGCAATTACCTGACTACGGGCAGTGATCAACTGCTACAAGCAGCTCAAGAGGTAGGGGCCAAGTATGCACAGGCGATCTGCGCTGAGGGGCTGAAGCTCTCTCAGGCTGTTGAAGCCTTTTTTGTGTTCCATGACTCGATTTTAGACGCGGTGATCCAGATGATGGAAACGGGGCGCGGCTCGCACGAGTGGGGCGATTCTGTGCGCCACGTACACGCCTTCACCCATGTGATCATCATGACCTTGGTCAAGTATTATGAACCCTGAACCGATCACCCTGTTGGCCGCAGTACGGGCGAATCCGCGCATCCTCATCCCCAACGCGATCACCCTCGGTGGGGTGTTGGTGAGTTACCTCTCCATCCTCTATACCTTTGATGGTCATTATGCCTCTGCCGCATGGTTCATTTGGTATGCCAGCTTGCTGGACATTGTGGATGGGGGGGTAGCCCGCCTGCTTCGGGCAAGCAGCACTCTAGGCAAGGAACTTGACTCGCTGGTTGATCTGATCCGGGTGGGGATTGCGCCCTCACTGCTCATTTATCAGCTCTATTTTCGGGCGTGGGGTTTTTGGGGGTTGCTGATCGCCTTTGTTTATCTGTCCGCAGTCGCCATCCGTCTTGCGGGGTTCAACCTTCGCACCGACCACAATGATCACTATTTTAGTGGGTTATCTTCCCCCATCGCCGCCAATGTTTTGGGGACTTTTGTGATCTTCAGCCAAGATGTGTGGGGCGCTTACCCGCATCCAGAATGGGTGGCCCTGATGGTCATCGGAGTCTCAACCTTGATGCTTGGTGGGCTGCCCTTTGCGGGTTCCAGTTTTATCATGCTCAAGCGCCTGTTTCACACATGGCAGGGATGGGTTGTGGTTGTGGGGTTTTTTCTAGGGCTGCTGATCCCCGGGCAGATGTTGTTTTACTTCTACAGCGGTTATGTCCTGTTTTACCTCGGCCGCGCTTTGGTGGTCAGAACTGCGCCGTTGAGCGCGTAGGCGCAGTTCCCGAACGGTCTCAGTTAGGAACAGCACCCATAAAACAATACTCACCACCACCCGTCCGATCTCGATCTCCCAAGATCGCACCGCCCCTTGTTGGGCTAGATCAACCACCCGCCCGATCAAGGCGAGGGTGAGAACGGGCAGCAGAATCAGGATCAACAGCCATAAAGCATCTATCACTCGGCGGGAGAAGGTGGTCATGCGGGGGGTCTACCTTTCCACCCCTTAAGCTGTTGATGGGCGGTCTCGTACCCAAGTTGGATCAGTTTGTCCATACTGCTTACATCGCCAGAGCCAATATCATCCACAGGCGGCCGGATATACAAGTCAACTTTGGGAATCTGTACACTCTCCATGTTGATCGTGCCGATCTCCAGACAGCGCAGCAGAATGCCCACAAGACTCGGGGTGACCAAGGTTCTGCTCAGCACTCGCCCCCGCAGCACCTTGCCAAAGGGCAAACTATCACCATTCTCAGGGTCACCATAATTGTAAGCGCCATCGGCGGTGTAAAAAGGATTGGACACATCAACCGCGATCACGGTGCCACTCTTGATGATCTCTACCATCGGCAGCACCGGAAGATTGTTCATCAATCCGCCGTCAACCAGTAAATGCCCATCATCCAACACCGGTGGCAGGGCTGCGGGGATAGCACTGCTGGCTCGGACATATCGCCGGATCAGACCGGTGCGGTGAATGCGCAGTTGGGCCGCAGTGAGATCAGCGCTGACACAGAAATATTTGATCCACAAATCTTCGATCAGGTGATCCCCAAAGATCTGCTTCAGCAGTGACGAGAAGCCTTTACCTGCCGCAAACGAGGTCACCGGTAGGGTAAGGTCGATGAGACGGCGCACATTTTTAAAAAGCGCTTTGTTTTCCTGTTCCATGCGCACATCGTCCCAACCCATCGCCGCTTGGGCCCCGATCAGTGATCCGGCACTGGTGCCGCCGATGATATCCACCGGAATTCCCGCTTCGCGCAGTGCCCGCAGCACCCCGATATGCGCAAAGCCGCGCACACTGCCCCCACTGAGTACTAACCCCAAAGGGCGGCCCACCAAGAACCGGGCATAACGATCAAAGTGCGCCCTGTTATGAGGGTCAAGATGATGATAGTCCGCCACCTGACGATGGGCTAACCATCGCTGGGTATGTTGGGGAGCTTGGCCACCCTGATGAAGCAGCACCAATTCTTTCCGAATCTCAGGGTGAAAGCTGTCCCCTTCAAAGAGCGCCCTCTCGATGGGGTTGAGATCAGGGGTACCGCGCCCCTCTCCTACTACCAATACCCGATCTGCCTGACGAATGCAGCGTTTGGTCCATTCTGTCAGGGTGGGATCGGCGCTGTACACCAGACACGGGTAGAGTTCACTTTGTACCGCCAACCAACTGATCAGGCGCGACTCCCGTAGGGTGCCCAGAGGGGCATCAACGATTCCTTCTCCGAGTGCAGAATCCAGATGAGCGCGGCTGAGGTGCGCACAGTCAAAGTGGGTTCGTAGGCTTTCCACCAGTTGATCGCAGAACGCCCCCAGATCAGCGCCATCACCCGCTGGGATGACCGCAAGGCTGAGCGCCTGATCTGCGCGGGGTTTGCCGCTGGTGGCATTTTCGAGGCGGGTGCTGATCACTTTGGCGACTTCAAGCATCAGGCGTGGATGATGCTCCACCAAACGCTCAAAACTTGCTTTGGGAAGTCGGAATAACTCACTGTCGCGGATCGCGTATACACTTGCGGATCGGTTACCGCCGCTCAGCAGAGACATCTCACCCACCAGCGCATTTTGCCCAAATTCCGCGACCGTCTTGGCGGTTTCACCTTCTCCGACAACCACCTTCACCCGACCGTTGGAAATGAGGTAGAGGCTGTCACCGGGATCCCCTTGCCGAAAAAGCGCTTTTCCACTGGGCAGATAGATCGGTTGAAGCTCGTTTTGAAGCGACTGAAACAGGGATGCATCGATCCATGGCAGGGAAGGCGGTTCAGTTTTGGGTGCTGCCGCTGCTGTGGGCCGCGTCCTTTCGGATGAAGGCAGATCACCATAACGGCTCTGATAGATTTGGCGCACAGACTCCTGATCTAAGCCCAACGCAGCCCATAAATGCGGCGTCTGAAGGCGATCAAGGGGCCCACGTTGGGACAACAGGTAGGCCAGTTCTGCCCGAATATGAGGGGCATCCGGGATCAGATCACCCCAACGAGGGGCATATTGGGCGATCTGATCAAAACTAGGACGCAGTGTCCCAACCATTGCGGAGTAACCAGAGACCGTTGGCTGCCCGGTGACCAGCATCAGGATCGCACGATTGAGTCGGTCAATCACTGCGAGAGTCTGGCTCTCAATGGTGTTGAGCAGAATCTCCGCTTCCGGTTCACCTTGTGCCACGATGATTGACTCCTGCCGCCATTCAGAAAGCGAGATGACCCAAGATCAATGATTTTCAGACACCCCACAGGGAAACTTATTCGATGTCCTCATCATTGGTTAAGATGATGTGGTAAAGCTCCTCAAACGCTCGCTCCATCTCTCTAGAGTCATACTGCGCTTGAAGCACCGCCGTGATCAACGGTTTGGGTTCTTCGATCAAAGTGAGGGCTGCCTCGCGTTGGAGGTCTTTTTCTTTAAGACTGTTGATCATTTCCGAAGGGAGGTGATCAAACAATCGTTTATAAGCACGTTCCCAAGAATCGAGCTTGGTGTGCATGTAGGTTAGCAGTTCTCGAAGGCGCATCACCTCCTGACGCACCTTTTCAACCCGCTCTGGGTGGGGCACAGCAGCCACAGGGTTAAGCTCCTATAACTCGGTGAGGACTGGTGATACGGGCTTGTAGGGGAATTTCTAAAAAGAAGGTGCTGCCCGGTAAACGCTGCTCATCGCGGCCTTCGCTCTCCACCCAAATACG
>JACSRJ010000050.1 GCA_014879835.1 Anaerolinea sp.
GCTAATGGAGGAACGGTTTAGATTTGGCGTGATTCTTTGAGAAGAACCCCAACCCTCTTAATCTCCCTCAGCCGTGCAGGGGGAGGGAGATGCCGCATCAGCAGCAAGGGTGGGGTTTATCCCCAGATTGTGTGAATTTGATTTCATTTCTCCATAAGGCACTAAAAAACCCCGCATCGGTCAATCGATGCGGGGTTTTGGGGTGTTGGCTTGGTGTGGGTCGTAGAAGACTCGAACTTCTGACCTCGTCGATGTCAACGACGCGCTCTAACCAACTGAGCTAACGACCCAAGTTGAGGGCATTATAGCCGACGCCCAATGGTTTGACAAGTGCAAAGGTTATGGGCAGCGGCTCCGAACCCTGAAAATACACCGCAACCCCTTGCTCAGTTTTGAGGTATTGCCTCAAATGCCCCCATGCAGTCCCTGCGGAGTAAGAGTCCCCTACTTGCCCTCAATGGGGCGCATGGTCTGGGTGGTGCGCAGCCCACTGGCGGGACTGCGGGAGGCTTTATCGGCCACCTGATCGTACTCTGCCAGTGTGGAGGCCAGCTTATCCCGGAACACATCCACCATCGAACGCTGGAACTTCCACAAGCGGTCGATATTGTCCTGAATGGGCGTGAAGCCTGCGATGATCTCGTTGACCCGCCCCCGCAGCTCCTCAAAGGCACGCCCGTGAATACGCCACTGCTCATCATTGGAGGTGGTGAAGTTCTTAAAGCGCCGCTGTTCTTCATCGGCCCAAGTACGCCACTCGTCCTGAAACCGACTTTCAGAGAGGCGCTGAATCTCAGCCACTTCGTTGATCCGCCGATCCAGCCGATCCGCGATGCGCTCAAAGTCTTCAATGATGCGCTTCATCTGGCGATAAGCTTCAGCCCATGTCTCAAAGCGCTCAATGCGGCGGCGCATATCCTCCTCGTACTGGCTGAAACCCTGACGCAGTTCCTCCACCCGGCTTTCGCGCTGCTGGGTCAGAAGGGTCTGCTGATCGACAAACTCCTGCATTTTTTGAGACCGTTCCCGATCCGCATTTTGAACTTCGAGGATCAGTTTCTCATTACGCAGGGTGAGCGATTCGATCAGGTCAAATTTGGGGCGCAGTCCGTCGATCTGTTTTTGCAGTTCGGGCTGCTCGGTCTGAAGCTCTGAGATACGACGCGAATCCTGCCGGCGCTGCTCCTCTAAAAAGGACAGGCGTCGCTCTGGTTCCTCGAATTTTTTGGAGACATCCTCAACCCGCTGCTGAAGTCCACTCAGAGCGCTGGCGATGCGATCTCGCTCCATGCGGGCAGCGTTGATTTCATCCTGAAGGCGTTCCAGTTTATCCATGCGGTCGGTGACATCACGCATGGGGCGCAACAGGGCCTCGCGGGCGAGTTCGGCGCGCCGTTCGGCTTCACGCTCTGCGGTGATGCGTTTGGCTTCGGCGGCTTCAAAGGACTGACGCACCTCCTCACGCAGATACTCCATGATCTCCCCATCGCGCTCAATGGGCACAAACATGGTCTTCAGCGCAGCGTTTTCGCTTTCAAGGGCATTTAGACGCCGGGTCATCGCCTCGATCAGATCTTGCTGGGCCGTGATCTGTTCTTCAACTTTTGCCTGTTTCGCCTTGTCGCGGCGGCGTTCTTCATCAAGCCATTCGATCATCCGCGAGAGTTGAGTCGGGTCCATAAGCTTCGGGCCTTCCCATCCACATCCACAATTTCAAGGAATACGTTAACCGTGCTCTCAATTGTAACCCAGAACCGCTGATTGATCCGTGAGAGGCTCAAATATCTCAGGGCGATTGCAAGAATTTCCCCTTTCTGGGTGCGGGCGTGCTGAAGCGCGCTCCGACACCAGACCCGTTTTTGTAGGGATGCCGTTCACGGCGTCCGTCTGCCAGCGCCAGATTTTTTGCAATTACCCTGCTCAGCGCCGCAGCAGCATTTGTAGGCGGGTGCCGCTGTCGAAGGTGAACACGTGCGTTCCATCGGTCACCGGGTCACGGGCCAATTCAGTACGGGTAAACGTCCACAACACAGCCCCATCGGGTGCGGCGAAGGCCCTCACCAGCGCTTCGGTGTCCTTTCCACTGCGCATGATCACCCGGTCGGACAAAATGGCGGGCACGGTGAACAGGGTAGTATGACTGTTCCGGCTGAAAAGGGTCGTCCAGCGCTGCACCCCATCCGACGCATTCAGGGCGATGAGCCACAGGTCCTCAAACGACTCCGGGTCTTTTTGGCGGTCGTCACAGCGGCATACGGTGTAGATCGTATCGCCCATATTGAGGAAGTTGAGCAGGTACGCCCCATCGGGCAGCGCGTCCGTCTTATACTGCCAGCGAAGCGCCCCGCTCAGGGGATCATAGGCGTTGATCCCCTCTTGGATCTGCTGGACATACAGGGCCGACTCCGTCGCCAGAATGCGGGCGGAGTCTTTGGTGGGAAGGGTAAAAAGCGTTTTGCCGGAGAGATCAAAGGCATATACAGTGTTGTCAGTGGCGAGGTACAACGCCCCGGCATTGGCCTGAAGGCGCGGTTGTCGAAACTGCTCAAGGCGATTGTCCATGCCACTGGACTGCCAAAGGGTCTGCAATTCCGCGCCTGTGGCAGGGTCGATCAATGCTAAACGATCTTGGCGAGGGGAGAGATCAGAGAGCAGTGCAGCCAGTTTATCACCGACTTGGATGACTTCCGTCCCACCTCGGGTATCCAAGATCAAACCTTTGGACTTTAATACCCATTTCAGCGCCCCGCGCTGGGCGTCGATGGCAACCAAATCTTCACCAACGCTGGAGTCGCTATGAGTCAGGTACAAGTATATGGTATCCCCGATCACGGCGGGTAGACGCACCCAAGTATAGTTTTTGACCCGTCCGAAGGTCTCCGCCTCGAATTTGAACTCCCACAGCAGGGTACCCGCAGCGGCGTCAAAGGCTTGAAGGGCCAGCAGGTCATCGTCATGGGCAGCGGAGCCGACATTGGGGCTGATGGGGCCATAGTCAATCCCTGCGTAAACTCGTCCGTTCCCGGCAAAAATGACAGGCGCACTCGCCGGTTTGGGGATGGCGACAGACCACAAGACACCTCCATTAGCCCCATCTAAAGCGAACAGACGTGTTTCCGGCTGGCCCAAGACGATGACCGCGACTGCAAGCAGCACGAGAACAAGCAAAATGACAATCATGATCCGGGAGCGCGTATTCATGGAAAAATTCTCCCTACCTTTAGGTCACGGTGAACATTCTACAGCACCCTGAGCATTTCACGTGCACCATTGCTGAATGGGCTGGGGTGGGTGTGCTGCTGCCTTAAGTCCGGATCAACCCATGTTGGCGCAGCCACTCGATCAATTCGGGTTCGCTGGCCTCGGTGATCATTGATCCCCGATTGATGCCGCGTGGTGATGCGCCTTTGGGAAGCGGCAGTGGCTCGGTATAGGGAAGGGTAGAGCCAATCTCCGCAATGATCAAAGTGGGTACAGAGAGAAATCCCGTCCATTCGATCACCCGCTCACGGTAGCGTTCGTCTTGATCAATGAACAGCTCACGGTAGAGAACCTGATGGGCATCCAATACCCGCCGCGCAATGGAGACATAGACGCATGGGGTAGCCCGACTGTACATCACCAATTCTCGGTTGGCGTTTGAGGAAATCATGAGGGACGCTTTCCCTAATTTGGTCTAGAGCGCATCGTTAAAGACATTATACCCACCGTGATCAGATTTGCCCCCTTTGTCCAACTTCAGTACACTGGGAAGGGATCAATTAGGCTCGACCTCAGGGTAGAGGGGGTCATAAAGCATGAAAACACGTGTTATTCAACGGTTATTTCTGGCACTGCTGATCATCGGCGCGCTTGTGTTCGCTGCTGTCCCGGTCAAGGCTCAGATTGGGCAGCCTTATGCGCAGGTGACGGGCGTTCGGGCCCCAGTATTTGCTGGCCCCGGCACGGGCTTCTGGCAGTTTGGGGCGCTCCGCCGCAACGTGATCACCCCCATCAGCGGGGTGACCGCAGATCGTCAATGGTGGCTTTCAGAAACACCCATCGGTAAGGGATACCTTCGGGCCGCGGATGTGACCGTGGTCGGGGGAGAGAGTGTGCCCGTTGTTGATCCCGGCGTGATCGGGACGATCACCACCGGGGCCGCCAATGTGCGCAGCGGGCCCGGGCCGGAAGCCCGTTCGCTCAATGTGATCCAGAAGGGATCGCAGTTTTTTGTGATCGGCCGCCAGCCTGACGGAAGCTGGATCGAGATTCGCTACCGTTATGGCACGGGTTGGGTCAAGGCCTCCCTGACCAGTCTCGGCGGGGGTACTTCGGTCAGTGTGCCCAGCACCGAAGGGGCCGTCGCCATTGCGGATTCCAACAGCGCCAAACTCTATTCAGGGCCCGGCACCCAATATGTGGTCATTGGCACCTTGACTCAAGGGGCGGTACTGCCGATCATCGGGCGCAGTACCAGCGGACGCTGGCTCTACGTGCGTTCCGATTTGGGCGAGGGCTGGTTGAGCGCCAACAGCGCCATCACTCGAAACTACTTTGGCAACGCCCCGATCATCAGCGCGGAGGAGACGGGCGCACAAGAGGACTTCACGGCCATCACCCGCACTGGAGCAAACGTGCGTACTGGCCCCGGTTTGGGTTTCCAGAGCATCGGAGCCGTTCCGGGCGCAACCGAGATCTTCATCTTGGGGCAAAGCGCTGATAAGGGCTGGTGGTATGCCGAAACGCCTGTGGGCACGGGCTGGATCGCTAAATCAGTGGTCAAAACCCCGCGTGATTTCAGTAAGGTCGCAGTGATCCCCTAAGCCCTTTAGTCCACGACCAAAGGGGGTGATGGAAGGGAAATACAGCCCTCACCCCCCTTATCCCTCCTCTCCCGACCGCCGCTTCGCGGCTAGGAGAGGGAGGGAATCTTTTATGGGGGTGCCCCCACAACTCCCAGCTTGGGCAGTTTTGGGGGGCTTCTCCCTCAAGAATCTTCTTTGCCCCCTTCACCCGCGTGCGGGCTGTGGGGGCGACACCTCTTTGAGCGCGTGTAAGCTGCGGGCATGGCGTACCATGCCCACCCGCGAGATCGTCTTTGTTAGGGGGCGAGGGCTTACCCCCACAAAATCCCTCGTAAGGGCGAGGCCTGCCTCCGGGGATAAGGGCAATCATCAGTAAATTACCCCACGCCATACCGCATTGAGGGCTTGCAGGGCCACCAGATTGCGCATGGTGTAGCCATATTGCAGGTGATCGGCGGTGAACTTGCCGGTGGCGCCGTCAGGGGGGTATGAGGGATGGATGCCATCTTCACTGATTCCCTGATTAGGCAGCCCTTGCAGCGCAGCCCAATAATCCATCAAGGGCACCTCGTACTGCTGGGCCACCATCCGAATGATGGCGTTCCACTGGTTCGCCCGTTCTGCGTTCCAAGCGCTGTTCTGTTTTGGGGGGATGGTGCTCAACACCGGAACCACCCCCATATCAATCGAAATTTGAACGATCTGACGCAAGTTAGCTTCAAAAACAGCCGGGTCTACCCCACCGGAGTCGTTGGTGCCGATCATGATCAGAGCGACAGCGGGTTTTGCCTGTTTGTATTCACACACCAAGGGCGAATCCGCGCCGCACACGTCCGGGTGTGAATAACCCGGCTGTAAGATGCGATCCGCCCCCCAGCCGTTGCCCGCCGCAAGCGAAGCCCGGGTGAACGATCCCTTAAAGTAATTTAAGACGTCGATCAGTTCATTTTGGTAGGCACCCAGATCAAAACTGCTGCCCCCAAAGGGGGTCAAAAAGTACGGTGAAGCGGTGATGCTGTCACCAACACGGCTGAACACATAAGGCCGGTTGCCCATACTTTGCCCCTGAACAAAGACCTGCCGCGCCTTGGCCGTCACCCCGGACACCGAGGCCGCCGCGGCCACGGCAATTGGCGGTGGGGTGGGGGCATCTTCAGTCTCGCCAGTCACCGGCAGGACGGAGACATCCATCTGACGCAGGGCCGTTAAATCTCGAAAGACCCATCCCCGGCGATTCTGCGGATCGTCCTTCAGGATGATTTCTAACCATTGATCATCGGCTGTGCGTCCCACCGCCGTAAAATAGACGGTCTCCTCCAACCACCCCAATATTCGCCCCGCCGTGCCGGGGGTGGTGCGCAGTCGCACCTTGCAGGTATCACATACCTTGCTATCAATGGGCGCGGGTGTGGGGGTGGCGGGGACCGTCGGTGCCGGTGAGGCTGG
>JACSRJ010000049.1 GCA_014879835.1 Anaerolinea sp.
CAAAAACCTCATTTCCCCCTTCTCCGGTGGAGCGGGCACCGCGAAGCGGTCGTAGGGGGATGAGGGCAAGTGTGTAACTCCTACAATGTTTCACCGCCCCGGCCATGGCACCTCGATCTCGCCCAGATCAAGCAGTCCGTCTGCCGCGCCGGGTTGATCGCTCAACACCTTAAGTCGGGTCATCTGAGGATAGGCGTACCAGCCCACGTACAGCCGAAATTTGCCCGTCCGCGGGGGGAACAGTTCAAAGGACTCGAACCACGTTGAATCGTTTTGCCACTCGCGGCTGGAAAACGCCCCTCCACCGGGTGAATTGTCATATTGGGTCACCATCTGACCTTCACCATCAACCACATGGAAAAACAGATGATAATCCCCCTCAAGGGGGCCCTGCACGGCCCATTCAAGGGCCACCTGTAGAACCTGACCGCCGGGGGCAAGTTCAGTGAGGTAGCCTTTGAGGGTCAACCCACCTTCAAAGGCCACATGGGAAGGCACGAGGGCGGAAGCCAGACGCGCTTCTGCCTGTAAGCTTAGGCTCACGCAGACCGGCGTTTGTTCAAGCGGGCAGGCCGCGCTCACCGGCCCAATCAAGCAGGTGGGGCTGATGGGCAGCGGCGTGCAGCCCTCTGGTCCGCTGAAACTCAGGCGGTGAAACCCGGCGGGAATGCGCAGCCGCAGGGGAAGTTGCGACAGTCCACTGATTGACCGTGCCCCCAACGGTTTGTCATCCAACGCCACAATCAAACGTTGGGTCTGAAAGAGTGAATGGGCTTTCAGGTTGAGCGCGATCTCGCGGGTATTGGCGCTGAACAGGTTCACCGTTCCGGCTGCGCCCATCCAGTGTTGATCTTGATCATGCAGCCAGCCCGTCCCATAAGCGCTGATCAAGGTTGCAGCAGCGGATCGGGGCGGCGCTGGTTCAAAGACTGCGATCCGTGCGTCCTCGTAAACGACTGCTCCCAACCGTGTCTTGGCCTGATCGACCTCACTGGGCTGAAGCAGCCCTTTATGCACCACGATCACATCAGCGCTGTCCAACAGAGCCAACCAGTGGTCGGATTCAAGGGGCATCGATTCGGAGCTGATGAAGGGCACCGCACGCCCTAAGGCGCCATCACTGAGCAACCTCAGTTTTACTGGATCAGCGGGCGTGCGCCGGGAGACATAACCGCCGATCAAGGGTTTATGATGGGCCGTCTGGTAAAGCAGGGCATACTTCTGGGCGATAGGATCATCATAGGGCACATCCAGCACCGCTTGAACTTCGGCCCGCCCTGCAAGCGCATAAAAATAAGCTGGAATGGTGGTCGGTGTGGTGGGGAAGGGCGAAAAGAGTTGATACTCGATCACGATCAGCAGGGTTAACCCACCCACCACCCCCCGACGGACTGCTGCTTGAGGGATACGGTGCAGGATCGCACTGAGTCCGAGGCTGGCCAGCACCCCCAGTGCCAGTCCGCTGGTGAGGTTGAAACGCCCCGGCGTCCGGCTGACATTGATCAGGGGCAAATCTTGAATCAGGGCAAAAGGCAGCACCACATGACTCTCCCGCCCATCAGTGTGGTAGGTGATCGGACGATCACCCACTTTAAGCAGTGCCCCCAGTGAAAAAACCATACACCCAATCAGGATCGTGAGCCACAAACCCACCCCGCGCCGGCGGCTCCAGAGCGCGATCAAGCTCAGGATCACGGCCCCTATTCCCACATAGGCAGCCCCTTCGGTGGCGTTCACCCCGATAGCCCGGCGGCTGTATTCGGGGGCCATTTCCTTTAGGATTCCAAATGGTGAGAGTGCCCCAAAACTAAGCAGATCGGTGCTGTAGCGCACCTGTCCCCCTTCCTGAAGGTAATCGGGGCGATCCGCTGCGAGGGACTCTTGGATCAAGGGCAGGTAAAAAGGCAGGCTGAGGATCGCCCCCCCGATGAGCATCAACCCCAGATCGCGCAGGACATGCCCTGTAGACAGAAGGTGGCGGTACTCAGAGCGGAGCAGGACGTAAACGCCCCCAAAAAGCAGCAAGGGCAGCAGTCCATACACCAAAAAGGTGAAGTTCCCCAGCGCCAGCACCCACAAGGACAGCGCCCCGATCAGCGCCCAGCGCAGCCCACCACACCCACTTACTACCCGCCACAAACACAGCGCCACAAGCGGTAAGGCATAATGGGAGAGCGGGTTGATATGCCCTGCGCTTAGATGCCCCTGCACCGCCGGGAAGATCATAAAGATCAGCCCACCCACCCATGCCGCTGGCGAAAAGGGCGGCTGATGCTCTGGGTTGAGCATCTCACGGCATAAAAGGTAGGCACTCCAACCGGAGGCGATTAGGATCGTCAGCAGCCACAAGTTAAAGGCGGCTGTATCCCCAAACAGGACTCCCAAAAGGCTGATCGGCAGATAGATCAGCGGTTGGGCGATCTGAGTCGCGCTCAGAAACCCCTCCGGATAAACCAGCAGCGATTGATAAAAGGGATTCAGCCCGCTGGAGAGGGCATAACGTCCCCACCACCCCAAACGCAGATACTCAAAACTATCACCATATTCGGCCCCACCCACATGGGTGGAAAGCTGTCCAACCAGCGGCGCGGTGATGATCAAGACCACCAACGCATAGAGGGTAAATGGCAAAATCTGTTGGCGTAGTCTGGTTTTGATGATATTCATACTCGTTATTTTCAAATTCGCGCTTGCCACTGATCAAGAATGTCGTTATAGTTGGGATCAGGTAATGATTCAGCGGTTTATGGCGTCCAATGAATCAGTGAACCATCCAACAAACGAATCTTGTATCTTAAGGATACCCAGTAATGAATGTGCAGGCTTGCTTGTGTCTGAAGCAGGGACGCTGAGCGCTCGCTTTTAGACACAGGCTGGAATATTCCATCCGCAATCACCGCCGCGACCAACGGCTGAAGAAAGCGCTAACGTCCCTGAATTGCAGCCTCTCCTGAAGGAGACGCTGATTTCATCTGCGTGAGGGACACGGCGCTTTTGTTTTGCCTGTTGGTCGCGTTCGTTTTGGGTAGTGAAAGATACTGGACTGCCAGATGCAGCAAGGAACACTCAAATTCATGACCACCTTGATCAATCCGCCCGCCCATACTGCGGCGCGAGGCGTTGAACACTTGATCGGCAACACCCCTTTGATCGGCTTCAACCGGGTGACGTCCCACCTGCCTCAAAATGTGCAGGTGTATGCCAAAGCGGAGTGGACTAACCCCGGCGGCAGCGTGAAAGATCGGGCGGCCCTGAACATCATCCGCACTGCCGAAGCTGAGGGTAAACTTCGACCCGGTATGACTCTGGTGGACAGCACCAGCGGCAATACCGGGATCGCTTATGCGATGCTGGGCGCTTCACGGGGGATCAAAGTGAAACTCTTTGTGCCCGGCAACGCCAGCGTAGAGCGGGTCGCTATCCTCCGCGCTTATGGGGTTGATCTGGTTTTGACCGATCCTCTTGAAGGCTCTGATGGGGCCATTCGGGCCGTGCGCGAACTGGTCGCCAATGAGCCAGACGCTTACTTCTACGCCGATCAGTACAATAATCCTGCCAACTGGGGCGCACACTATCAGACCACCGGCGCAGAAATCTGGGAGCAAACGGCGGGCACAGTGACCCATTTTGTGGCAGGCTTAGGCACCAGCGGCACCCTCATGGGTACAGGGCGGCGGCTCCGGGAATACAACCCTGCGGTGCAGGTGATCTCCCTTCAGCCCGATTCGCCTTTTAATGGGTTGGAAGGGCTGAAGCACATGCCCACTGCCATCAAACCCGGTATCTATGAGTCAGATTTTGCCGACCGGAATTTAGAGATTAGCACCGAAGCCACCTATGAGATGGTGCTTCGTCTGGCCCGTGAAGAAGGGCTTCTGGTAGGGATCAGTGCTGCGACGGCGCTGGTGGGTTCGCTTCAGATCGCGGAAGAAGCTGCTGCGCAGGGCGAATCAGCGGTGATCGTGACCTTGTTCCCAGACAGCGCCGCAAAGTACCTAAGCCATGCGCCCTATGCCAGCCTGAAGTGATCGATCTGCCCGATCCCCAAAATCCGTTTCTGTAGGGGCAGCCCTGTGTGGCTGCCCGGTAATTTGTGCCCCAGTACTTAATCACCGCCCCCTCAGCACCACTCACCGTACTTAAAGGTGCGGAAATCGGGAGTCTGATCTAGAATCTACAGGGTGGCTGAGGTGGGGTGGTATCTGTGAAAAACAATTTCTATGTGGACAAGACTGATACCGGATCGATTGAGCTTCTGATCGATGCCTTTAACGTGCGCGATACGGAGTTTGAGCGCCCCATCCGGCAGGCGCTGAATCTGCATGATCGCTCATTCATCATCTTTGTGGATCACCTCAACCGCCCCACCGAGATATCCCCGATTGAAGACCCTTTCACCTTCAATACTGAAACGGGCGAGTTGGTGTTGTTTACCGAAGACCCAGAGGTTCTCCTTGACGCTATTTTAGAGATGGCGATGTTTCTGCGCGGTTTTAATACCCTTCTGGGTGAAGGCAAAGACTGGCATGTGCAGTTGGCCATTGGGGCATGGAAACGGGTGCGGCAAACCCTTGAGGAAGAACTGCTGGATATTCATCAAGGGGTGGAGTGGCAAGTCAGCCTCAATGAGGAAACGGTTCAGTCCTTTGATCCCACCACATTCACTTCAATTGTATATCTGGCCAGCGCCCCCAATGTGAGCATCGATTTCCCTGCTGGAACGAGCGCCCAACTGATCATCGCCTATCAACGCCTGCGCCGTATCATGGAGGGAATCGCCTTTGAGATCGGCCTTAACGATTACCGTACCTTCAACCGCCGTCTCAATCGTGCAATCAAGTGGGTGGAGCAGGATATCGCCCCTAGTTTTGAGGTTTCTCCCTTTGATGACTTGCTCACCCCGGAAGGCTGGAACCCAGCGTTTTTTGCTGATGTTGAGGGGTGATCAAGGGCGGCAGTCGTTACACCACCACCCTGCGATTCCTTCTTGGGGCACCTGATGACCAGACACAGTGTACCTGCCTCACACTTCCAAACGTCTCCAGCAAATTAACCGCCGGGTGGAGTCGGGCTGGGGGGAGGCAGAATGATATTGACCCGGACTGAACATGAAGCCCTTAGGCTGCGGCTGTTATCAAAAACCGCCAACCGAAAGGTGTAATCGCCGGGTGCAAGCCCAAACAAAGGCAAAAGCCCCAACGTCCCTTTTTCGATTACAGGTGAGGTTTTTTCGCCTAAAATGGGCGCAAACTCACCACCCGTACTAGGCCCCGCCAATTCAAACTTGTAAAAGGCGAAGTCGGGGACATTGGCCTTGCCGATGATCTCCACCGAATCAAAAAGCACCTGACCGGGTGCAGGCACTTCCAAAAAAGCCTGATCGCTGCAATCTGAAGGGGTGGGATACCCCACAATGATTGTGCCCACTGGGGTAGGAGACGCGGCGGCAGTCAGAATCAAACGCACACTGGTTCCTTGGGGCGCTTGGGCAGTCGCGTTGCGTGCGGCTACATCTTCGCCACTGCCGCCGGGGGTGCTGGTTTCAAAACGCTCTGGCCCCGGTTGGGCCGCCCCAGTTCCTCCATCTGTGATCAGCCCCGAAAGCAGATCTGCACGGAGTGTCGGCTCAACCACAAAGGCGATAGCCCCCACCGCAAGTGCGATCTCAATGATGAAACCGCCCCATGTAATGGCGTTTGCTTGGTCGCGCTCAGCCAGCTCGCGTTCGAGATCAAACTCAGCGATGGTCAATTTATGCCGCGCCTGAAACAAATTCCGCAAATGGATCAAAAGCGCCGCAGCACAGATGAAGAACAATCCGGGCGCGATTTGTTTTATCAGATAAACAATACTGGTCATAGCGTATTGACGTCTCCCCTCCTCACACTTTAGCCCAAAGCTGGGTTCGTGTGAAGGGAGAAACCTATGATAGGAGTCGGGCACTCCCCCTTATCCTCTGCTCTGGGATCAGCCAACGGTGCCCACACGGAGGATAAGGGCGAGGGGGATGAGGGTTCGTGCCGCAGCTTGGTGAGAATCGGGTTCAGGCTAAGAGACCGTTTGAAAAGGGTGGGATTGATGCAGATTGAACCTATTTGCCCTCTATATTATCGAAAGGGGCAGTTTGAGGGGGAAGCCTGTCCTGTTCACCAACATTAGCCCTCATCGAGTCCGGGATCATCGTCCCCACTTAGACCG
>JACSRJ010000119.1 GCA_014879835.1 Anaerolinea sp.
GGCACCGCGAAGCGGTCGCACAGGGGGGATGAGGTTAATCATCGAAGGGTGAGTTTTCAAATGGCTTCTTAGCCTATCAACAAACCTTCAGGAGCAAATTGCTCGACCACAATGATCACGGATTTCAGCCCTACTTTCAGTGAATCCAACACCCGCAACCGCAGAACTTGGTAACCGGAATAGAAGAATGATTTTAGTAGACACATCTGCTACAATGGGTGCTACATGATTGTGGAGGATCAATGCCCATTGAGATATTTGGAGGGCGGTTTAGGGAAGCATCGTATCAACACGGATGAACCCGGATAGCCCTTTATGCCTCCCCACACCCGGCATTGGTTATTGTGGTGAACATTCCGCACGAGGAAAGGGGATACCCAAGACAAACCTTTGGGGAACATGAGGACGTTCTCGGTTGGCCTTGATTGCCCTATCTTGATCAAATCAAAGGGGAAGTGTGAGGGGCCAAGGGGGTTCTTCTGGGGCAAGTGCGCGACTCCGAAACAAGAATATGAAACAAATATCAAATAAATTTGAGATCACTGAGGGTATGGCCCCAACGCTTGATACCTGATACTCTCTTATCGTTGGTTTTTTAGGTAATTGTCAGCCTGTGAGATGTTCATGAAGGAACGAATTGCGTGACCATTCAATTAAACAGTTACCCTGATCGTGCTGCCTTGGTCATCCTGCATCCTAACTACCAACGCCAACTGTCCTTGCTTTCCCAGATCGTAAAACGGATGGGAGTCGCTTCGGTATGGATCCCACTGCGCCATCAGCAACCGAATATTGAAGATTTTTGGGCGGTGTTACAGCAGGGGTTTGCGGCTCAATATGGGCTGAATCTGCCGGCTCCGGGCCGTTCTGCACAGTCGGCTGCACGCGCAGTTTTGGAGTCCTTGCGCCCCTTAGGGCGCTTTGCCTTGATCGTGGAGTATGAGGATACAGAGGAAGCATCGGCAGTGCGCGAATGGATCGCCACCTTATGCGATCAAATGCCTGCGGGCTGCCAGATCATCATGATGGGGCGCAGATTCCCTCATGGGTTGTTTGATGATCCCCTCATCCGGGACCGTTCTGCTTTATACCCGGTCGATGAAACCACGATGCTTAACGATTATGTGAACGGCAAAGAGACCCAGCCCTTGTTGGAAGTGTTTGCCTGTGGGCAGGGACGCGCCCTTGTTGACGGACGTGAGATCAATCAGTGGGAAGGGGCCCTTCCTCGTAATCTGTTTTTTTACTTAATCGAGCGCGGCATGGCCACCCGTGATGAGATTTTTGGAACCTTCTGGCCAAACCTCAGCAAACGCGACGCCACCAATGTATTTCATGTTACCAAACGTAAGATCAGCGAACTGCTGAACTTCGATCTGACCCGCTATTATCTGGGCTTTTATCAGCTTGAACCCAATCTGAACTTGCGCTGCGACTCGATGAGTTTTAAAGAATATGTGCAAAAGAGTGCAGTCGTTGATGACCACACCGCGGCCGACATGCTCCGTAAAGCGATCACCCTCTACAAAGGCGTGTTCCTTGAATCCCTGACGGGGCAGTGGGTGGAAGAACGGCGCGAAGACATGCGTTTGACCTATGTGGATGCTCTGTCCTCGTTGGCCCGTTTGGAGGAAAAACAAAACAGCCCGGAGGTTGCCCTCGGTTTGTACAACCGGGCCAGCATGTACCAGCCTCATCGTGAGGATATTGCCCGTAACATCATGCGTCTGTTTGCCCATCTAGGTTACCCCGAACGGGCCCTCGAAGTATACGCTCGGTTGGAACGGGAATTGAAGCTGAGGGTGAACCTCGCCCCTGACCCGCGCACCGTAGAACTGGCGCGCTCTATTCGCCAGCCTTGATGATGCGGGAAAACAGCACCCGCGCTGCGGGGGGTGATCCGGGTTGGCTGCAACGCCTGATTGAGATCGAGGCGCGGGCACTGGATCATCCCACTGCTGCCCCCGCCGTTGATTCCGCGCCGGCAATTCAGCGGGTAGCGATTTTCAGTGAAGCCTTTTTACCCAAGGTTGATGGGGTCACCCGTACTGCTCTTCTCACCCTTGAGCATCTCCGCCGTACTGGGCGTGAAGTGTTGATCTTTGCCCCCGCCCCCGCTCCCTCACAAGTGGATGGTATCCCAGTAATTCAAGTTCCGTCGCTGTGGCTGCCGGATTATCCGGATACCCGTGTGCCCCTGCTGTGGCCGCGCATTTGGGGAGTTTTAAGCCGCTTTCGTCCCGATCTGATTCATCTGTTTAGCCCTTTATGTTTGGGGGCAACTGGAATGATCGCCGGGGGGGCACTGGGTGTCCCAGTGATCGCCAACTATATGACTGATCTGCCTGCTTATGCCGAACGTTATGGCTTTGGAGGGGTTCAACGTGCTTTTATTGGGGCGCTGCGCTGGCTGCATAATGGCTGTACCCTCACCCTTGCGCCCACCCGTTGGACTCAGACAGAGATCGCGGGCTGGGGCTTTCGGCGGCTGCGGGTGTGGGGGCGCGGGGTCGATTCGACACGCTTCAACCCACTGCGACGCTCTCCGGAATGGCGTCAGCGGCTTTTGGCAGGGCGTGATCCCCAAAGCCTGATCGCCTTGTATGTAGGGCGGATGGCCAAAGAAAAGGATATCCAAGACCTTGAGCGGATCGCTCGGCTGCCCGGTGTGGCCTTAACGCTGGTTGGTGATGGCAGCCACCGTCGTCAAATGGAGAGCTTTTTGAACCGAGACGGGCGCAGCGCATGTTTTTTGGGCGAGATGCTGGGTGACGATCTGGTTCAGGCCTATGCGGCAGCGGATGTATTTGTGTTCCCCGGAGCGCGTGAGACCTTTGGACAGGTGGTGCTGGAGGCAATGGCTTCCGGGCTGCCTGTGATCGTGGCTAATCGAGGTGGCCCGGCTGCGCTGGTAGTGGAAGGGGAAACTGGTTTTATCTGCACGGTGGGAGACCCTCAGAGTTATGCAGCGCGAGTGCAGCGGCTTCAAGACGATCCCACCCTGCGCACTCGGATCGGCCAAAACGCTCGTCAATTTGCATTGGTGCGGCCATGGTCGGCGGTGATGCAGGAGTTGGAGCAGCACTATCAAGCGGCGGCGCGGCTGTATGGGCGCTTTAAGCGGCAACAGTGAGCGAGAGTAGAGCGGAGAGGTACCGAGGGGATCACTGCTCCCTCACGCCGCGCAGCGTGGGAGATGGGCGCTGCGCGGCGGCTAAAAGAGACCAAGAGCGTTTAGGGTTTATAGATCCACGCCTGCTTGGTGGATTCGATGTTGGTATCGTAACCACCTGCAATCAGGACGGAGCCATCTGAGAGCAGGGTCGCAGTGCCATAATAGCGATCCGTGTCCAAGGTCTGGTTGGCGATGCTGAAGGTGTTGGTTTCAGCGTTAAAGACCTCGATGATTGGAGTTCCCCCGGTGATTAAGGTGCCGCCATTGGGCAAGGTGACTACCGCTTCAGCGTTTTTATAACGCACCGAAGCCATATTGCCGATGGGGAAAAATTCACCTTTGGTCACGTCGTAAACTTCCGCGGTGGCATAACGTCCGTTGAAGTCCTGCTCATTGGAGCCGCCGACGATCAGGACATTGCCGCTGGGCAAAAGGGCGGCTGCATGTTTATGGCGGGGATGGGACATCGACCCTGTTGAACGGAAGGTCTCGGTGGCCGGATCAAAAATCTCGGCGGTCGCAAAAATCTGATTGCGCCCCCGTGAACGCACCTGCCCACCCACGATCAGAACGCGCCCATCCTTGAGTAGGGTTGCGGTATGGTTGTAACGAGGGATGGTCATTGATTCGATGGCGGTGAAGGTGAACGTAGCCGGATCAAAAATCTCCGCACTGGAAAGGATTTCCTGACCATAACCACCGGTGATCAAGACCCGCCCATCGTTTAACGTTGTGGCCGTAAACCCGGAACGAATACTGTTCATCTCCCCAATGTAACTGAAGGTGTTGGTGGCTGGGTCAAAAACCTCCACGGTGGAAATGCGTCCGTGACGATTCACCCCGCCCATCAGCAGCACCAACCCATTGGGTAAGGCAACCCCACCATGACAAGCGCGAGGACGCATCATATCGCCCACATCGATAAATTTCCCAGTAGCCGGATCATAAATCTCGGCGTCGGCGTTCACCCGTCCGTCTCCGGCAATGCCTCCCGCCATCAACACCCTACCATCGGCCATCAAGGTGGCAGTGTGGCAAGCGCGGCCCCGCGACATCGTTCCCGTAAGGGCGAGGGTTCCAGAGGCCTGCGCGTGCGCCGGATTGATGAATGCAAGTAAGCTGGCCATCACCACCAATAAACGCAGTCGGTAGATCATAAAAGGTTCTCCCATAACACAGCCGGGCGATCACCCGGCTGCGTTGTATATCTATCTCTATTTTCACCGGATACAGCCCTTGTGGGTATCACTATCTTATCTCAACAACATCGACAATCGATAAAGGTACACAGGCAAATTTAATACAGTCTTTTACAGGTAAGGGGATTCTACCCATGTTTAAGCAAAACCTGCCCGCAAAAGGGCAGGCAAACGAAGCGGTGTTGTTCCTGTGAGACAGGGCATGGCGCGTCACCCGAAGTGACCCGAACTAGTATCTGCCGCCTTCATCCTTCATCAGGGCAGCTTCTAAATATCTAGGCTCTTTCAGATAGTCAAAAATGACATCCCCATAATCCAGCACAAAATCATTGAGGGTGAACTCACCGCCCAAAATCTCGACAATTGGCAGCCGGCCAAGCGGATCGGAAGGCGTGGAATCAAAAGCTAAGGAGGCGCTGCCGCGGTACAGTTCACGTTTGACGGTGCTGACCGTCGTCGCGGTGATCTGCATCACATCAGGCGGGCAGCCCCGCTTCACAGAGGGAATCACCTTGAGGTTAAAACTGGGAATATTGGGCTGTGCGGTAATATGATCGATGCGCTTGCCATGTTTCATGGCCGCGGTTACCAACGTGATCCCGGCCCGGCTCACCGTTGCCGTGAAGCCTTCTGGGGTCTCCTCAAAAGCGATGTTGGCATCTTTGCGGGGCAGCCCCCAAATTTCCCGTCCGGGGACAATGGCGCAGGCAGGATCAAGGTACAGGTACACCATGTAATTGCCCTCGGTGTCACTGTATGAGACGGGAATCCCTACACCGGCCTCCTTATAGCAGTTTTTGAGGGGTGTTTCCATCAGGTATTCACCCACATAAAAAAATGCGAGGTGATGAGGGTTGGGCAGCAGCGGGTCAGGTGTGAGGGCACGCAGGGCTTCCGGCGTGGTGCGAAAGACGATGTTCACTGAACGATTGCCCTTAAAGTGGTAGGGCGGCATCTCATAGAGGGGAGATGCAGGGGGCATACTAAATCCGGGTCTCACGGATCACCTCCTTACCTTGAAGTAATCACGACCGGGAAGGTCATTTTTCATTATACAATAATTCTGAGCATAGGTTTGAGTTTCGTTTAGATATTGAGAAATTTCGCACAATCTGAGGGGATGACTGCATGAAAGCGTTCAAGATGGTATCCTTGAGCGCTGTTTCTAAGACACCCTATCTGATGAGGTCTTAAACCCTGCCTTATGACCCTGCTCCAAATTTTGATCTTCATCATTGGGAGTTTATGCTTTCGGTGGATCCCCGAACGATTGCGCCGATGGGCCCTGCTAATGGGCAGCATTGCAGCCATCTATTGGCTTCAACCAGCGCGTGCGCCCCTTCGCCCTCTGGATTTTGCCCTGCCCACTTTGACCTTACTGCTGGCTTTTGGCGGTTGGTTGTTCACGCGCAAAGAGAATAAGGGGATCGGAGGCGAGGATCGGATCACCCTCTGCCTGATCGCAGTGGTGATCGGGCTGATCGTGTTTCTGGGCGAGGCTGCCGCAGTGCTGCCTTCACCCCCGCCGCCTTTTGGGGACATCGTTCTGAGCCTGTTGGTGATCGGAGGGATCATCTTCCTTGGGGCAGCTCTGCTGCCCAACAAAAACGCGGCAATCTGGGTGATTTTGGGTCTGTTGGTGGGTTTGTTTGTGATTCTCAAAAGCGAGCCATTGGCCGTGACGCTGGCCCTGTGGCTGCGAAGTGTGGTGGGGCGTCCCCTTACCCTTGCAGGGGTGATGGATGTCGGTTGGTTAGGTTTTTCATATGTCCTCTTTCGCTTGATTCACACCCTGCGAGATCGACAGGCGGGCAAACTGCCTGATCTGAGCCTGCGTGAGTATCTCACCTATGTGATCTTTTTCCCGGCATACACCGCTGGCCCCATTGATCGGGTTGAGCGTTTTGTTAAAGACCTGCGGACTCTGCCACCGCTGGATGCGCCTCGTCTGGTGGAAGGCGGTGGGCGCATCCTCATCGGGGTGCTGAAGAAGTTTGTGATTGCGGACAGTCTCGCGCTTTTTGCCCTTAATGCCGTCTTGGCCACGCAGGCCCAGCGTTCCCTTGATCTATGGTTGATGGTTTACGCCTTTGCCTTCCAGCTTTTTTTTGACTTCAGTGGTTATTCAGACATCGCCATTGGGGTAGGACGGCTTTATGGAATCAACCTGCCCGAAAACTTCAATCAGCCCTACCTCAAAAGCAACATCACTCAGTTCTGGCAGAACTGGCACGCCACCCTAAGCGCTTGGGCCCGTTTTTATGTGTTTATGCCCTTCTCACGGGTGCTGCTGACGCGGAAACCCAAGCCGCCTACCAATCTAGTGGTCTTGTGTGCCCATCTGGCGACCATGATCACCATCGGATTATGGCATGGGATCAACCTCAATTTTCTGATCTGGGGGGTGTGGCATGGGATCGGGCTTTTTATCCACAAACTTTACTCAGATCGGACGCGGATTTTTTACCAGAATCTCGGAGAGCGCCCCGGTTTGAGACGGGCGGTGTATGTGGGCGGGGTACTGCTCACCTTCCACTTTGTGGCGTTGGGGTGGGTGTGGTTTGTGCTGCCCAATCTCTCACAGGGATTCCAGACAATGGGCCGCCTTTGGGGGATCGGTTGGTAAATCGAATACCCAAACACCCCCGGAAGTGTACAAGCAGCGGATTCGTGCTAAAGTTGTGCCCCATCAGGATGGCTTGCCTGTTTAGTAAAAACCATGATGTCATCGCCCAAACGACCTTTTCGCATCGGCAAACAACGTCAGCGTCACCCTCTCGATCTACCCCTTCCTGACCTCATGACGCCTCCGGGCAAAACGGGGGCCGTCCCCCGTGAGGGTCCTTGGATAGAGGATCTTGGTTTAGGCGAACTCGCAGACGCACTCACCCTTGATCGGCGGTATGTTTCTTTTGTGCGCCGCACCCTCTCAATCTTATGTGCTGATCCTGAAGTGATTGCTTACCGACAGGCGGTGCTGCTTGATCTCAAACGTGATCCCCGCTTGCGGGAAGGCATTCAGAATCTGCTACCCCGCTTAGGGGAACTGCGCCAAACCGGAAACCTTCTGGGAAACCGCCAGCGTGCCTTGCTGCTGGAGACGGTGGATCGGCTGAGTGAGTTGGATTTGTACCTCAGTGTGGTTAAGGAACTACATACCCTCTTATCCACATCAGAAGTACGTTCGGCGGCCCTGCGCGAGGTGCGCGAAGTGCTGCGGGTTGGGCTGGCGGGTGAAGGGTTTAAAGCCCTTGCTGAAGAACTGCCCTTACTTCAGGCTCCCCTCCGAAGTCTGGCCGCTTTAACTGTGGGAATCAACCTCGACGCCGATCTGCGTCCTAGCAGTGTAATGCTGTTGAGCATTCACGAACGCCCCTTTGCGGAGACCGCGCCGCTGTTAGAGCGGCTTTTAGGAACCCGCCTTGACGGACAGGATGAGACCGGGATCGCTCCCCTGCATGGGGTTCCGGCTGACCCTGCCTTGCGCCCTCTTTCGCAGCTTTTTCAAGACCTTGACCGGATCACCCAACAGACGGCCCAGCCAGTGGCCCGCGCCCTCAGCCGTTATGTGAAGCACAGCAGCGCCCCTCTCCATCGCCTTGATGAGCAGTTGGCGTGGTATGTGGCCGCGGCCCAATTGATGATCACCTTTGAGCAGCGTGGAACCCCTACCTGTTTACCCGAAATACTGCCAGCAGAGGCACGGATCACGGCGGTTGAGGGGTTGTCCAATGCGGCTCTTGTGCTGCGTAAGGTCCAGCCTGTGGCCAGCGACCTCCAGCTAAACGAAACAGCGCGGATCGCCATCCTAACTGGACCCAACAGTGGCGGCAAAACCACCTATTTGCGCTCAGTAGGGCTGGCGCAGGTGATGGCCCAGACGGGGCTGTTCCTCACCGCACGCCGAGCCCAGATCAGTCCTGTTGATGCCATCCTAACCCACTTCCCTGCGCTGGAGACTCGACAGCAAGGACGGCTCTCTGAGGAAGCCGCCCGGCTGCGCCAGATTTTTGAGCAGGTCAGTGATCAGAGTCTGATCCTGCTGAACGAATCCCTCGCCAGCACCACCCCCGCAGAAGCCCTCTATTTGGCCCAAGATGTGGTCTGTGGGCTGCGGGTCATCGGGGCAAGGGGGATTTTTGCCACCCATCTGGTGGAGTTGGCGGCGCAAATTCCCCACATGGAAAGTGTGGTGGAAGGGCCCAGTCGTTTGTCCAGTTGGGTTGCAGGGGTAGAAATGACCGCAGATGGGCGAATGCTGCCCACCTTTCAGATCGGGCCGGGGCTGCCCCTCGAAGGGGGGTACGCCCGCGAAGTGGCTCAAAAACACGGGATCAGTCTAGCGCAAATCCTCGCTCTACGCCAGGATCGGCAGGGGTGATGATGAATGCGTCAAGCTCAGATCATATGGAAAGTCCCGTTCAGCGCTCCGCCGACTGACTACCAGCGGCTTATACACCCAACACACGAAAGAATTCTTCCTGTTTTGCGCCCTTGTCCAGAACCGCTTGGGTATTAAATAGATATGTGACCGTTTTGGTGCTGATATTCAAATCCTGTTTTGCGCGTTCGGTCATGGAGACATCTTGAAGAATCAGTACTGTGATAGCATTCGGATTCTCCTGTCGTACCCGCTGAAGGCTCTTAAGGGCAGCGCCAATTCGCTCCAGTACGCCCGCAGGATCAATACCCCCTTTGACTTCAACTGCGACTTGAGGTAGGTGATTCAAGTAAACTGCAATATCGGGTTCATCCGAAAAAACGAGGGTTCGACCTGCACCGAGATCGATCCTTGAGTAACTGCCTACTTCACTGGGGATAAGCCGCCGATCCTGCAAGCGCTGTAGAATCACTTTGTGGACTAACGCTTCAACAAGAGCACCTTTATCATTTTGCCATGACCCCTGAGCTTGTGAACCTGCCGCCATTCCGCGCCAGAGATCAAACTCTCTAGCGTCAATTCTCTCGTCAGCTTCTACCAAAGCGCTGATAATGCGGTTAAGATGTCGACCAATTAAAGTACATTTTTCCTCGTCTGGAAGAGGTCTACCAGTTTCATAACTTTCAGTGTTGATGCCAATGCGCTTCATCGATTTTTGGGAGACCATCGCCAGCATCCGGTAATATCCAACCGAACCGTGCACCGTTTTTAGCACCAAAGGGTGAGCAAATACCACAACTGGTTTGATGCCTCGGTGGATAATCCTGTTCCATGCTCGGTCTGAGATATTCAGTTCGTCCCAATTCAAGTCTTCGCCTTGTACCTGCTCTATCTGAACGGCAATGTCCAGAAGTTTCCATTCATGCAGTTTTCGATGGAAAAACGCACTTTTAGCAAGTTGATCAAGTGTCCATGCTGCAACATAGTCAGGACTTAGATGTTTAGGGGGCATTACCCTTTCCTTCGTCGCCAAATATAGATACACTTCCGCACTTCCTCACGTCCATGTGCACCCATCTGTTGGCTGCTATTCCCTTTTCCCGTTGGCAGCACCCAGATTACCTCAACTTCAAACCCTGCCCTTTGAGCAATATCTGAAAGGATCAAATCAACGGGGATAATCGCGCCACCATAGCGTACATTATCATTAATCATGATCAAGGGCGCATCCGGTCTGAGGATACGAGCACATTCAAAGACGACAAGTGTCAATTCAAAGAAATAATTACGCACCATACGAGGAATGCCGGGATTGTTGAGCAATTTGGCATTTTTCTGCCATTCAAGGTAACGAAGGATGGCCTGTAATTCCTGCTGTCCATCAAAAGCGGCAAGCGCTTGAGCATATAAATCGGGGCCAAATATAGTCGGAAGCTGTTTCTTTTCACGGTTTTCGACTGTACAGGAAAGCATCGCTTGGCGCAGTTCACGAATATCAGTTTCACCCATACCAAGTAGGGCCAATTCAAGGGCATAAGTGCGCGTATAGTCGTAGCGATTGGCGTAGGGTGGCGAGGTGATCACCCCATTAAACGAGTTGGACTGTAAGGTGGGTAGTATTTCTAAACATGATCCCTTGAGGATTTCAAGCGCCCCCTTTTTTTCTGGATTGTTGAAGAATCCCGGTAAGAATCCCGATGGTTGAAGATCAGATCGAATCTCGTCAAGTTTGCCCAAGATCGCCTCATCAAAGGGGAGTATTTTGCCTTTGTCAAATGGTTTGCTCCCCTGACGGCGCCCTGATCGATAGTCCCATCGAAGATATTGACCATCTTTTCGAGTGTAGCTTATCTCCTCCAGCACACACATCAGCGCAAAACGAAGCAAGCGCGCTGCCGCTCCATTTTCAGATTCCAGTGTTGCTAGGTAGCTATCTAATGCCTGTTGGGTTTTATTAGGGAAAGCCCCAGCAGTTATGCGCAGGTGATGAAAATACGTTTTGGGTTGCGCCTGCTTCCAAGGTTGCTCATGCATCCAGTGATCAATGGCAGCGTTAAGCACTGCTAAATCGCTGTCCTGAACTAACTGACGAACCGCCATCGTTTCACAACCGACAGGTAGAAGTTCGATGCCCGTTGCATCTAATCCTCTCTCTCTGGCAGCAAATAATGCGGTTCCAGTGCCCGCAAACGGATCAAGGATATGGCCTTCAGAAAGATCAAGATAGTCCAGTAGATGCTGTACCAGTGGTTCGGAAAAACCTTCCTTGTACTTAAACCAGCGATAGCCGGGGCGATTCTTGTTCGCTTGGAAACTCACAAGGCGGCGATTTAACTGCTGATTGACTTTCAGTTTATTTGCAAAACGGGCTTCCATCGCGGTATTGTGTTCTTGGATAATTTCTAGGGTATGTAACATCAATCAACTCATAGTGCTTTCCACCATGCTCAATTTTACTTGATGATTCGCTTAGGAGTTACGCACTTGCCCTCATCCCCCATCGACCGCTCCGACGGAGAAGGGGGAATCGAGGTCTTTGATGACAGCTTCCCCTCAAACTACCCTCTTTGATAAACTCAGGGTAAACAAGTTCAACTGTGTAAGCCCTATCGTTATTCCTACCCCATGAAGATCAAACAATCGAGAACAAATCGTGTCGAAGCCCAGTCAGCGACTTCTGGGAAACGGGGGTGTACCTGTTATGCAATTTCCACCTACGATGACTCATCATAAAATTGAAAACGGCGTAAAATGATCATTAGCCAACGATCCAAACAAGGAAATAAAAGATGAAAAAGCCTTTAAGCATGATGATCATAGCGCTTATGTTACTCTTGGGGTTCGGGTCGGCTTTTGCGACGGGCCCAACTGGGTTGATAGGCACCGACGATCTCGGCAATCCCAACGATCCAAATAAGAATGAACGGGCCAACGCCTGCTTTGAGGGGGGCACCATGGCCGGCAAGTGCGATTCCGAATGGGCATGGACTTGTGGTTGGTATCTCATTCGGTATGAGGCGGGCATCTTTAGTCGGGCTGTGTTCCCTGATACCTGTGCGATCTTGCTCCCAAGCCCTATTTGGTCTGCCCCCACATGGCCTCCGGCAGGCTGCTATTACAGCCCGGCTTATGATTTGTATTTGTTCTGGGACGGCAACCAAACCCAGCCCCCACCCTTAGACCTGACATGGGATGGAACTTGCGCAACCCCGCCGCACACAGGCGTTGGTGGTTTCTTCTTGGTGTCTACAGCCAATGCAACCGACGCCGCCGCCTTATGTGCCACCTATGGTTACCCGTTTATAGACGAGATTTCGTCGGCCATCGATACCGGGGCATGGCCAATTTATCGGTGCCAGATCCCTTAAAGGCTCTTTAAGAAGAGTATCGGCTACCGAGTTTGCCCTCACCCCCGACCGCCGCTGTGTGGCTAAAAGGGGGAATTTTTCTGAGAGGATACACCCCTCAGAGCCTCGATCCCCTTTCTCCGTTGGAGAAGGGGGAAGCGGGGATGTGCATAAACTGCTATCTGCTGGTGTAAACCCTGCTTACAGACGCAGGCGGACGTTAAAGACCCCGGTCAAGCTCTGACACAGGCGCACACCGCCGCGCATGGGCACGATTTCCCAACCGTACAGCCCCGGCCCTTTAAAGAGATCGGTCACAAAAGTCACACTCGTTTCGACCTGCACCTCTGCATAACTGTACTTTAACCCCGGATTCAACAGCCACACCTGATAACTGTCTGCGCCTTCAACGGGCGTCCAGCTCAGGTGCGCCTCCATCCCGGTGTAAATCAGGGTGTCGGTGGGATTCACCGTGACCAGCCCGTCACACACCGCCTCATAGGTCGAACTGGGGATCGGGGTCGGTGGGCCCTCTGCGGGCAGGCGTCCGCCAATGGGTACCCGGGTGGCCCGCGCTGCCGGGGTGAAGGTGGGGGGCACCCGGGTGAACTGGGTCACCCCACTGCTGCTGCGGGTGACGGTGGGAATCACAAAGGGTGTCCAAGTGGGCGGTAGGGTAGGCACCCCGGGCATCGGGGTGCGGGTTTCGGTTGGTTCTGGTGAGGACTCCGAAGTGGCGGTGAATAGTGGTGCTGCGCCGGGAGTCCAAGTGGGTGGCAAGGTGGGGGGCAAAGCCGGGGTGTCTGTCGGCAGGGGAGTCGCAGTAGGGGCGGAATCACCCCCACAGCCAGTCAGCAAAAGCGCGACTGCTGCCATCATCACGAGCGGGAAAACACGCCGAAGATACACTGTGAGGCCTTCCTCTGAATTACTGCACTGGGCCAAAAGCCTGAAGCACGCCGATCAGCGAGGCGAGCGCCGTCCCGATGACCGTTAGGGCCACAAAGATCAGCCACCGTGCCGCGGGGCGACCGGGGTGCAGAGGTTCTTCACCAAAATCGAACCCGACCAACACCCGCCAGCCGATCCAATAGCTGATGAATCCTATCGCGGTCAGACCAATTATGGTAGGCAGAATGATGGCGGAGGGGTTGCTGCCAAACTGTCGGGTGTTCAGCGAAAACAGGAAACCAAAGGCCAGCACTGCGGCCGCAAGGGTGATCAGCAGGGCCAAGACCGCGGCCATTAGAATCCGGACTGGACGGGACAGGCGGCCCAGCCAAGCAGCGATCCGATCAAGGCGTTCGCCCCATGTGCGGCGGGGAGGGGCGGCCTTTGTCTCAATGTTTGACTCGTGCCGTCGAAGATTTTCCTGTCGCCGCTCTGCCGCGCTCTTTTTGCTCACCCTGAACTTTACCCCTGTCCCTGTATCCCGAACGGTTGATTGATCATGAAGCTGGCCGCGTTCTCAAAGTATTCACGCATCACGCTGTAGGCGGGTTCAGGGATACCTACCTCGGCCATTGACGCAAGCATCGCCGCCATCCAAGCGTCACGTTCGGCCTTGCTGATGGCGAAGGGCGCGTGACGCATCCGCAGCCGAGGATGTCCTCGTTCCTCCACATAGGTGGAGGGACCACCAAAGTATTGAACCACAAACAGGCGCAGCCGCCGCTCTGCGCCTTCCATGTCCGCATCAGGGTAGAGCGGGCGCAGCAGGGGATCATCCTGCACACGCCGGTAAAAGGCTGCGATCAGGGACTCTATCCGCTCGCCTCCGATCAGCTCATAAACGCTCTTAAATTCCTGCATGAAACCTGATTTCCCTTATCCTGCCTGTTGGTTTGCTTGTTGATGACCTAACGATTGCGCCCGTATTTCTCATGGCTGGAGACCCAGTCCGAGGACGAGATCGCTGATCCCAGTGAGAGTTCGCCGGCAAGGGCCACCCCCGCGATAATCTCCGCCAGTTTATGAACTTTGCCGCGGCCGTAGCAGCCCAACACTTCCAAACATTCGCGCTGGGTGGGCAGTTTGGTGCCGCCCCCATAGGTGGCCACAATGAGCGAGGGGATGGTGATCGAGAGGTACAGATCACGCTCAGGCGTCAGCTCGGTATAGATGATCCCGGCAGATGACTCTGAGACATTGGCCACATCCTGTCCAGTGGCAATAAACATGGCGGTGATGGCGTTGGGGGAATGGGCCCCGTTATTGTTTGCACCGGAGATAAACGCGCCCACATTGGAGACCTGTAAATGGTAGTTCAGGCTCTCCGGGGCGACACGCATCACCTGAAGCAGCACATCCCGTTTGATCACCGCCTCCGCCGTGACCCGCTTGCCCCGGGTGCGCATGATGTTGATCTGCGAGGCCTTTTTGTCGGTGGCAAAGTTCGATTCTAAATAAAAGTGCTTCACCGGATAGTCGCGGTAGGCATCCAGAATCCAACTGCACGCGGCGAACGTCGCCCGACCAACCATGTTTTGCCCAGCGGCATCCCCAGTGGAGTAGTTAAAGCGCAGGTACACAAACTTGTTGGAGAGGTACGGGTCAATGTATTGAAGTTTGGCGACGCTGGAAGTTGCCTCGGCTTCCTCCCGAATCTTGTCGATATGTTCGTGAACCCACTGCACAAACTCACGTCCCTGACGGGCATTATCAAAGACAAAGACCGGGGCGCGCTGCATTGCGTCCCCCACAACAGTCGTGGTGACCCCACCGCTTAGGTTCAGCACTTTAATACCTCGGTTGTAGGAGGCAACCAAGGTACCTTCGGAAGTGGCCAGCGGGATCATGAACTCGCCCTGCGCATGTTCACCGTTGATTTTGAGCGGCCCTGCAAAACCAAGCGGAATCTGGGACACCCCTGTGAAGTTCTCGATGTTGCCTTGAGTCAAATGGGGATCAAACGAGAATTTGCTCACATGATCGAGTTTCACCCCCGAAAACTCCTCCACAAAGTGCTGTCGTGCGCTGATCACTTCATGGTTATAGTCGTCGTTGTTATCGCGGGGCAACCGGGTCAGGTGTTCATGCTTTTCGGTGATAGAGTCTTCCACCACCAAGACCAATTCCCCAAAAGGTTGGGCTTCAAAGGAAATTTCGAGGGTGTGTTTGCCGGGTGAGAGGTGCTCCCCCGCCATGTTCACCGTGAGCGCACGGCGCAAAGGGAAATCTATGGGGTTCTGGGCGGTGATCTGTGCGGGGATACGGGTATCGCCATTCCCCAAATCGACGTTCACCTTATCAAGCGGGATTTCGCGTCCATCAACCATCAATTTTGAGAGTCCCGCAAACTGGGCGTCACTCAGCCGATTTTTGATCGAAAAGTGGGTGCCGCCATCGTAGTTTTCAAGACTGCTAAAGGTGTAAAGCTGTTTCAGAATCATACTGGGAATGGCAAAAGTAGACATCGCCGCGCCTCTCAACAAATAATCATCATCAGGGTGCTGCTTAATTGTACAGGGTTTTGAATGTGCCCCAAAACCCATTAGGGGAGCGGGTAGGGTGTCTGCCTGAAATTCCCCTTGGGACTTCCGCAGTTGAACCTGTTTACCCCGTAATTATCAAAAGAGTCCGCGCCTTCCCCGCCCTGTGTTTCCCCCTTCGCCTGCACGAGGGCTGAGGGAGCGACAGTAGGTTTACCCTCATCCCCCCTACCTTTCAGGGGTAGGTATTTAATGGAAGGGCACCAAGAACCCCTCATCCCCCTAGCCCCCTTCCTTTCGGGGTAGGTTTTTAATGTTAAAGGCGCCAAAACTCCTCAAACGTCCCAATCTGGGGTTTGGGCTGAGGCGAGGACACCTGCAAAGAACACCCCTGATCGATCCTCAGTTGGCGGACAAGGCAGGCCTTGTCCCTACGAAACCCTTCGTAGGGACGACGCCTGCGTCGTCCGACCCGTGGGCGCAAACGACCGGGCAGCCACACAAGGTTGCCCTTTCCAAACCCCGCGTAAAGGAGAAGACTACCTCCTCCCTTAAAAACCTACCCCTGAAAGGTGAGGGGGACGCCCCCACAAAAGATTTCCCCCCTCTCCTAGCCGCGAAGCGGCGGTCGGGAGCGGGCACCGCGCAGCAGTCGAAGGGGGATGAGGGCAAGACTGAAAACAGCAGATCAATCTTTTGGGGTAACGCTGTCGATTCGTTGAAAGCGCAGGGACACATCGGGGTAGTGCTCGGAAAGATAAATGAGCAGGGCCCTGATAAAAACAATCACGCCGGCCATCTCAAGGGCTTCCTCAACAATGGTGAGCATGGCGTAAGTCAGGGTTTCATTACCGTGAAGTTCAACATAAACGCCCTCAACAAACTCGAACCCCACAGCGCCACCAACAAAGAGAATCGCGGACAATACACAAGCCAATCGGGTTTTGGGCGGAAGGTGCAGCACAAACCTTAAAAAAAACAATCCTAGAATCACCACCGCCACTATCGCCGGAATCACCCACGCAAAGTAGAAGATGCCCAGTCTGCCCCCGCCTAAGAGTGATCTGACGGGCGACACGAGACTCTCGTGAAATTGAAACAGCTCATCAAAGGCCAGACACAGGAATCCCCCAGAAAGAATCACCCAATGGAGGATATAGGTGGACTTTTGCCTAATCTTGTGGGTGGTGATCAGCACAAGCAGGGCCGCCGCAAAGATCAACATCAAGGCCGAAAAAAAAGTCGGGATGTTCTTCTCACCATCAAGGTAAAAAATGGCCAGTTTGGTGAGTATGGTGGATCCAAACACGAACCTCAACAACTGACCCACCAGAGCAGCGCACACGAGGATAATCTCAACCACTGCCAATAGACGGGTAATCGCAGAAGGATTCAAGGTGATGGGCTTCATGGTTGCGGACCTTCAAGATTGGGTTGCAGCAGTGATTCCCCTCCGTAAAGTGAACGTTGATCAGCGCTGTCAGTCGGGATGCTGTCTGCCAATCCGAGGTGACCACACCTGAACGATGGTTGGGTTATGGATGAGTTGGATGCCGCCATTGCTTCGTTTCATTGTACCCCCTTCACCCCATTTTGAGATGTTTGGTGAGAGAAGGCAGCTATCATGCCCCTCTTTGAGGGCATTTGGACGCGAGATGCGCCCAGCGCCAACCGATTATATAATCCTCGTATCCCAGTGAGAGGCGAATGAGTCCATATGGCGAACCCTGCTGCACCACATACCATGATCGGCTTTCGTTACCAACTCTTTGAAACCATTGGACATGGGGGGATGGGGGTTGTTTATCGGGCCCTAGATCGGCTCTCTGGGCTGCATGTGGCCCTGAAGCGGGTCACGGCCCAAACCAGCGCACCCTCCGCCATGCTCTCCACCAGCGCCGGGGTTGATCACCGCACACTATTGGCGACCGAGTTTCAATACCTCGCCTCACTGCGCCATCCAAATATTATCAGTGTGCTGGATTATGGCTTTGACACTGAACGTTCGCCCTACTTTACGATGGAACTGCTGAACGCCCAACGTACCATCGTAGCAGTGGGGCAAAACGCCCCCTTTGAAACCCAGATTGATCTTATCGTGCAGCTTCTTCAGGCCATGCGTTATTTACACCGCCGGGGCATCATTCATCGGGACTTAAAACCCACCAATATCCTCGTTCGTGACGATCAGGTCAAAGTCCTTGACTTTGGTCTTTCGGTGAGTCAGGGCGATCATGATCCCGATTCTGCCACCACGGTGGGCACACTGGCTTACATCGCCCCGGAGATTCTGCAAGGGGGGGCGGCCAGCATTCAATCCGATCTGTGGGGGGTGGGGGTCATCGCTCACGAAATCCTCATGGGCAAACATCCCTTTGACACCAGCCGTCTGACGCAAATGCTGGATCAAATTAAAAACACTCAGATTCAGTTCGCCCATAACCAGCTTCAGCCACAAGTCGCTAAAGTGTTGGAGCGGCTGCTGTACAAGTTTCCAGAAGCGCGTTACCACGACGCCGGGACGGTTCTTGAGGACTTAAGTAAAGCCCTTAATAAACCCTTTGCGCGGGATACTGAAGCCACCCGTGAGAGTTTCATTCAGGCAGCCCATTTTGTAGGGCGTACAGTCGAACTGAATCAGCTCTCCGAAGGGCTGCGCGAAGCCCTCAATGGCAAAGGTTCGGCATGGCTTATCGGCGGTGAGAACGGGGTGGGCAAATCACGACTGCTCAACGAACTACGCACCCAAGGGATGGTGCGTGGGGCACAAGTGATCCGGGGGCAGGCGGTTGCTGATACTCCCTATAAGGTCTGGCGCGCCTCCATTCGTCATTTGGCGCTGGCGGTGCAGATCACCGATTTTGAAGCGGCAGTACTCAAAGAAGCCCTGCCCGAAATCGAAGGACTCATCGGGCGTAATGTTGCCCCGGTGCATCCCCTTGATCCGGTTGCAGCTCAGACCCGTTTTTTTGTGGTTATGGAGGACATTTTTAGGCGCCATACCAGCCCCCTCCTTTTGATCCTTGAAGACCTTCACTGGGCTGGTACCGAAAGTATCGCCCTGCTGGTCTGGTTGATCCCAAAGATCGCCACCCTGCCCGTGATAGTTGTGGGCAGTTACCGCGACGAGGAGCGGCCCGATCTGCCTAAAATGGTGCCTTTGGCCCGTCTCATCCGCCTCAACCGTCTCAGCGAAACGGAGATCGCCAACCTCAGCCAGTCGATGTTGGGCAAGGGCGGGCAGGACCCGGAACTGCTCCAACTCCTTCAGCGTGAAACCGAAGGCAACGCCTTTTTTTTGGTTGAGGTGGTGCGGGCACTGGCCGAAGAAGCTGGACAGCTTGATAAAGTGGGCGAAATGTCCTTGCCCAAACGGGTGATCACGGGCGGGGTGGAGAAAGTACTTCAACGTCGGTGCAGCCAAATTCAGAAGGATCACCTGCCGCTTCTGGAACAAGCGGCGGCAGTAGGGCGCGTCCTTGATCTGGGACTTCTAGCGAGGCTTCGCCCCCAACACAACCTCGAAGCGTGGATCACCGAATGCGCCAATGCGGTCATCGTCGAATTTGTTGATGGGCGCTGGCGTTTCAGCCATGACCGCCTGCGCGATCACCTGTTGGGCACGATGACCCCTGAACGCCGTCGCCAAGTGCACCGAGAAGTGGCCGAAACCATCGAACGCAGTGGCAGCCTCGATGCGGACAATATTCCTGCGCT
This sequence comes from Anaerolinea sp., assembly GCA_014879835.1. Taxonomy (GTDB): domain Bacteria; phylum Chloroflexota; class Anaerolineae; order Aggregatilineales; family UBA2796; genus UBA2796. The sequence continues at coordinate 19,251 of JACSRJ010000119.1, forward strand.
GGCCCATCATTGGGGCGTGGTCGGTGATGTGGATAAAGAACAACATTACGCAGCGCTGGCTGGTGAACATGCACTCAAAGTGGGCGCGAATCAGGAAGCGCTCCACTTCTTTAAGCGGGCCCTCATGATCGGCACCACTGGCGGCGCCAGCAGCGCTCAAAAAGCCCACTGGATGCGCGCTCTTGGCGAGGCCTACTACCGACTGGGAGACAGTGAAAACAGTGTCTACCATCTGCGCCTATCGCTGGAAGCGCTGGGTTTCCCCGAACCCAAGGGCCGCCGCCCCATCGCCCGCAGTTTGCTTCGCAACCTGTTGATCCAACTGAACCATCGGCTGCGCCGTATCTCTGGCTCTCGGACGATCTATGAAAGTGAACATACCCGACGTTTGGAAGCGGCCCGGGCCTACCGCGAACTGGCTGAGGTGTATTACTTCAGCGAGGATGCGATCATGGCCATCCATGCCACCATTCGGGGGCTAAACATCGGTGAACAGGCCCGCCCCTCAGCCGAACTCGCCCAATCCTACGCGGATATGGTTGTGGCCATGGGGGTTTTGCGTCAGCGCCGATTGGCACAGGTTTATATGCGGCGGGCACGTACCACCGCCAACCATATTGAGGATGCCCTGATCATCGCCCATGTAAAACAGCGGGTGGGGTTGTACTTCATCGGTGCGGGCGACTTTGCCCCTGCCCATGCGGATTTTGAAGATGGGATCGTGCTTTATGACCAGATCGGGGAGCGCCTAGCACGGGCCCGCAGTATGGGGGCCCTCACCATGTGCAAACTCTACATGGGCCAGCTTGAAGCCGCCTACCAATCGGCTCAGACCTATTATCTGGATGCGGTTCGGCGCAACGATGAACTGCTTCAGGGTTGGGGCTTGGTCACTCAGGCCACAGCGGCCATGTATCGGGGCTTGAATCACCAAGCCATCGATCTGTCCTTTGAGGCGCTGGATCGACTCAAGATTTTTGCCAACCCGATTGTTGAAATGCGTAGTTGTGGTATCCTTGCCCTGACTTACGCCCGAATGGAACACTACGATCTGGCCCGTCAGTATGCAGATCGCGGGCTGCGGGTGGGCGCGAACCTTTCACCCTCGATCTATGCTTCAACCGAGGGGATAGTGTCCGTCGCCCGCGCTTATGTGAAACTGCTGCATCAGGCGCCCGCAGATCGAGAAGCCCTGATCGCGCTCAGTCATGAAGCCAACCGCCACGCCAGACGTTATGCCAAAAAATTCATTTTTGGCCTGCCTGCCGTGCTGCGCTGTGAGGGCAATGTGGCTTATTTCAGTGATGATCCCCAGATGGGGCAAAAGTGCCTGATGGCTTCACTGGAGCGCGCCCGCAAGCTCAAGATGCCCTATGAAGAGGCCATGACCTTGGCCGATCTGGGGGGGTGGCTTCCGGAGGGCAACCCCGAACGCCTGAAGTATTTGGAGACGGCCCGGGAGATGCTGAACCATGTCGGGGCGGAGTATGATCATAAGCGCCTTGAAGCCCTATTAGGAGGCAAGCCGTTAAATTGAGCATCACACCCATCACACAGGACAACCGCCGCCAATGGTTGGCATTGATCCTGAGCGCCGCAGCGGTGATCACCCTTGATCAGATCTCCAAAGCGCTGATTTTGAGTCACATCCAGTTAGGCGAAACCATCCCGCTCATTGGGGAGTATCTCAACATCACCCTGAGCTACAATACTGGGGCGGCCTTTGGGCTGCTGCCCCAATTTGGGGATATATTTTTATTGGTGGCCATGGTCATGACGGTTGGGGTGTTCCTCTTTTATCATCGCATTCCCGCCGGGTATTGGATCGAGCGTTTCGCTTTGGGGCTGGTGCTTGGGGGAGCTTTGGGGAATGCGCTGGATCGGCTGGAACATGGCCACGTGATCGATTGGGTGCATGTGCGTATCCCCAACATCGTCTCCAATGTCTCCAATTTTGCTGATCATGCCATCGTGATCGGCATGATCGCACTCTTTATAAAACTGTGGCGGGTCAAAGAACCAACCCCCTCCGATAACCAACATTCCGAACTTCCGAACTGAAACAGTCAAGGGCTGCCCCTCATGCGCATCGAATGGCCTAAAGTCCTCCCGGTGATCGTCTCCATCGGGATCATCATCTCCATTGCAATCCTGCGACAGTACAGCAAAGCCATTGCATCTATCGCCGCGACCATGCCCATCAATATCCCGTTGGGTTTATGGATTGTGGCCAGTGGTACCGAAAACAACCAGCAGTCCCTGATCGAGTTTACCGAGGCGGTCTTTGTGAATATCTTCCCCACCGTGATCTTCATTTTTGTGGCATGGCAGATGATCCGAACAGGGCACGGGGTCTTAAGTGCCGTTGTGGTGGGGTATGGGGTATGGGGTCTCAGTCTGATTGGGGTCTATGCGCTGCGGGCACTGCTTCAGCGCTGATCAAGGATCATTCGTCTTCAAGTTGATCGACCTTGGGTTCCGGGGATGCTTGATCTCGATACCCCAGACGACTGCGAAGGGCTTCATATTGATGCTCAAGGTCTTGATTCCCCGGAGATAGTTCTCTCAGGGTGGTCACGTCCTGAAGGGCATTCTCAAACTGGTTCAATTTGATATGGAGGCGCATTCGGTGGTTGAGTGCTTCCTCGTGTTTTGGCTCCAGATTGAGCGCGGTGGTGAAACATTCAAGGGCAGTGGCAAACTGGTTCAAATAAATACATACGATCCCCTTACGCACCCATAAGTTGGGGTGATGGGTGTTTGCGTCAAGGGCCCGCGCATAGTCTTTGAGCGCAGCAGCGTAGTCCGCGATGGCCTCATACAAGATGCCGCGCTGTTCATAATAAGGGGCGGAGGGGTTGATTCGGATGGCCTCGGTTAAGTCCGCCACCGCCCCCCGCCGCTCTCCAAGCTGGCTCTTAATCCACGCCCGCTCCGCATACAGGGAGGAATTGCGAGGTTCATATAAGAGCGCCTGATCCAGATCAACACGAGCTTCCGTGTATTTGCCCAAATCCGAAAAGATCCGTGCCCGTTGATGCAAGTACAGCGCATTGGGTGGAGCCAACCGAATTAAGGTATTTAAGTGCGCTAAGGCGCTCAAGAGGTTTTTCTGCTTGAGTGCGAACTCGACCTGCGCATTCAGCACATCGAGATTCTGAGGGGCAAGTTTTAGAGCCTGTTCGAGATCGTCCATCGTGCCCGCCAGATCCCCACAAGCTTCTCGGATGTCTGCCCGCAGCAGATAAATCAGGGGATCATAGGGGTTAAGCTTCAAGGCGATTTCACAGTCTGCTAGAGCAGATTCGTACTCTCGCAGAATAGAATAGGCCGAAATGCGGGTACGGCGCGCCTCCGCGTGTCCGAAATCATGCTTGAGGATCATCGTGCAAAGCGCTATCAACTGAAGCTGATTTTCTTCTTGGATCGCAATATCAACAGCTCTCATGAGCTTCTCAATGCGTTCTTTCTTTCTGGCAAAGTTCATCAGATTCGGATGCCTTTTCCCCTTGTCTCTAAGATACCCCCAATGCCCGTTGAGAGGGGAAGTTTTCAACCACAATTCAGGAAAAATTTACAAACCCCGATGAGTCATGAATTTCTCAACGGGGAAATTGGGGGAGGCGCATTCTTAACGAGAGCAGGTACAGGCAGGGACGGTGGGTTCTCCGGATGTTTCTGTCACCAGTTCAAAGCGCCGGGGTAGGGTGACCACGACTGGACAGCCTTTGTGGGCACTGCACCCAGAACATCCACTGGTGGTGATCTCGCGCAGTTTGCCTTTGCGCACCCAAAAAAGGATCATGCCTTCAAGGGCGCTCTGCTCTATGCCCCACTGCTGAGCGATTTGGGAGAGTGAAAGCGCATCCCCCTTTTCAAAGATTTCTAAGACCTCGCGCAGGTGCATCAGTTCAACCTCCCCAGCCGATCAACCGCCCCACCTGAAAGACCAACACTGCGGCCAACCATGCCACCCCAAGGGCATACCCGGCCTGAGCCAGCATCCATTTCCAGCCGAACTCGTGGCGCATCGCTGCCCCTGCGGCCATACAGGGCACATAAAGCAAGATAAATACACAAAATGCTGCGGCCGAAAGGGGTGAGAAGGTTTTGTTTAGCACCGCCTGTAAAGCGGTGGGCGGTTCTTCCTGCGTGGTTGTGCCCAGAATGTTCGCTTCGGGCATGGAAACGCCGGGGATGATGTTCACCGTGCGGGGGATGATGTTCACCACTTCTTGCCCCGTCAATACAACCGCCTTCCAAAGCGAACTGGCGATCTGTTTCAGATCATCAATCAAGGGGGTGGGTGTGGGCACCTCGATCTCAGCCTCCCCAACATACACCTGACTCATGGTGGAGACGATCACTTCTTTGGCAAGCACCCCCGTGATCAAAGCCCCAGAAGCCTGCCACTGGCCAAAGCCGGCGGGGGCAAACAGAGGCGCAACAAGGCGGCTGGCCGTACCAAAAAGGCTTTCACTGGGGGCGACGGTGTTAAAGCCGCCTATCCCAGCCTGCGCCGGGGTAGCCAGCAGGAGCCACACCACAATCGAAACCGCGAAGATCACCGTCCCCGCTTTGCGCACAAAGGATGCGGTACGTTCCCACATGCTGCGTAGGACAATACGGGCATTGGGTGCCCGATAAGGGGGCAGTTCCATCACAAAGGGCGGGACAGGTTTGCCCCGGAAGATGATCTTGGTGAAGAGCAGGCTGGTCAAAATAGCGACAGCGATCCCGGTGAGGTACATCGCAAAAATCAGGCTGCCCCCGGCCGCCCCAAAAAACGCCGATCCAAAAAGGACATACACAGGCAGCCGCGCCCCGCAGCTCATGAAGGTTGCCAAAAAGCCCGTGATTTTCCGATCCCGTTCGTTCTCTAGGGTTCGGGTGGCATAAATGGCGGGGACGGTGCAGCCAAAGCCAACCAACAGGGGCAGGAAACTTTTACCATGCAGCCCTAAACGGCTCATCAGACGATCCATCACAAAGGCAGCCCGGGCCATGTAGCCGGTGTCTTCCAGCAAAGCGATCACCAAATAGAGTGAGAGCAGCACGGGCACAAAAACGAGCACCCCACCCACGCCGGGGATGATTCCTTGGAGGACAAGGGCCTCGACCCACGTCCGATGAAGCCCTAAAGCTGTGATCAGGGCGCTGAACCAACGGGTGATGGGGCCCGTAATGAGCATGTCCACAAAGTCAAGGAATGGAGCGCTTACGTTGGCGGTAAGCTGAAATACCATCCACATCAGCCCAAGGAAAATGGGCAGCCCCCAAAGGCGATGGGTCAAAATGCGATCCAGTTTATCGGAGAAGGTGACCATCTTTTGGGCAGGGCGTTTGACGGTTTGTTTGACCAGCGCCCCGATAAAGGCATAACGCGCATCCGCGATCAGGGTGTCCGGTTCTTCGCCTGTCTTCTCCATCAAACGCTGAGAGGACTCAGCCACTAACCTAAGAAGGGACGGGTTGCCGGATGCCTTTTTTATCAATTCAGGGTCATTCTCAAGGAGCTTGATTGCTATCCAATGGGGGGGATAGTCGCTGAAGGTTGGGTCTGACTCAATCCACTTTTGCAGTTGAGCAATTTCGACCTCAAGGGTCTGTCCCAAATCAATCCGGAGAGTCCTGTCAGCGCCTGTTGGACGTCGGCTGATCTCGCCGATGGCGCTGCGGAGGGCATCCAGACCAATATCCCGACTGCCGATAGTGCGGATGACCGGAATGCCCCCCAGCGTCTCTGAGAGGCGGGCCGTGTTAATCTCGATCCCCCGGCTTTCGGCCACATCACTCATATTGAGGGCCACGATCACGGGAACCTGCATCTCCATGATCTGGATCACAAGGTATAGGTTGCGCTCTAGGTTGGCGGCGTCAAGGACACATAAAACCGCTTGGGGACGGCTCTCTACAATAAAATCGCGGGCGATGATCTCCTCTACCGAATAAGCGGTAAGGCTGTAAGTGCCGGGCAGATCAACAAGGATAATCTCGTGCCCGCTAAGGTGCAGGCGGCCCTCTTTTTTCTCAACGGTTTTACCCGGCCAATTGCCCACATGCTGGCGCGCCCCGGTCAGGGCGTTAAAGAGGGTGCTTTTGCCCGCGTTGGGGTTACCCGCTAAACCAATGGTAAGCATTAGCGACACTCCTGAACCTTGACCTTCACCATAATCGTCTGAGCTGCACCCCGCCCAAGCGCAAGGCGGGCGTCACTTTTGAAGGCGAGGATCAGTGGCCCGCCAGCGTCTGCCTGCACCACCTGCACCTGTGTGCCCACGCTCAAGCCCAGATCAGACCGCCGTTTATGAAGTACCTGCCCGCCGCATACCTCGATCAATTGAGCTTGTTGACCGGGGTTGATCATGCTCAGAGGAAGGGTCGCACTACTCATCTAAGTTCATCCTTTTTAGCGGTTGGTCCCAGATTCAGGAGTCAGTTCGATTTCGATCAGGCGGGCTTCGGCTTTGCGCAGTGAAAGATGGTAACCGCGCAGTTGATACTCAATGGGGTCACCAAGCGGTGCCGTTTTGAGCATCTCAATCTCAATACCGTTGACGATACCCATATCCATCAGGCGGCGGCGTATAGGGCCTTCGCCTTTCACCCGGCGCACTGTAGCGCGCTGTCCGGGTTTAAGGTTATCGAGGGTGATCAATTCGGACACAATGGTTTCCTTTGGGTACGATTTTAAGGTGATGACTTAACGATCCGTCTGCGCCTGCTGCTTTTGGCACTCTGGGCACAGTCCATCCAAACACACGCAGGCATTCAGCACTTCCAGATCAAGCTGTTTGGAGAGGTGGTGTTTCAGTTCTTGTATCAGCTCCGAATGGAAGGGGATGATCTTTCGGCATACCCGACAGGTGAAGTGATACACCTGCCCGCTGCCCACCCGCTCATAGTATTTGTGTTCATGCTCTGGGGATTGATAACGAGGCTGGATCAGCCCGGCATCCTCAAGGACATTGAGGGTGCGATAAACGGTGGCAAGGCTGATGTGCTGGTCTTGTTTTCGGGCAAGCCGATGCAGGTCGTCAACATCCAGTTGCCCCGTGGCGCTTTCCAGCAGATTCACGATGATCTGCCGCTGGCCGGTCATCCGTCCACCCGATTGGCGGATCGCGTCACTTGCTTGTTCTAAAAACGAAGGCATAAGACCCTTGGCCTACTGTTATTGCAAATCATTTGCAATAAGCTTAACCGCATCCGAGGGCGGGTATCAGTGACATAAGTCACGAAGTTTATGTGAGGGGATCAGTGCTGGCAAAAAGCCGATGAGGGCTGGGCTGCTCGTGGCGAGGACATACGCGGGTGACAGTGCTGCCCCTCGCAGCGCTGCGAGG
>JACSRJ010000134.1 GCA_014879835.1 Anaerolinea sp.
TCCGTCGTCGGCAGCGTCAGATGTGTATAAGAGACAGGATTGAGGGCGGGGTGCAGGTGCTAAGCCGTCGGGTGGGCCCGCTTCAAGTGCTCTATGCGCCCAAAGGCCCCCTGCTTGATCCGACAAACCTACCCGCGTGGGAGGTGATCCTTGGCGGGCTGGAAAAAATTGCCCAACGTGCGCTGGCGGTGCAGATCAAGATCGATCCCGAAGTGGTCAGCGGTTGGGGTGTACCCGGAACCCCCGAAGCGCGGGAAAACCCACAAGGGCAGGCTGTGATCAACCTGCTCAAAAAACGACGGTGGCGCTTTTCACCGGAACAGGTTCAGTTTCGCAACACCATCGTGATCGACCTGAGTCAGAGCGAAGATGCGCTGCTGGCTGCGATGGGGCAGGGCAAACGGCGCAAGGTGCGTTATGGGGCTCGGCACGGGGTCACGGTGCGTCCGGGCACCCTTGAGGATCTCCCCCTGCTCTATCAGCTTTATGCGGAGACGGGCAAACGTAATCAGTTCATCACTCGCCCCTATGATTATTATCTGCAAGAGTGGGGGCTGTTGATGAAAGCAGGCATGGCCCACGCCCTGATCGCAGAAGTGGGCGGGCGGGCGGTGGCCCACGTGATCTTGTTTAAATTTGGGCCCACCTGCCTCTACTTCACTGGGGCAAGCATCTCCGATAACGAGGTGCGCAAACTGATGCCCGCGGATCTGCTTCAGTGGGAGGCGATGCGCTGGGCCAAGGCGCAGGGCTGCACCACCTATGATCTGTGGGGTGCGCCCAATGACTTTCACGAAGGCGACTCGATGTGGGGGGTATACCAGTTCAAACGCGATCTGGGTGGGGTCGTCACCCGCCATATCGGGGCATGGGATTATGCCCCGTACCCACCGCTGTACACCCTCTATACCCGCATCATGCCCCGTCTGCTGGCAATGATGCGCCGCCGCCGCCAACCGGAACCGAACAAGGGGAATCAGGATCAGGATGAATCTGACACCGCCGCCATCTCTGGCTGAAGCGCCCCGCCGTCGTCTGAAACTTCATGCCCTCGCGGCCCTGTTCCTGATGTTTTTTGGGTTCGGGGCCTCGCTGATCATCAGTCGCCATGTCTTTGAGCGGTTGCCCCATTTAGAAGATGAGTTTGCCTACCTGTATCAGGCGAAAATTTTTGCAGGGGGGCGGGTTTGGATCGACCGAGGGGATGACCCCGCCAAGTATTTCTGGCAGCCTTTTTTACTCCAAGTGAAGGCCCCTGATGGTGAGTATCAGCGGCAGTTCAGCAAATACCCACCGGGCTGGTCGCTGGTGCTGATGACGGGTGTCTGGTTAGGGCTGCCAGCGCTGATCAATGCTTTTCTGGCGATGCTGAATGTGGGTCTGACCTATCGCTTGGGGCGTGAGATCTTTGATCCCATCACAGGGCTGGTGGCGGCTTTGCTGCTGGCGATCAGTCCGATGGCTCTACTCATCAATGCAACCCTGATGAGCCACACATGGGCCATGTCCTGCGTGATCGTGTTCACCTATGCTTACTGGCGCACCACCCGGCACGGGCAAGGGCGCTTTCGGTGGGCGATCCTTGGTGGGCTGATGTTGGGACTGCTGGCCGCAACCCGTCCACTTACAGCGGTGGCCATGGCCATGCCCACTGCGATCCACGCTCTCTCGCGGCTATATGCGCTCAGCCAAAAACCCAATTCACTGAGTCCACATCAACCCCAAGCGGCTTCGCAGCCGGGCTTAAAGCCCCAGCTTGCGGTGATGTTCACTTTTGCCCTTGCGACACTGCCCACAACGGGGCTTTATCCGCTCTACAACCTCATCACCACCGGGGATGCCCGCACCAACACCTATACCCTGCTGTGGAAGTATGATACCGTCGGCTTTGGTGAGGGGTACGGGTTGAACAAGGGTGGACACTCGCTTTCTTATGGCTGGCGTAATGCCCGCCGCGATCTAACTGAGTGGTTCCGGGACTTGTATGGTGTCACCCTTGATAAGTCCATCGCCGGCTATATGCAGGCCAGTTTTGGCTGGGGCGCGGGGGTAGGTCTGAGTTGGGTGCCGCTGCTGGTAGGGTTGTTCTTCGGACGGCGCAAAGGGTGGGTCTGGTTCTTTTTTTTGTATCTGGTGTTCATCGTGGGGTCAGGACTGCTCTACTGGATCGGATCGGTGGTCAATGGGGCTGCTGCGTACAGTGTGCGTTACTATTTCGAGGCCACTTTTGCGGTGTGTTTGGTGAGCGCCTATGGAATCACCGCTTGGGCCCGCGCCCTCCAGCGCAACCCTGATGAATCCGGAGGGCGGCTGGAAAAACTCTGGAATCGGGTTTATCCGATTTATTTTTGGCTGCTGGTCGCGTGTGCTGCCAGTTTGATCGGTTATACCCCGGCGCGCCTTCGGGAACCACTGCCCCCGGATTGGCCCAATGGGCTATGGCGTTATAACAAGGCAGGCATGAACCAGATCGCGGCCATTGATGCCCTGCGCGGCGATCAACCCGCGGTAATTCTCATTTTGAACAGTAAAGCGCCCGGTTTTAGGGACAACTGGCGCGATTATGCAGCCCCTTTGGCCTACACTGATCCCTACCTAAAAAGTGATATAATCGTGGTTAGGGTGTACGAACTTGATGAAGTGCCCCCAATTGCGCAACGCTTTTTAGGGAGAACGGTGTTATATCAGATTGGAGAACATCTTTACCGTTCGCTCGATGAGGCTGAAACGCAAGTGAACATGCCCTAAGCGAAGAGCGTAGAGCGTTCCCCTCGTCTCACCCGGTCTGATAGAACGGACTGCCGTATGCTGCAACTGCGGAAAGAACCTGCTATGAGTGCCGCCCTGCTGAGGCAGGAATCGCCCCAGCCTATGTATGTGGTCAAACTTCATAACTCCGCCTACACCCTTGATCCCTACCGAGAGCGGCTGGAATCACAAGGGTTAAAGGTCATGGATGGGGAAAGCTACGAAGCCACCCTCGATCTGGCGATGGAGTACCATCCAGTGCTGTTTGTGGTGCATGATGACCCCGCTGGGGGCATTGATGCCTTACGTTGGCTTCAGATTCAACACACTGCACCACAGGGATGGATGGCCACGACCCCGTTGATCATCCTCGCGGATGAATCCCGGATGCCCGAACTGCGCCGGGAAGAATTACCGGATCGGGTGCTGGTCTTGCAGCGCCGCGCTGATACCCTCAACCGTCTGGGGTACGTCACCCGGGCCCTGCTGAATCTGTGGGACCCAGTCTGATTGAGCATCCAAGAGACCATTGGCGGCTCTCTAGGGCTGCCGTTTCTCTCCCTCAGGGGTACTGAGGGAGGGGTGGTTTACCCCCTCAGGACTGATCCGATTCAGCGCTCACCCTTTCAAACCGTCAGGTGATGTGGGCTGTGAATCCCAAAGTGCTTGGGTTGGTTCATTCCCCCACTATCCTTCAGGGGCTTAAAGCGCTGAAGCATGTTTATGATCTCCACTTTCACCCGCCCCAATTCCCTTCCCCCGAAGCAGCCGTAACCCTAATTGCCGAGACTCAGCCCGTGTTGATCCTGATCGAACTGGACAAACTGGACGATCTAGGGGCGAAAGACTGGATCGCCACTGTGCGCACCGATTCAGCATCACGACGCATCCCGGTCTTGGGTATTGGGAAGGGGCAGACTGCACTGAATCTTGCTCAGGGGATGGGGCTGCCCTTGGTCAGCCCGGAGCAGTTTGAGATCGAGGCCGAAGCCCTGATCCGGTCATATCAGCGGCCACGATCAGGGTCACCAGAATTGATCCGCTGCTGTGATCAACCCCTCCCCCCTAAAGCGCTGCAAGGGCTTGAGGCCTTTAACGCGGGCCACTATTATGAGGCCCACGAACTGCTCGAAAGCGCATGGATGGAAGAGACCGGCCCAGTGCGAGATTTGTATCGGGTGGTACTTCAGGTAGGGGTAGGTTATTATCAGGTTCAGCGTGGTAACTATGAGGGCGCACGGAAGATGTTCTTGCGCGCCCTTCAGTGGTTTGCCCGCCTGCCCGATCAGTGTCAGGGGATCAATCTCAAACAGCTTCGGGCGGAGGTCGAACAAGTTCGAAGACAATTAGCGGCTTTGGGCCCGGCGCGCATGGGTGAATTTGATCAAAACCTGCTGAAGCCCATTCCCTATCAACAGTCAGGAGAGGACAACCATGAAAGGTCTTAAGCGGCTTCAAATTCTGGTGGTGACGCTCACCCTCCTCCCATTGATGGTGGGTGCGGTGGCTGGGGCACAAGACAATGATCCCCTCGGTGGGGCCACCGAGCTTGCTCAGGCCAACGAACTCACCAAAGTGACCGTGATGCTGGATTGGACTCCCAATACTAATCATCTGGGGTTATATGTGGCCCAAGCCCAAGGGTACTTCCAAGAGGCAAACCTTGAGGTCGAGATTCAACCCGCCGGGGATGTGGCCGTGGATCAGGTGGTGGCCACCGGTACGGCTGAATTTGGGATCAGTTATCAAGAATCCTTCACTTACTCACGGGCGGCGGGGCTTCCGGTCATCTCGGTCGCAGCTATCATCCAGCACAATACCTCTGGCTTCGCCTCCCTACACGACAAAAAACCCCTGACCGGGCCGAGTGACCTGATCGGGCTGCGCTACGGCGGCTTTGGCTCGCCCATTGAACAACCCATCCTCGACGCCTTGATCGCCTGTGGGGGCAAAACCGGCTCGGTGGAGATGATCGACATTGGCTTTGTGGAGGCATTCCCCCTCATGGAGCGCGATCAGATTGATGTGGTGTGGCTGTTTCGGGGTTGGGATGGCATTCGGGCTGATCTTCAAGGTTTGAAGGTCGATTATCTGATGCTCAAGGATTATGCCCCCTGCGTGCCCGACTACTACACCCCGATCCTGATCACCAGCGAAACCCTGATCAGCGAAAAACCCGATGTGGTGAAGGCCTTTGTGCAAGCAGTGGCGCGGGGTTACGCCTTTGCCATCCAGAACCCGGCCGAAGCCAGCGCGATTCTGCTGGAAGCAGCGCCCGAACTTGATCCCGATCTGGTCTTAAAAAGCAGTGAATACCTTGCCGGGGAGTTCCAGTCGGATGCACCCCGATGGGGCCAGCAGCAGCCTGAAATCTGGGAAGCCTTCACCGCGTTTATGGTCAAGGTGGGCGCTATTGAAGGTGAGGTAGATACGAGCAGCGCTTTCTCCAATGATTTTTTGCCGGGCAAAGGGGAGTAACCGCCGTCCTTGAAACTAGAGCTTCAGGGCGTTTCCAAGTCGTTTTGGGATGGTCTCCAGCGGGGTGAGGCTCCCCTCACAGTGCTGGAGGACGTCTCCTTTAAGATCGAGACTGGCGGGTTTGTGTGCCTGATCGGGCCAAGTGGGAGCGGTAAAAGCACCATCTTTAACCTGATCACCGGTCTGATCCGTCCTGATCAGGGGCATATCCTGCTCAACGATCAGGTGATCGATGGGGCAGTGGGTCAGGTGGGCTATATGCCTCAACGTGATCTACTGCTGCCGTGGCGCACCGTCCTTGAAAATGCGATCTTGGGGGCGCAGGTGATGGGCCGATCCGTCTCCGAAACCCGACAGCGGGCCCGTGAACTGCTGCCCCTCTTTGGGCTGCAAGGTTTCGCAGACGCTTATCCAGCGTCCCTCTCCGGAGGGATGCGCCAGCGGGCGGCGCTGCTGCGCACGGTGTTGATGGATCGGGAGGTGATCCTCCTTGATGAACCCTTTGGGGCCCTCGATGCGCTTACCCGCCGGGAAATGCAGCGATGGCTTTTGGGGGTATGGGCAGAGTTTAAACCCACCATCTTGTTCATCACCCATGATGTTCGGGAGGCGGTGATGCTGGCGGATCGGGTATTGGTGATGACCCCACGACCGGGACGGGTGCGGGGCGACTATCAGATTGACCTGCCCCGCCCCCGCAAAGAGAGCGATGAACACTTTATTCGATCCCAAAGCCTCTTATATCAGGCCCTCGAAATCGGTGAAGGGGCATAGTTTAGGTATTTAGGAAGGGTGCGGGTCAAACCATGAAAAGTCCTTATCGCTGGTTAATGATCGGGCTGGTTGTACTGGTTGTG
>JACSRJ010000047.1 GCA_014879835.1 Anaerolinea sp.
TGCGGGCGGGCGGCGTGGGCGGCAGTATCAGGTGCTGGTGGAAGGCACCTATTACATCAACCGTCTCTTTGCGACCGTTGAACTGATCCCCAAGACCACCGTTGATGTTGGTTCAGTGGGCGTCATTGTCTCGTACCTTGGCGAACACGGAAAAGACCTTTCGGGTGTGGATTACAAACACGGGGAAATGGTCGGGCGTGGGCAAAAAGGGGTGTGGAGCGAACCCATGATGCCCGGTAAGTACGCCTTCAACACCTATGCTGGTAAGGTGATCATGGTTCCTACCACCAACATTATCCTCAAATGGAACAAGAGCGAAGTGGGTGCCCACCGCTTTGATGAGAACCTCTCCGCAGTGGAGTTGATCACCAAGGATGCTTTTGAACCGCTCCTGCCTCTTTCGGTTGTGATGCACATCGACTACCGGAAAGCGCCGCTGGTGATCCAGCGCTTTGGAGACATCAAAAAGCTGGTAGAGCAAACCCTTGACCCGATGGTGGCGGCCTACTTCAAGAACATCGGGCAAACCCGTACCCTGATCCAGCTCATTCAGGAGCGCTCGCTGATTCAACAGCAGTCTTCCAAGGAAATGGCGGAACGTTTTGCCCATTACAATCTGGAACTTGAAGAGGTGCTGATCGGCACGCCTTCCAGCTCCACCCAAGATCGTAAGATCGAGGAGATTCTGACCCAACTTCGGGATCGGCAGATCGCCATTGAGCAGGTTGAGACCTACAGCCGCAAACAGCAAGCGGCGCATCAGGAGCGCGAACTGCGTCAGGCAGAAGCAGTTGCCAAACAGCAAACTGCCCTCACCGAATCGGACATCAGCATTACCATCGAAAGCAACGAGGGTAAAGCGGCTTACCAGCGGTCGCTTCAGGAGGCAGCAAAGATCAAGGCGATTGCAGAGGCAGAAGCTGAACGTGACGCCCGTATCGGTATCGCTAAGGCACTGGCCATTGAGGAACAAGTGCGTGCCTACGGTGGGCCGCAGTTCCAAGTGATGCAGCAGGCGATGGAACGCTTCGCATCCGCAATCGAGAAAGCGGGCATCGACATTGTGCCCAAGATGGTTGTGGGGGGTGGATCGCAAGGGGGGAACTTCAGCGCGTTTGAAGGGCTGATGTCCCTGCTCTTGTCGGAGAAGCTTGGCATCAAACTCAGCGAAAACGGCGACGGTGCGGAGGTGCCTGACGAGATCAAGCGCCTGCGCGGGGAAATCCTCGCCAGCCTCAGCAAAAAACCTGAGGATGGCAAATCGTCGTAAAGACCGGGTTTAGCTGTATTTCCCTACCCTCGTTCTCCCACATATAGGGGAACGAGGGTGTCCTCATCGGAAAACACCCTTTTTCCGACCTGCATATCAACTTCTAACGCAACTTTCCCCCCTACATGGCGTAATACTTTACAAGAAAGTTCACAGGTTGAGCAGAGTTTATTGCCTGCGAGTATCATTGGCAGTGACTCTGCCCACCTGACCCCATGAGGTAATCTTAGAGGATAGCCAATCATGCGTATCATCGTCCATACTGGCAAAGGTGGCGTTGGTAAAACCAGCGTCTCGGCCGCAACAGCCCTCCGATGCAGTGAATTGGGCTTAAAGACCATTGTGATCAGCACTGATACGGCGCACAGTTTGGGCGATTCCCTCGACCGGGAGATCGGCCCAGAGCCAGTGGTGATCAGCCCTAATTTGTGGGCACAGGAAGTAGATGCGCGCTACTCAATGGATAAGTACTGGGGCGTATTTCAGAAGTATATGGTCGCCCTGTTCAGCCGCCGGGGGGTAGAGGATATTGTGGCGGAGGAAGTGACTGTCCTGCCCGGTTTTGAGGAAGGCGCGCATCTGTTATGGATCGATAAGTATCAGCGTGAGGGTTTCTTTGATGTGTTGGTGGTTGATGCGGCCCCTACCGCTGAGACGTTACGCCTGCTCTCCTTCCCTGATGTGACTCGCTGGTGGTTTGAACGTTTACTCACCTTCTCAAAGGGCGCGGCGCGGGTGCTTCGCCCCCTTGCCCGGCCCCTGCTGCGCACGGAACTGCCTAATCGGGAGGCCTTTGAGACCGTTGAGGTACTTTTTGACACCTTTGAAAAGGTGGGCAAACTCTTGGGAGACCCTGCCACCAGCAGTATGCGTCTGGTCGTGAATCCAGAGAAGATGGTTATCAAGGAAACACAGCGCACCTACACCTATCTGAACCTGTATGGGTTCCCGGTAGATGCGGTCATCTGCAACAAAATCCTGCCCGATGAAGTCACCGATCCCTACTTTGACCAGTGGAAGGATCTTCAGCGTGCCAACATCACCCTGATTGGAGAGGCGTTTGGCGAACTACCTCTGCTCAAAGTCCCCATGATGGCACGCGATGTGAATGGCTTGGAGAGTCTGCGCCGCATTGGGGATGCGCTCTATGGGGATAAAAGCCCCATATCGAGTATGTTTCATGGCACCACTCACCAGATCATCCCGGATGCAGAAGGTGGGTATGTTCTGCGTGTCCCCCTGCCTTTCGCCAACCGGGAAGACCTTGACCTGTATCGCTCAGCCGATGAAATCACCCTGCGGGTAGGGCCCTACCGTCGCAATATCGTTCTGCCTCATGCGCTTTGGAAGCTCGAAATAGGAACGGCTCGGTTTGAAGGTGCATCACTCAACATCCAGTTCGTCCCCAAACGGTAACGAGGACGCCCGAAAAGCAGTTCGCCAACGAATTGAAGGGTTGCTTTCGCCCATGGCCGATGTGGCCCCGATCACAGTTGCTGTTCCAGAGGTGGCACCAGAACCGCCCCTGCTGGAAAAAGCGCCAGCAGCAGCGCCGCTCGCGCCGCCTCAACCGGGAATGCGTCCCAGCAACCCGGACGAGGGTCACCGTCAATTTCGGATTCGGCGCGGGCGCTTCCGACGCACGGTGCTGTTTTTCAGCCTGCTTTTTGTGCGAGTGATCTTCTGGGAAGTGATTCTGCGGCGTATTGTGGGCGGGGATTTTGTGTCGCGGGGGCGTTCTGAGCGTTGGCGCAAATACGCCCGCCGCTTTCGTAAACTCGCCATCGATATGGGTGGAGTGATGATCAAACTGGGGCAGTTTGTTTCCACCCGGGTGGATGTGCTGCCTCCAGAGATCACGCAGGAACTTGCGGGACTTCAAGATCAAGTGCCCATCGTGCCTTTTGAATATATCAAGTCCACCCTCCAGCGGGAACTTGGCTCAATTGAGGCGCACTTTTTATGGGTCAACCCTGAACCTATTGCCGCTGCTTCTTTTGGGCAGGTGCATAAGGCCCAGTTGCACAATGGGGATCGGGTGGTCGTGAAGGTGCAGCGCCCCAACATCACCGATATTGTTCAGACCGATCTGGCGGCGCTTCGGTTTGTGGCCCGTTTGGCGATGCGTTATGGCCCCATCCGGCGGCGGGCTGATGTGCCGGCCCTCCTTGACGAGTTCAGCCGTGTTCTATGGGAAGAACTGGACTACCGCAAAGAGGCCGACAATGCCCTCACCTTTGCCTCAATGTTTGCTGATGATATGGGCATTTATGTTCCCTTGGTTTATCTGGAACACTCCACCCATTACGTCCTCACCCTCGAAGACGTAACCAGCATCAAGATCAATGACTTTGCAGCGCTGGAACGTGCCGGGATCAGCCGCAAAGAGGTCGCTCAGCGGTTGATCAACTGCTACCTGCGCCAGATTTTTGACTTTCGTTTTTTCCACGCTGATCCGCACCCCGGCAATCTCTTTGTTTATCCTCTGCCCGACTCCCATCAGGACGGGCCGAGCGGCACCGGCACTATCAACGGCAAACCCTACTTTGAAGGTAATGGAAACGGTACAGGCAAGAAGTTCTATCTGATCTTCATCGACTTTGGCATGACCGGACGGCTCACTCCACAGTTGGTGGCAGGGCTGCGCGAGACCCTGATCGCGGTGATCATGCAGGATGCCAAAGGCTTGGTGGAAAGCTACAGCAAACTGGGAATCCTCATGCCCAGCGCGGACAAGGCCCGCATCGAAGCCGCCACCCGGGCTGTCTTTGAGAAGGTCTGGGGGCTGAACATGAACGAGATCAGCACCCTACCCTTTGATCAGGTGACCGATGTGGCCCTCGAATTCAGCGATCTGATCATGTCCATGCCTTTCCAGATGCCCCAAGACTTCATCTACCTAAGCCGCACCGTAGGCATTCTGAGCGGCATGGCAACTGGGTTGGATGCCTCCTTTGATCCATGGCGGGAGATTCAGCCTTTTGCCTCACGGATGCTGAGTGAGGAAGCGAGTCGGCAGCCGGGGCGGGCGCTGCGTCTGAGCGGCACGGCGGGCGTCTTTGCCGACGCCGCCTTAAGGACGATCCGGGACTTCTTCGCCCGTACCTATCGACTTCCGGCGCTGGCCGATACGGTGCTGGATCGGGCGGAGCGAGGCGAGTTAACGGTTCAGGTCCGACCAAGCAGCGAGTTTCAAGATCAAGTCACCCGGGTGGAGAATGCCATCAATCAGATTTCGGTGGGGCTGATTTTCTCCACGACCGGGATCGCTACAACCATCTTGTATGTGAGCGGGGAGCGCACATTGGCCCTGTTTGGGGCAATCGCTACCAGCGTCCTATTCCTTATGGTGGCACTGCGGGCCAAACGGTGAGTGGCTGCTTAGCAGAGGAAATCCCCCTTCGCCATTGGGGCCAAAGGGGGATTGGAGAAGGCGGCTACATCTTGCCCAGAAGCTGCCAGATGGCTTCGGTGAGCTGCGGATCATAATCGGGATTATCCCGTGCCTGATCTTCCGTCCAAGGGACAACCAGATCAGGGATAATGCCCACATGGTTAATGACCCCCCCGGAAGGCTTAAAGAACTGGGCAATAGTCACCCGCAGCCCGCCGCCGTTGCCTAAGCGCAGCCACTGCTGAATGGACCCCTTGCCAAACGAGAGGGTACCCACGACTTTCGCCCGTCCGCGATCCTGAAGTGCCCCTGCGACCAACTCTGAGGCACTTGCGCTTGCCTGATTAAGCAGCACAACCATAGGCACATCGGGCGCAAGTGCATCTCGTGAAGCCCGATAGACAATCTCATCGGTTTCTTCACGCCCCTGTTGGCGCACAATCACCCCGCCTTCAAGGAAGAAACTGGCTACATCAATTGCAGTCTGCAACCCACCACCGGGGTCATTACGCATGTCAAGAATCAGACCATTCAGTTGATTGGCATTAAGCGCAGTGAGCGCTTTTTCCAGATCAGCCGGGACATTATCGGCAAATGAGGCAATGCTCACATAACCGATGTTCCCTTCAAAGAGGCGGTAAGAGACGATCTCCTGCCGAATACGTGCCCGCTGAACCTTTAACTGGAGCGGTTCGGAGGTTCCCTTGCGCATCACCTTGAGTTCCACAAAAGTCCCTGATGGCCCCCGAATCAACTGTACGGCTTCGGTGAGCGACAATCCCGTAATATCTTTGCCATCTACAGCAAGGACAATATCCCCCTGTCGGAGCATCTCACGTGCGGGTGAACCTTCCGTGGTGGAGACGATCAGGACTCCGCCCGTCGCTTCGTCACGGCGGACTGTGGCCCCAATGCCTTCGTATTCACCCGACATGCGGTTGGTCAGCTCACTGTAGAGCTGGGGATTCATGTAGGCGGTGTTTTCATCGCCCAACACATTGACCATGCCGTTCAGGGCAGCTTCCATCAACTGCTCGTCGGTAAAGTCCTCAATATGCAGATAACGCTGTTTGAGGAATCCCCACGTCTCCCAAAACGGCTCAAACAAAGTCTCGGTCTCGGCGGGCTGCTGGGCCTGAGTCTGAAGGGTGGGCAGGGTGCTGCCCGCAAAAAAGCCCAGACTAAATATCAGGCAGACCGCTGCAAGCACACTCCCAGAACGATAGATGTGTTTCATCGGTTTTCAGCTTCTAAAGGATTGGTATGCGTTAGGTAGATTATATGATAGAGCGCGCAATTTTGGGTGAGAGGTTGGAGTCAGAAGCCATTTGAAAACTCACCCTGCGATGATCAACCTCATCCCCCCTGTGCGACCGCTTCGCGGTGCCCGTCTCCAGCTTGGAGAAGGGGGGG
>JACSRJ010000092.1 GCA_014879835.1 Anaerolinea sp.
GATCGGGCGGCGATCTCCGATGACAATGGTGGCACTGGCAAAAGTTCCACTCTGAAGTTTGAAGTCAGGTCCCTTGGAGGATGACCACTTGTAGCCGCTCACGGTCTCATCGCTCAGAAGCTCCACCTGTACCTCGGTGGGAGAACCATTGGCGGAAACGGAGCGGGCAAACTCTTCGTCCCCTACCATGCGCGCAATTCGTGAGGTAGAAGCAGGTGCTTCACTGACGCTTTTAACCACCCCGATCATGTAGCCGTATTCTTCACGGCGCACTGTGATTGGAGAGATCTGCACAGTCATGCCCGGTTCAATGCGTGATCCTTCAGTCGGTGCGACGTAGATCACTGCTTGCAGAGGATTAGAAGTGTCATCGGTCGATTCGAGATTCATCAAAGGGCTGTTGGCACTCACCGTGTCCCCTTGTGTGGGGATGATCTGCAAGACCCGCCCACTGATGGGGCTGATGACCTTGTCCTCACCGATCACTGCAAGTGTTTGCCCTTTTTGCACCAGCGCTCCTTCATCAATCAGGATATTGATTGTGCCGGAACCGGTGGCCTGCACCAGAGTCAATGCACCACTACGGGTGAGAATACCTTCACCCACCACAAGGAGTGGCACATTACCAAAGATTCCCCATGCCAAGATTGCAGCAATCAGCGCTCCCAAAGCCCCAAGGGCTAACCACCCTTTTGGGTTGGTGATCTTCATCATTTCGTCGAGCTGTTCCGGGGAGGATAGCCGATCCAATGCAACTTTGCGGAACAGTTTTCCTTCCATGTACGCCTGTCCCTTCGCTCCAACCGATGATTGATAGTGGAACTTGTTGAGTTCCCCTCCATTTTAGTCCAATTTATTCCAACAACAGAATCGAGGGCAAGGTGTCGGGTAAGGCAAGGCGAAGCAACCCATAACCGAGACCGCTCAGCCCTTGAAAGAATCCGAGCAGGGCCAAATTGGGGGGGAGTTCGGCTGTCATCTGATAGTGCCCTCGTGCTTCAGCACGAGCACTAATCCATGCGGCGCGCTGATTAGCCAGTGTTACCCATTCGGGACGATTCAGGCGTCTTCCCGCAGTGAGTAGGGTTTCGATACGTCCAAAGGAACCGCAGCAGGCAAAGTCAAAGCGGTTGAGCATCTCCGGCTGAGCGCTTATCCTGACCCCGACCTCAATCGTTTCAAGGGCGGGGGGCTGCTCCAAATGGGCAAGTGCCCCTACCCGTGCCAGCGCAATCCCCGGTGAGCCGTGACAGTAGTTGGCGGTAAAGGTGTGTTTGCCGTTGACCATGCTGAGCGGCCGCAGATCGGGGTAGTCACCTGCCTCCGGATCAAAGTGGCGGCGCTCAAATTCAACCGCTTCGAGTGCGGCCTCACGGTAGCGGCTGTCACCGGTTATCTCATACAACTTCAGCAGTGCATAACCAATGCCCGCCGAACCATGCAGGAACCCGATCAGATGGGTGTTCTCAAGGGTGACCCATGCCCGTAAACCATCTGTGCCGGGGGTGCGGGCTTGCAGCAGGTGATCACCACAGCGACGGGCCTGATCTAGCAGTTCATCATCAGGGCGAAGGTGGTGAACAGCCAGCAGCCCCAGAATCGAACCTGCCGCGCCATTAAGCAGATCATAACGGTTGTCCTGTGCGATCCGGACAGGGGTGATGGTACTCGCGGCGATGTATGCATCCTCGACCACCGCCGGATCATCCAACCATGCCCCAATTTTGGCCAGTGCATAAGCAAAACTGCCCCAACCATCCATGCCTCCGATTCCCGCCCGGCGCATCAAACTACCTTCGGGGTGACGGACATCCAAACGCATCGGGTGGATCGCACCCAAGGCCAGATCACGCCATCGGCGCTCCCCGGTGACCTTCGCCAGCGCCGCCAGAAAGACGGCGATCCCGCCTTTGCCTTCATACAGCGAATAACTGAGAAGGCTCATGTCATAGCGGTTGGCGTTAGGTAGGAAGGTCGGCTGCACCCATTCGATACTGCGCCCGATACGGATCGAAGCTGCATCAATGTCTGCCGCGATCCGGAGTGCCCGTTCGATCAAAGCCGACGGGATCAGAGGGGTGACCCCATCCGGAGGCAGCTCAAATTTAACAGCAGGGCGTTCCTCGGCAGTCTGTCCGGCAAAGCGCACCGCCAGCGATCCCCGGATGAAGCCCGTCTGTTGTTCAAGGTCTTCTTCGCTTAGGTTACCAATGCGATTGGACGCAAAGGTATAACCCGGCTCTGAAAAGATACCCTCGATTCTGCCTTGCTCCAGACGTAAGGTGTTCTCTATAGGCAGATAGGTGAAGATGGGCACATCACCGCGCAGTATGGCTTCGATTTCATCGCGCAAGGCCGGCCACAAAGGATGCTTGTTTTGGGTAAGGATCATGCCGCGGCTGAGACTTTCGACCAGCACCCCTCGATCCACCCCATTCCGGGCCACATCCGGGCGTAATGAGCGGCTCAGGATCGTCCCATAAAGGCGCGTCGCCCGAAGGATGTATCGGGCCGGATACTGTCCCATACGGGCAAAGGGACTGTCTGGGGCAAGCAGGTTTTCACGTTCACGAGCGATCAATCGATAAGCCGCCCGAAACCCGGTTTCGATCTCCTCTTGAAAACGGTAAGGCGGTTGAGGATGGCCAATGTTCTGGGTTTGATCCAGCAGATAAAGTACATTCTCACGTTTGGTGCTCACATGGTTACCGGGCTGGTAAGTGATGGTGTCACGGTTCAGGTTGAACCACTTCGGTGCCCGAAAAGTGATCTCCTGCGCAGTATCACCGCCCAAGCCCGCAATATCAACACTGCGCCCGCCGGGAAGCGATCCCCAAGCGGTGAGCAGCCCCGACCCTAAAACTGAATCGGTGAGCATCCAGTCAATCGCGTGCAGGGTGATCTCATCCTCGATGCCTTCAAAGGGGCGAATATGGGCCCCAAGGGCCATTTCGAGGTCAACCAGCATTGGGTATTCACCGGACACAATGAGATTATCGCGGTGGAAATCCGTGCCGCCGACCGCATACACCAAGGCCATCGTCTGCCCTGCCCGGCGGTAGTAACGGCGGGCCCCGGCTTCGTCCAACACAGGCTGATGCTGCACAAAGGCAACCCAACCGTACTCCTGACGATCAAGCACAGCTAAGCATCGCAGGGGTAAATACGCTGGGTCACCAACGGCGCGGGCATTGAGCCAATCGATCAGTTCGCTGTAAGCGGCGTCCATGCCCAAGGGTTTGGGCTTGTAGATCAGGCGGGTATCATTGGCGAAACGCAGCGCCATCCCCGCCCTGCCTTGATTGTGGCGGTCAGAAAGTGAGGCCTTGATCGCGGTGATCTGCTTCAGTGACCCTTGATCGGCGCTGAACTTTTCCTCAAGGGCAGGCCAATCCTGATGCAGACGGATCAGAAATTCACGCTGGGCATCGATCCAGAATCCGGTGATCGTGCCTACCATTCGGGCGATCACGGGGTAGGTGGTGAAGTAATCCTTCAACTTCCCGGTGAGCAGGTCGGTGATAAATTGATCGTACAGATCACGCGGGGCAGTGCTTCCGGGAGGTAGTTGGGTCAGACGGCTAACATGGGGCAGGCGGAACAAGGTGAAGTCTGCCAGTAAGGTCTGCCCACAGACTTCACTAAGCGCTTCGATCAGGCTGTGTTCGATCTGGGCCCATGCCACACTGGAAAGCCGTTCTAGAGCTTCTGGGGCAACTGCCCCTATCAGGGCATCGCGTGCCAGATACACAAAAGGGGCAAACACCTCCTCAAACGGTTGGGGGTCATCGTAGATCAAAAAGCGATTGGCCGCAGTAAAGTCGGGGTCTTTTAGATCATCAAGATCGGTTTTAACCTGAAGCCCCTGATCGAGAATTTGGGCCCAACGGGGCAAAGGCGCATCGTCCGCAAGGGTTACCTCACTGACCATCCGGCGGGACTCCTCTTGACTCCATCCATCCAACGCCAAACGGCGGGCAAAACGCACCGGATCGCCTTTTGCAGCATGTTTTGCCCACGCCTCCAGCCGGGCCGTAACCTGAGTCTGGTTTTGCTCAGGCAGCGGCAGGTAAGCTGGGGTCAGGCGCTCATAGAGCGTGGCTGCATTGGCCACCAGCGTGCGCAGTTCGCTTTCAGTGAAGGACATAAACCAATACCTCAACCTGAGTTTTATTGATGCGGTAAGTACGGGATGGAATCAATACCGGACGAACCTCTGGCCGTCCGGTTTAGGGCACCCTCAATGATTCTGCCTTGACTCTACCCCTTTCGGGCGATCTCCCACGCCAGATGGTTGAGTTCCGGCAGGATCAACTTCTCTAACGCAAGGCGCACGGCCTTGGGCGATCCGGGGGTGCTGAAGATCAGTTTGCCCCGATAGGTTCCGGCGGTGGCCCGACTCAGCATTGCGGCCGCACCGACCTGTTCATAGCTCAACATGCGGAACAATTCCCCAAAACCGGGCAGGGTTTTTTCCAGTTTGCGAGCGATCACATCATAGGTGGTGTCGCGGGGGGCGATTCCTGTCCCACCATTAAAGATCACGATCTGCATCCCCGGCAGGGCGCACAGTTCATCCATCACTGCGGCTACCTGATCAGGCTCATCCTTCACGATGTGATAGCCCCCAATAAGATGTCCCAAGGACTCAAAGGTCTGACGCAGGTAAAGACCATTTTCATCGGTTTCTGGGGTGCGGCTGTCACTGACGGTGACCAGCCCAACAGTAACCATCCCCTGACCTGCCTTTTGGCGGTGATCGGGCGCACCCATCAGCCCTTCACCTGTGCTGGGGTCATCTTGCCCAAGTTCTGGAGCAGCGCGATCATGGTGCGCATCCCCCGATAGAAGCATTCTAAATTAAACTTTTCGTTGGGACCGTGGGCACCATCATCAGAAAGTCCATAACCAACCAGCAGTACAGGAATATGAAACATTCGGGAGAAAGTGGCCACAACAGGGATCGACCCGCCCTCACGCATAAAGACCGGCTCTGTGCCCCACCCCCGCTGATAAGCATCTACCGCGGCCTTGATTGCTGCCGAATCAATGGGCACCACTGCCGGATCGCCATAATTGATGGGGGTGACTTTGGAACGCACCGTCGGTGGGGTCAGTTTTTCCACCTGACGGCGGATCAGGTGTTCGATCTCGTGGGGGTCTTGATCATTTACCAGACGGCAGCTCACTTTGGCTTTGGCATGGGCCGGCAGGACGGTTTTGGCCCCTTCTCCGCTGAACCCCCCGATCAACCCGTGAACTTCGAGGGTGGGGCGGGCGCTCACCCGCTCCCGCAGGCTGTAACTGGGTTCACCCCATGGCTGCGGCGCACCCGTCTGACGTTTCCACTCGCTTTCGGTAAGGGGTACTTTGGCGATGGCAGCGCGTTCCTCTGCGCTGATGGGGCGCACCTTGTCGTAAAAGCCCTCAACATTGATACTGCCGTCCGGGTTGTGCAGGGCCGCGATGATCTCGCACAAGGCCTGTAAGGGGTTATGGACACTGCCTCCCCACTGTCCAGAGTGCAGGTCTTTTTCGGGCCCGGAGACCTCAATTTCAAGGTAGGTCAACCCCCGCAGGGCATAGATGATGGAAGGGGTCTCAAGCGACAGCACAGCGGTATCGGAGATCACCGCTACATCTGCCCGAAGCAGTTCTTGATGGCTCTCAATGAAGTGATCGAGGTTAGGCGACCCGATCTCCTCCTCACCTTCAACCAAAAACTTGATGTTGAGCGGCAGTCCGCCATTTTGGGCAAGTGCCTGTGCGGCTTTGATATTGGCGAAAATTTGGCCCTTGTCATCGCTGGAACCCCGCCCATACAAGTTACCTTCGCGTTCTACTGGGGTGAAGGGATCGGTGAGCCACTTTTTTTCAGGATCATCTACAGGCTGAACGTCGTAATGCCCGTAAATCAGAATGGTAGGTGCACCGGGGGCACCAAGCCACTCTCCATAAACCACAGGATGGCGGGGCGTTTCAAAGATTTGTACGGTGGACATGCCAGCCCCTCGAAGGTGCTGTGCGACCAGTTCCGCAGCGCGCCGCACTTCGCCCGCTTTGGCGCTTAGGGTGCTAATACTTTCAATTTGGATCAATTCTTTGAGTTCATTTATAAATGCCCCTCGCATCGAATCGAGGTAGCTGAAGGGATCGGACATGAATCACGTTCTCCGTGTTGAGGGTTACTTGGGTGACCGAAATCATCAATCGGATTATGTCACAAGATCAAGGGAACGGCGAATGCGTTTCAGGCTTCATTAAGTCCCTAAATGCCAAGCAGGGGCAAAGCAGCTTGTTCATTCCGCCGCCTCGAAAGGTTATAATGGGGAAGGTTCAAGCTCTGAGGGGTTTATGGTACAGTCGGTTTTGTCACCAGCGCAAACGTTCAGGCATGGACGAGCCACTCTTGGGGTGCTTGCAGGTTGGCAATTTTACCGCACCAGTACGACTCTGAGCTATCTCGCCCCTGTTTATCGGGGCATTGTGCGGGCCGCGCAGGAGCAGGATGTGAATCTCCTTCTGGGCTGTGGGATGGGCGCTTCGGCCACTGACGCCGATCCGCTGCGTCCGGCATGGCCGCTGCTCTCGCCTGAAGTCGATTTTGTGCCCATCGGCATGTGGAACACCGACGGTCTAATCGTGATCAACCCGCTCCATTCAGAGACCCGAATAGAGTACATTCAAGCGCTTATTTCCGCGGGTCATCCAGTTTTATTCATTGGTGCAGGCTCATCTGGGAATTCGATTGTGGCCGATAATGCCGCGGGGACTTTTCAGGCAGTGCAGCACTTGATTGGTCATGGACACCGCCAGATTGCCTTTATTGCGGGCAGCCCGGAAGACCTTGAGGGTGACACGGGTATCCGCCTTAGTGCCTACTATCGGGCCCTCCAACAGCATGGTTTAGATCTTGACCCTCACAGAGTGGCATACGGGCGGCACGTGATCTCTGGTGGTTATGCGGCCATGAAGTCCCTCATTGCCTCTGGAGTGTCTTTCAGTGCGGTAGTCGCAAGCAATGATGAGTCCGCTATGGGCGCGATGCAGGCCCTTCGAGAAGTAGGGTGCCGGATTCCTCAGGATGTAGCCGTAATCGGCTTTGATGATCGACTCGAATGTGCCGTTCAGGAACCGCCCCTAACCAGCGTCCGAATCCCGCTTTTTAACCTCGGTTACCATGCAGTGGAGATGATGTGCCGCCACCTCATGGGGAATCTCCCTCTAGAGGGTACCATCAGTATTCCCGGCCGTCTGATCGTGCGCGAGTCCTGCGGATGCAAAGTCAAACAAACCACACCGGATCGGTTTGAAACATCCCAGACGGAGATGCCTACATCCACAGTATGGCAGTCCCGGTTAGAGGCACGTTTGAGTGCCCACGTCCTTGATCAAGCCCAGAGCCTGCCCGAAGAGGCATTTCAGGTACTCGTATCGCGCCTCATTGAAGCTTTTGAGGGCTGCCTAAGGTGTAAAGATCAGCAGGCGTTTCAGCGCACTCTAGAAGGGATTTTGGCGTATACTGCGGCGTTCGGTGATGAAGTTCACATCTGGCAGGATGCGATCTCAATTCTGGCTGAGGAAGTACCCGCATTCTGGGCGAGTGAAGGGTTTGACCGAAGCTTCTTAGAAAGGATGGTGGAGCAGTCGCGGCTGTTCATCAGCGCCCAGATGCAGCGACAGCATCGTCAGTATGTGGTACATCAACGCTGGATCAATAACTGCCTGAGTCTGCTCACTGCCAAACTGCTCATGGTGTTGGATGAATCCAAAATCTTTGAGATTCTGGCGCAGCACCTGCCTCAAATGGATATCCATTCGGGGTTGGTGGTTCGTTTTGAGGCGGAGGAGGACGATCCGACAGCGTGGTGCAGCATCCATGATGCCCTGCTGCCGGAAACCCCACCGCTCAAGATGCGCACCCGCAGTTTCCCTCCGGAGTTTCTGTTCCTGACAGATCAACAGACCAACAAACGGTTCAGTTTGACCTTGGTGCCTTTGGTGACCCAAGCCGGGCAGCTCGGTTTTGTGGTTTTTGACTGTGAGCACCTCGATCTTTATGGGGCCATCGTGCAGCAGCTTGCCAGTGCATTAAACACAAACCACCTCTACCGCGAAGCCACCGAAGCCCGTCGGCTTGCGGAGGAGGCAAATTTGATGAAAAGTCGATTCCTCTCCACCGTGAGCCACGAACTGCGAACACCCCTTAACCTTATTGTGGGGCTGAGCGGTATTCTTTTGCAGGCGCAGGAACATGATAAAACCCCCACACTACCCCCCAACAACCGGCGCGATATAGAACGCATCCACGCTCAGGCACAGCATCTTGCCGGATTGATCGGGGATGTGCTTGATCTGGCCAGCAGCGATTCGGGTCAACTGCGCTTGAGCAATGATTACCTCGATCTGGCCCAAGTGTTGAAGATTGTGGTTGAGACCGGGCGTCACCTCGCGGCGGAAAAAGGACTCACATGGCACGCCGATCTACCCGATTCGGGGCCATGGGTATGGGGGGATCGAACCCGGCTGCGACAGGTGACCCTGAACTTGATCAGCAACGCGATCAAGTTCACCGCACAGGGCAGTGTAAGCCTACAGGTCGAGGTGAACGATGATGTGGTCACGATCTCTGTCCGGGATACGGGCTTAGGCATTTCGCCTGAAGATCAGGCAGTAATTTTCGACGAGTTTCGCCAGTCAGAGCGAACGGTTGCGCGTGGTTATGGGGGCTTAGGTTTGGGTTTGGCCATCTGCAAGCGCTTGGTAGAGCTTCATGGAGGGGCGATTGGGGTTCAGTCTGAAGGCGGGGAAGGTGATGGCTCTGTGTTTTACTTCACCCTGCCTGTGGTGCATCGGGCGGCCCCAGAGGACGTTCCCAGCAGCACGTCGCCCGTCGCTGATCAAAGTGTGCTGCTGCTGACTAGTCTGGCAGGGATCAGCGAACAATTAAGAAGCCACTTGCGTCAGCGAGGCTTTGAGGTTCGGCTAGCGCTGATCGACGTACTAGATGGCTGGCAGTCAAAACTCGCTGTCAACCCGCCAGACGCGGTTATCTTCGACGTGAGTGCGGCTTCTGATCAGGTTTGGAATGCCCTCAAAACGGTGATGGGCAATCCTGCGATGCAGGGTGTGCCCATTTTGTTTTATGCCTCATCTCAGGAAAGCGGCGCAATAGTGGAACTAAACTATCTGACCAAACCGATCCGCATCCCTGAATTAAAACACGCGCTGTCCCGGCAGTGGTCAGGCGATGAGTCCAATGCCAACCACACCTTCCTGATCGTGGATGATGAACCCAATACCCTTGAGATGCACGCCCGTATTGTGGAGAGTTTCGCCCCTTCTGGGCGCGTTCTGAAGGCGCATACTGGACAAGAAGCACTTGACATCCTCAGAAGCACGGCGGTTGATCTGGTACTGCTTGATCTGATGATGCCCGATATGGATGGGTTTGGGGTGTTGGAAGCGATGCGCGAACATGAACACTCCCGTCATATCCCTGTGATTGTGGTCACCGGCAGACTACTCACAGAGTCCGACATGTCCCGCTTGAATCGAGGGGTAGCTACAATCCTAAGTAAGGGACTGTTCAGCCTTGAAGAGACGGTGACCCACATCAGCAACGCCCTGAATCGTCAACGTAAACTGAGCAGTGAAGCGCAGCGGCTTGTGCGGCAGGCAATGGCCTATTTGCATGAGCATTATCCAGAGTCCATCACCCGCCGGGATATTGCCCAGCATGTAGGGCTGGCAGAAGATTACCTAACACACTGCTTTCGGCAAGAGTTGGGCATGACTCCGATTGCCTACCTCAACCGCTACCGGGTCAATCAGGCGAAGCTGCTGCTGAAAGAAACCCCCCGAAGCATCACCGAGATTGCAATGGATGTGGGTTTTTCGGACAGCGGCTACTTCAGCCGGGTTTTTCGTCGTGAGATCGGGGTTACCCCGGATGCCTTTCGCCGCGCCTGAAGTGCAACATGGGGCAGAGAAGTAGGTTGTGGACAGTCCACCATATTGGACCCTAACCACTTGGGGTAATTGTTTGCCCTTTGCGGCTGTCCTCAAAAAATGCCGTAATACCGAGGAGCAATTCTAATGCAGTATCGGAATCCAATTTTGTCCGGTATGTATCCTGACCCTAGCATTTGTCGGGTTGAGGATGATTTTTATCTGGTCACAAGCACCTTCTGCTACTTTCCCGGCGTCCCCATTTTCCACAGCCGCGATCTGATTCACTGGCGGCAGATCGGGCACTGCCTCAACCGTGACTCCCAGTTGAACCTGAAGGGTAAACACTCCGCGCATGGCATCTATGCGCCGACGATCCGTTACCACGAAGGGACATTCTACATGGTCACCACCTTGGTTGGGGAACACGGCGGAAATTTCTATGTGACAACCGATGATCCCACCGGCTCATGGTCAGACCCAGTTTGGCTAGAACAGGAGGGGATCGATCCGACACTCTATTTTGAAGATGGGCGGGTGTATCTGCTCAGCACCGGTACACCCTCAGGCATCTATATGTCCGAGATCGATTTGCTTACGGGCAAATGCCTGACCACGCCTCGTCTCCTCTGGGGAGGGATGGGCGGACGTTACCCAGAGGGTCCTCACCTCTATCGAATCGGCACCTATTACTACCTCATGATCTCTGAGGGGGGCACAGAGTACGCTCACCGCCTGACCATGGCCCGATCCTCAAACCTTTGGGGACCGTACACACCTTGTCCCCACAATCCGATTTTTTCTCATCAAGATCATCCAAGCAGCCCCTTACAGGCGACCGGACACGGTGATTTGGTCATGGACACACGGGGGCAGTGGTGGGTGGTCTGCCTTGCCATACGTCCCTCTGCTGGATTCCCAACTCATCACTTGGGGCGTGAAACCCTCTTACTCCCCGCAGCGTGGGATGAGGCGGGTTGGTTGGTGATCAATCAGGGCAAGCTGGCAGCACTGATGATGGAAGCGGATACTTTACCTGCATTTCCTTATCCTGATCCCCCTTCACGCGATACTTTTGAGGGGGCTTCACTTGATCTACGCTGGAACTTCATCCGTAACCCTCCGTCGGCTTCGTGGTCATTGGTTGATCATCCCCGACGCCTGCGTCTCCTTGGGCAATCGGCGACACTGGATGATGGCGGTTCACCCACATTCATCGGACAGCGACAGAGCGCGCTGAACTGCCAAATCCGAACCCAGTTTAGCTTTCTGCCTGCCCACGAAGGGGAAGAAGCGGGTATCGCCCTCTATCAAAACGAACATCACCACTATGAATTTGGGGTGACCCGCCGTGCAGGGGAGCGGGTTGTGTTCGTTCGTCAGCGGATCGGGGTGCTGTCCCCAATCACCTTTGAACATGTGCTAGCGGAGGACTCCAGTGCAGTGGTTACCTTGCGCGTGGAGGCTTCACCGCTGGAGTATCGCTTTGTGTACACCCTTGGGGATGGCATCGAACACCCCGCCGGGATAGCCCTTACCCGCTACTTGTCCTCCGAAGTCGCAGGGGGATTCACTGGGGTTTTTGTGGGAATGTACGCCATTTCACCTGCCAGTGAGGCTGTAACCCCTGCGGATTTTCACTGGTTTGAGCTGATCTCCCAAGATGAGTAAGAGGTATCTTGCGGTTTGGGCGTATACACCTAGTTTCCAGTGAAAATTGGAACTATAATGCTCCCTGCTTGGGGCCGCCTCTTGATCCATCACCGCCGGATGAAGATGCGGCAGACCAGAATACTCCCATTGCGCCTTGAACAGCATATTCACACGGGAATTGATAAGACACGCTATGACTCTAACCGCGCCATCTACACAACCTTGGCTGAAACGTCTGCCCACCCTTCTCTATTGGGGATTTTTTGTGCTTGGGCTGGGCTGGATGCTTTATATTTGGTCACAATCCACCGGAACCCCCGCTGATGACGAACTAACCCATGTGTTGGTGGCCCGCTCTGACTGGCACTACCCATTCTTGATCCTTGATATTTGGATGCGGGTTGCCAACAGCCTGATTTTTATGATCCCTTCGCTGTTAGGGTTGAATGGGGTTCGCCTCAGCGCGGTCATCATGACCGTCCTCACCCTCCTGCTGACCACCTTAATCGGCAAGAGAATGGGGATCAAGTGGCTGTTTCTGATTCCGCTCCTGTTTTGGTTTCAACCGTGGGTAAGCGATCTAGGGTATACCGGGATCAAGTCAATCCCCTTTATGTTTTTGCTCACTTTAGGGATATACCTGTGGTTAAGTGATCATCCCCTTTGGGCGGCCTTTCTTGTGGGCACTTTGCCCCTCAGCCGTCACGAAGGGATCGCCCTGACTGGGGTGTGGTTTTTATACATGCTCTATCGGCGAAAATGGGGGGCAGCGGTTATGTGCTGGCTGCCCGTCGCCCTCTATAACATTGTGTATTGGCTCCAGTTTCATGCCTCGTTTCAGGATTTACCAATTGCGATCTACTTTCGTCCCCAAAGTTCCGGATATTATGGCTCAGGGCCTTGGTATCACTTCTTCCCACCGGTGGTTGTGGGGGTAGGCATCCCAGTGCTGATTTGGAGCGTCTTTGGGCTGCCCTCACTGCGTCCTTTACGCGGTAAGGCCATATGGATGGTGCTCCCAGTAACCTATTTTGTGGTGCATACGGTGATCTATCTTTTTGGGCTGTATGAATCCGGTGGCTACGGCATGTTTTTGATCCCGATTGCGCCGGGATTTGCGATCTTAGCCTCGCTTGGGGTCGAGAATGTTATCCGCTGGCTGCCTGCTGTGCCTGCACTCAAAAAAGTGGTGCCTGTTGCGACCGCTATTGCCCTTATGCTCGCCGTAATCCCGCCGATCTATGCCACCACCCTAACCACCACCCCGCGCCTGATGAATGAAGCCGAACATACGGCTCAGGAAGCGGTCAATTGGATGAAAAATTACGGCGCACCCGATGAGATCATCTATGCGACCTATCCTTGGTTTAACCTCCTTTACGGGTTGATTCTGACGCCAGATAAGAAATACATCACCAATCAGATCATGGAGGACAAACCCATTGGCACGATCTTCCTGTGGGACTTAAAGTACTCCGACGTAAATGGGGTTACACGGGAGTTTTTAGCGCAGCGGGGATGGAAAGAGATCACCCGCTTTAATGGCGAAACGATCATCGTCTACAAACGCGAAGCGCTCACCGGGAGTTAGTGCACCACCTATCAACAAACGATCACTCCCTCTTAGCCGACCCAAAGCTGAGGGGGAGTTTTGTGTTTAGCCCAATCATTTAACACCCCGGAAACCGCCTACATACAGCGTATCTTATGCTGATGAAGCAGGGGACTGCTTGATGACTCCTGTTTTTTATGTCACCATTAGCGACAAGATCATCCTCGTTGTGATCAGGGTTATGCTGCACCCACAATCATAAAGGTGAACAGGTGAACAATCGCCATGCGTAATTTCATCTCCGAACGGGTCAAGTCCGTGCCGCCCTCAGGCATCCGCCGCTTTTTTGACATAGCCGCGACCATGGACGATGTGATCTCTTTAGGTATTGGGGAACCGGACTTTGTCACCCCTTCTACTATCCTCAATGCTGGAATCGAGTCACTGCGTCGCGGTGACACCCACTACACCAGCAACTCTGGCACGGTGGAATTGCGCCGCGCCCTTTCCGGCTATGTGGCACGTCTGTATGGGATCGAATATCACCCAGAGCATGAGATTCTGGTCACTGTGGGGGTGAGCGAGGCCCTGTATTTGGCCATGACGGCAATCCTCGATCCGGATGATGAGGTCATTATTCCAGAACCGTGTTTTGTGGCCTATGCCCCCGAAGTATCTTTGGCAGGGGGAACCCCGATCACGGTGCCCACCTTCTTTGAGCATAACTTCGAGGTTGAACCGGAGGACATCCGCAAGGCGATTACCACTCAGACCAAAGCGATCCTATTGGGGTATCCCAACAACCCTACTGGCGCCGTCATGCCCCGCCACAAGTTGGAGGCTATCGCGCAGATTGCGGAACAGCATGATTTGATGATAATTTCTGATGAGATTTATGATCGGTTGGTGTACGGTACGGAGCATGTGCAGTTTGCAACTCTCGCCGGGATGCGAGACCGCACACTGGTGTTGAGTGGCTTCAGCAAGAGTCACGCGATGACTGGTTGGCGCATTGGTTATGCGGTGGGCAGCCCCGATATGATTGCGGCCATGCGTAAGATTCACCAGTATACGATCATGTCCGCGCCTACAACGGCACAGGTGGCCGCACTCGAAGCGCTGTCCCGTGGTGAGCCTGATGTCAGCGCCATGCGTGAGGAGTATGATCGCCGCCGCAAATTGATTGTGAGCGGTTTTAACAGCCTCGGACTTACTTGTTTTGAGCCGAAGGGGGCCTTTTACGCTTTCCCCCGGATCACCGCTTCAGGCATGGATGAAAACACCTTTGCGGAGACTCTTTTGCAGGAAGAACGGGTGGCCATGATCCCCGGCAGCGCTTTTGGCAAGAGCGGGATCGGGTATGCCCGTGCCAGTTATGCCACTGCTTACGAAAAAATTGAACAGGCTCTAGAACGCCTGCATCGTTTTATGCTTCGGCATGGATAAGTGACTGCTGGGAGGAACAGAGAGACCCATGACCAATAACGCCCCGGTCCGAAAATCTGAGTTTGATGAAGATCATCCAATCAACCTTCTGCGTCGGGTGCTGGTCACACGCCAGCAGCAGTTGGCCAATATCGAAAGGTTGATGCAGGAGTTCACCAAACGTCTGTTTACAGGGATGGAAAACGCGGTCAAAAAAGCGACTGAGGCAGGGATTCCCTCTCTTGGTGCCCCCCGACGGTTGCAGCATCCCGCTGGCGGGTGGCGGCAGGCGCTTCAAGTGCTGATCGAGGATTGGAGTGTAGTGATCGTACCCTTGGTGGGCGCAGCATGGCCCAACCCCCGTGATGAGGCCCAGATTCCGGGAGCGCGCTTTAAGGAACCATGCGGTCGAATCGCCCTTTTTGTGGGTGACAACCCCGACGCCGAGTCTTTTTACGATGTGCTGATTTACTCGGACGGCTTTTGGTTTGCGTGGGGATACGGTTGGCCCCGTGTCGCCGATGATATTGAACATACTGACTTTGAGGTCTTGGCCTTTGAGCTGCTGGCGAGTTTTGTGAAGGACATTCATACCACATGGCGCCCCCGCAAGATGGCCGCAAGCCCCAACTATGGGACGCTGTTGAGTCAATCGCTGGACGCCAAAAAACGGGCCTATACCTATGGGCTGCCGGGTGAGGAATAGATACAGCAGGAGCGAGATTACATGTCATCTATGTTTGTGGCCTTGATCTCGATCAAGGTCAAGCCAGAGTATGTGGCGCAGTTCGTTGAAGCGACCCTCGATAACGTCCGCAACAGTGTCCAAGAACCGGGCATTTTGCGCTTTGATTTCATCCAACAGGCGGATGATCCGACCCGTTTTGTGCTGATCGAAGCCTATCGCAACCCAGAAGCGCCTGCTGCTCATCGGGAGACCGCGCATTATCAGCGCTGGCGTGATACGGTGAGCGATTGGATGGCAGAGCCTCGAACGGCCCTCAAATATCAACAGATTTACCCGCCGGACGAAGCGGGTTGGCAGTATCCCAAACCGTAAAGGAACAGCCCACACATGCACGCCGAGATTGTCTCAATTGGCGAAGAACTGCTCTCCAGTGACTCCGATACCCTTGATACCAATTCGGTTTACATCACCAAACAGTTGGGAGCAATCGGGGTTCGGGTGCTGTACAAAACGACCGTAGGGGACGATGAAAAGCGCATCATTGAGGTTCTGAAGCTGGCCCTGAGCCGCACTCAGATTGTGGTCACGACGGGCGGGCTTGGCCCCACCGTGGATGATATGACCCGTCAGGGTGTGGCAGAAACAACTGGACGCCCACTTCAGTTTCATCAGGAACTGCTGGATGATATTGCGGCCAAATTCGCCCGGTTTGGGGCGCGCATGAGCGATAACAATCGGATTCAGGCAATGCTGCCAGAGGGT
Source organism: Anaerolinea sp. (assembly GCA_014879835.1). GTDB lineage: Bacteria > Chloroflexota > Anaerolineae > Aggregatilineales > UBA2796 > UBA2796. The sequence goes on from JACSRJ010000092.1 coordinate 16,032, forward strand.
GCTATCACCATCAATAATCCGACCGGGACTGCACCGGGTTTTATTGTGGAGCATCAAAAGCGAATCATCCTCAGTTTGCCCGGTGTCCCCCGCGAGATGAAAGCGATGATGGAACAGACGGTCATTCCCTACTTACGCCAGAAAGTAGGCACACCGGCAGTGATTAAAACCAGAGTCATCCGCCTTGCGGGGATCGGCGAGAGTCTGATCGATGAGCAGATCGGTCATCTGGAGAAACTCACAAACCCCACAGTGGGACTCAATGCCCATACGGGGCAGGTGGATGTGCGCATCACTGCCCGTACTGCGACTGAGGAAGAAGCGGCCGCCCTCATTCAAAAAGTGGAGGAGGAAGTTCGGGCCAAATTGGGCGCTTACATTTATGGGGTGGATCGGGAACCTCTTGAAGCCGCTTTCAACCGTGCTCTCAAAGATGCTGGGATGCGGATTGCGTTGATTGAGATTGGCACTCAGGGGATGCTCTCCCGACGTCTAGAAAGCCAACCCGAAGCCCTTGCTCAGATCGATGTGCTAGATGAGGCCCTTGTCGCCCAGTTTCGCTTGGAGATCGATCCCCAAGCGGACTCCCGCGCAACAGCGGAGCGACTGGTCTCACTGGCGCTTTCGCACACCCGCCATGTGGCCGCAGTGGTCTTGATCGCAGGCGAAAACAGCATGGCCGTATGCGTGAGCGTCAATGGTGAGACCCGCAGTCGAGGGTACGGTTATGGCACCAGCACCACCGCTCCAGATATGATTGCTGGATGGGGGTTGTCAATCTTGTGGTGGATGCTCACCCATAAAGGCATGGGCAAGTTATGACCAGCGCCTTCGCCGATACCCTTCGAGAGGCCGTGGTGCAGGCGGGCACATACTTTGCGATTGGACTGGTACCGCAGTTGGATCGAATGCCGTTTGCGTTCACCCGCTACGATGATCCCTTTTTGCCCTATGGCAAGGCGGTTATTGATGCCACCGCTGATCTGGTCTGTGGTTACACCTTTCATCTGGGGGCGTACTTGGCTCATGGGGCAGCAGGTGCGGTAGCGTTGGAACGTTCTATCGCCTATGTCCCTGATGGGCATGTAAAGGTGCTGCACGCACCCTTTGCCAGCGCGGATTTTGTCCGAGCCGCCTTTGATGATGCTTTTGACTGCCATGCCGTCACGATGGCACAGGGAACACCCGCAGTCCATATCATCCCCTACCTCCAACAACCCGCCTTTGGGGTGTTTTTGGAAGGTGACGAGACCCCTTTGGGCAGGAGACTAGTGGAGACCTACCCAAAACAGGTGGGAGTTTATGCCCCGATCCACAGTCAGACTGCGATCACCTGCCATCTGATCGGAATACCGGAGACCCGCCTCTATTGGGCATGGGGCGATCCTATCTTCAAGGTGCGTGGGGACGACTACGCAGCGGGGTGGCGTCAGGAGATTCAGCGACTGCGGGATGTACTTTCCCGCAGTCAAGCTGAGATCGGGGGATCAGGCTAAAATCGCCTCATCCCCCTGTCAGAAACCCAGATCAGTTGCCCGGTTGCGTGGTTGCGTTACGCAGCGATTCCAGATCAAAGAGGAAGGGGCTGTTGCTCGGAAGCAGGATCAGCTCCACCTGATCGGACAGATTCTCCACATAACGCCACTGAATAAGCTGCGGATTCTTGGTGAGCTGGGCGCTGATCAGCGCTAGTGCCTCGGATTCAGCGGCGGCCCGCAGTTTGATTGCCTCCGCCTCACCGCGTGCCTCTTCAATTGCGGCTTCTGCCTGCCCCTTGGCACGGGTCACGTTGGCATCAGCTTCACCTTTAGCGATGGTGCGGGCACGTTCCGCTTCCTGTTTTGCTTGTTCCGCCTGCTGCTCTGCAACCTGTTTCGACTCTACGGCGCGAATGAACTCCTCACTGAAGGTGACTTCCCGTACTAGGAAATCCTGTAACAGCAGTCCATTTTCCGCAAAGATCAGGCGCATTTCGTCACGTAGATCGTCCTGAACCTGAGGCAATTTAGAGATCGTCTCGGCGCCAGCAGTACCTGCCCCTCCGTACAGTTCGTTGACCGTGTATGCTGCGATCCTTTCGCGCACCGCCGCACGTATCGTCGGGCGCACAAAGTCCGCTTCAAAACGGTTCTGGAAGCGAATATGGACAATGTTTGCCAGTGCCGGGTCAATCGAATACAGCACAGAGATGTCAATATCTACCTGCTGTCCGTCGCGGGTACGGGCCTGCACCGAATCATCCCCGGAGAGATTGCCATCACGCGAGGACTTAGACATGGTGTAGTTGCGGACTTCAGTGGAGTAGAGGATCGGCTCATTAACGATGGGCACGATGATGTGTACTCCGGGACCGAGCGGACGCTCCCACAGGTTATTGTTGTCCGGGTTACCGCCAATCGCCTGAAAGACCACTGCGACTTGTGTCGCTCCAACTTGCACCAAGCCCGAACTGGCGATAAAAAACACCACGCCAACAATCAGTCCCAAAACTGCCAGCACTATTCCGCCCCTTGCCGGGCGATTTTGAGCCATATTGGTGATTGCAAGCCCAGCCCCTGCCAAAAGCAGCGCCCAACCTGCAAGCGATAATAGTCCGAGAATACTTGTTAAGTTCATGCTGTGTGTTTACCTCCCTCAAGAAAGGGTGAATATGCTTTTTGATTGCGCATCTGATATTGAGGCACTGCTGTGCCCAGTATGAATCATATCGTAAGCTGGGTATAGGGAGTATCAAAAATACATATGATCGGATACAAACCCCAAATTTCGGGGGGATATGGGAGTCCTGAGCAACCCATTGGGGAATCAAACGTACAGAGGATTCGGCCCCATGCCCCTGAGAGGATTCGAACCTCTGACCTGCGGTTTAGAAGACCGTCGCTCTATCCTCTGAGCTACAGGGGCGGATCACTACCTGCTGATTCTAGGGGACGAGGAACACACCGTCAAGGATCGATCCTGAAGGATTCGTGGGGCTGGCTTAGCAGCCCTCAAAGAGTCACCCTGAGGGCCGCACCCGTTTAGACCTGAAACCCAAAACGCACCAAGAAGGCACGCAAAGTGACTTCATCAGGCTCATGAAGCATCGAACCACGATCCTGATTGCGGAGTTTGCTCAGATCGATCACCACAGGCGGCTCAAATGGTTCTACTTCACCCCGGCGAGCCATCACCAGCGTGGGCACCGTGCGCGCCCCCAACCATTCATCAAGGCGATAGGCCGCCCTTTCGTCTAAATCAATCTGCACCTGACGATGGGGCACATTCCATTGATGCAGCCAGCGTTTTAAGGTTACCAGATCGGGGCAGAAGGTTGAACGCCCATATACCACCAGATCATAAGGTGGACGTTCGGCAATTTCAGGGGCATCACCATCAGCGGCCAACCGGAACCCATTGGTTTTATCCGAATAATAAGGCGGATAGTAGTACCGCGTCGTAACCCGGTTTACGTATTTCCCATCAGCCCAGTTGCCGCCGCGCATGATACGCCCTTCTGGGCTGTAGCGGTCTTCACGTCCATCAAGGGCATTAAAAGGATACGGGCGGAAGAGGGAGTTTGTCCACTCCCATACCTGACCCAGCATCTCCGCATGGCCAAAGGGCGCATCGCCTACGGGGCTAAATGCACCCACAGGGGTGGTGCTGCCGATAGAGCGGTGTTTCTCATCGTTGAAACCGCTGTTCAATTTTTGTGGATCCCATGCACCTCCCCAAGGGTAGTTGGACTTAAGGTTATCCGCCCGTGCCGCATACTCCCATTCAGCCTCGCTGGGAAGGCGTACCTTACGCCCCGTCTTGATCGATGCCCAGCGGGCCACAGCCATTGCCTCAAACCAGCTTACCCCGACAACGGGACGGTCCTCACCGGCAAAACGGGGATCAGCCCAGTGCAGAGGATGGACGCGCTTGGTCTGAACACGCCACGCCCAGCCGTCCGGCGTCCATAGTTCGGGGTCATCATACCCACCTTCTGCCATAAATTGGGCATAAATGCCATTGGTAACAGGGTAGCGAGAAAGTTCAAAGGCACCCACCTCAACCTGATGGAAGGGGGCTTCACGGAGGAAAAAGACGCGCCAATCTTCACCATAAGCGTTGATGAAACGTTCAACAACCTTATCTTCCAAGCCTAAAATCGCAGTTCCCGCAGGGACGGGCAAAAATTGTAATTGTTCCCACAAAGAAACATCGGCTTTTACCGGGATGGTCATTTTGAGGCGGCTCCTGATTATCCAAACGTTATTGCTCTATGAGCAGTCCATCTATTCGTTGATACTGAATGATTGGGGATTCTTTTCCTTACCCAACCTCGAAGAAGTCATGACAAAGATCACCCTTTTAGGATGATCCTCATATGACAAGAACTATTCCCACCTTTTAGGGCACCTTTAGGACAAAGGAAAAGCCGCAGAGGCTGCCGAACCTGCCCCTAATGCCCTTCGTTTTTGGTGATCTTGGGGTCTCGCTGAATCGTCCACATCTTTCACGTTTTTATCCGCGCCCTGTATTTACCACATTTTTACAATGACACTTGACGATTATCATCGGTTAGGACTTGGGCGCTGATTCTAATTCCCTCCGGCGATCATCCTGCTCACCATCACTCACTAGGTTTGGCTAGATTGGAGTCTGGCCACCGCTGATTGACCCACCATGATGGTGCTTCTGGCGCAGGGCCAGTTGTTGTAAAGAATCGTGATAACTGAGGTACTAAAATGAAAATACCGGTAAAAACTTTTAGGCTCAAATCTCGCCTGCTCATCCTCACCATATTGCTGAGCTGGCTGCTGCTGGCGCAGATTGCGCCTTCAGTGGGGCAGTCAGATCGGCTGTTGGTGGTGGACGATTTTGAAGTGGATCAACTTCCCACCGGGAGTGCTGCGGGACTCGGAATCGGCTTTGTCACGTGGAGTGATGGCAGCCCGGTCTCCGTCACTACCGAAAAAGTTGAGGTAGGCACCGCATTGGCCCTCCCTGATCAGAGCGGGGCAAACACCGTCCTTCGTCTGGAGACCACGATCAAAGCGGGCGGTTGGGGTGGTTTTACCCACGCCTTCACCAATGAGGCTCTGGATCAGTGGGTCGCTCAGGATTGGAGTTCCTATGAAGGTTTGTCCATGTGGGTCTATGGGAACAATACTGGCGGAACGCTGTTCATTGACCTACTAGAGAATCGCCCCAACGGTTCAAAGGTGGATGATGCGGAGCGTTGGTCATATCCCATTCCCGATACCTTCAGCGGTTGGCAGCTTATCAAAGCGCCCTTTTTGGAGTTTAAACGTAAAGATATTGGAAACGGCGCACCTAATGATGGGTTGACCCTTGATGCGGTGTATGGTTATGCCTTGGGTGCAGTCGGATCAATAGAGATGGGGAAACAGGTCAATTATGTTGATCAGGTAACCCTTTATGGACTCGTGACGGAGGAGATGCGCCCCGTTGAACTACGTTTTGTAAGCACCACCCGTCCAGTGGTAAAGGGGGGCATCGCCACGTTCCGGGTGGTCCTTAACAAGGCCGCCAAAAAGACCGTCACGGTGGACTACTTTGCGGCAGAGGGAAGTGCTGTTGAAGGACGAGATTTCATCCTGCCCAGAGGAACCCTCACCTTTGAACCGGGAACCCTCGAACAGCAGTTTCGAGTACAGGTTTTGGACGATGGCAAAGCTACAGGGGTACGTAAAGCAGTCCTTGTCCTCGCCAATGCCCAAGGTGCCCAAATTGGGGCCGTGCGCCGTGCGGTGATGCTGATCCGCGATCCTCATGACGCTGATCCCAACCTGATCACTGATTTTGACGAGATTCCGCCCTTCACAGTGACTACGGGTGCAGCTTTTACCACAGCTACCATCGCCCCAGAAAATCCTCTCGCACAGCCGGATCAGTCCGGATCAGAGTCGATCCTCAAGATCGATTACGACTCCAGCAAAACCCCTGCCTACATAGGCACCCGTTTTGTCGAAGCGCGCAATTGGAGCGAGAAGTCTGGGGTGAGCCTGTGGTATTACGGTACTAATACAGGGCAGCCTGTCTCGGTCGAACTTCTCACCAATAAAGTGGTTGAGGAAACCACGCCCGATGCTTGGGAACTGGTCTGGAGTGATGAATTTAACGATCCTGCGGGAAGTTCACCCAATCCGGCTGTATGGCGGGCTGAATTAGGCGATGGGCTGCTCAATGAGAATCCCGGTTGGGGTAACGCTGAGCTCGAATTTTACACAGGCGCGCCCGAAAATGTGTCCACTGATGGTCAGGGCAGTTTGGTGATCACGGCCCGTAAAATAGACCCTGCCGCCAGCGAAAAAGTATGCTGGTATGGCCCGTGCGAGTACACCTCCAGCCGTCTGATCACGTGGGATCGGTTGGAGTTCACCTATGGGCGCGTCGAAGCCCGGATCAAGGTTCCATATGGAAATGGTATTTGGCCGGCCTTCTGGATGTTGGGAACCAATATTGGGCAGGTCGGATGGCCCACTTCGGGTGAGATCGACATCATGGAGAATATTGGGCGGGAACCTGCAACGGTTCACGGGACAATCCATGGCCCCGGCTATTCCGGCGCAAGAGGACTCGGGGGCAAAATCGACCTCGAATCGGGACGCTATGCCGATGACTACCATGTTTATGCGATTGAGTGGAAGCAGGACGAGATCAAGTGGTTTGTGGATGGGGAAAACTTCCTCACTCTGACTCCAAAAGACATCCCGTCTGGTGCAGAATGGGTTTATAACCATCCGTTCTTCCTGATCATGAACGTAGCCGTAGGGGGCAATTGGCCCGGCAACCCGGATGAAAGCAGCACCTACCCGCAGATGATGTCCATTGATTATGTGCGGGTGTACCAGAATCCCACCCGCTATGATCAGGTTATGGCAACCTTCACGGATGACTTCACCGGTTGGAAACTGATCGAGTTGCCTTTCAGCGCCTTCAACGCACCTGATAAAGGTCTCGATCTAGAAGCAATCTGGGGTTATGGGTTCCATCTTCCTGCTCAGGGGCAGGGGACAGTCTATATGGACAAACTGCGGTTCCTCGTTCCGTAAGAAGTCATTTGAGAAGTCACCTTTCGATGATTGACCTCATCCCCCCTTTGCGACCGCTGCACGGTGTCCGTCTCCAAGCTGGAGAAGGGGGGAATAAGGTTCTTGAGGGGGCTTCCCTGTCTTGTTCGCCAACATTAGCCCTCATCGAGTCCGGGATCATCGTCACCACTTAGACCGATGGATAGCGCGTCGTAGCGCCAAATCGTTTCCGTAAAATGGGGACGATGTTGCCGGATTATTGGGGATTAACGTTAGAGGACACAGCAAATTGATCCCGTCTTGGATCATTGACGTCCCCAAAATAACTCATGAGGGCAAGTTCTTTGCTCATCTCTTTTTGGCTTTGACTTTACCTCATCAGAACGCGATTGCCTTGCTACCCTTCTCCTCTCAGGGATACTGCGGAGAAATTGGGTTTATAATGAGGGGGATATGGGATGATGGTTAGGATTTATGTCGTTGAACCTAATTGCCCCCTATTTATCGAAAGGGGGAGTGAGGTTGATCATCGAAGAGCGCGTATCAAATGGCTCCCGAGGGGATTTTCCTTTCGCCTTAAGAGAGCGTCCACTGCGAAGCGGCCGTAGGGTGACGTTGTATTCTGCGAGGAGGATGCTATGCGGCGTAGCAGACTTTCACATTTTGTTATGCTGACCATTCTCGCCCTATTTCTCAGCTTGACGCACGCTTCATTATTTATTTCAGCGCAAACGGTCACACAAGTTCATCTTCAAGGTCAGGTGCGAGATACAAACGGTGTTGGACGCCAAGGCCGTTTGACCATCTCAACGCATCAGGAACTCACCCCAGATACCACCATAGACAAAAAATTGGCAGTGCTCACCACTGATTCTGATGGCAACTACCGCGTGACCGTGCCCGTGAGTGATCACTACATTGTGCAGGTGAACCCTTTAGGGCGCCAGCGACTGGACGGCTTTCTATTCCCGGACAGCTTCACCGACACTTGGCGGCGGGTTGCACGGGGCGACAGCGCTGAATTGACGATTGATCTGACGGTTCACCCCGCTGGAATTCTGTATTTGGAGGGGTATGGTACAGGAGGGCAGTATTACTATCTGCACCACTACCCCGACCCGAGAGCATTTGCCTTGTTTTCCGTAGGCACTCCACCCGTCCATAGTTCACTACAGGCGCTTAACCATCAACTGCCTGTTTTCCCCGTTGCCACGGGGTCTGGTGATGTGCCTGCAATTCTGGTTCCAGCCGAAAAAGGGGAAGCCTACACCCTGTGGTTAGGATGGATGGTGCCAGAAATCGGTACGGTGATGCTGGAAATGGACAACGGCGGCAAAGGGTTCGCGCCTCCGGCGGATACGGTTCAGCGGGTGAATGTGGTGTATGAGATCACTCGCACCGAACTGCGTAAGGCACACCAGAAGTACACTAGTCGGTTGGCAGCAGGTTATGTCTTTACGCCCGCTGTGGGAGAATGGCTTGATCAAGGAGATCAGTTTTTTCAGGAAGCCAAGACCCTGTTTGAGGCAGGCAATCGATCTCGGGTAGCAGTCTCTGCATATAGGGCACTGACGCCGATCATCAAAGCGAAAGAAGCGATGGCGCTGGAGATTGCCCAACAAGACATCCTCAAATTTCGGCTTGTGCCCATTACTATCAGGGTCGTCGGACCGGATCAACAGCCTCTTGCCGGGATTCAGGTGGATTATCGGCAGCTTCACCACGATTTCCTGTTGAGTACGGGTGCCCCCCTAGATGGAACATGGGGAGGGACTTCGCATAAAACTTCTTACAAAATAGGCAATTATGTCAAGATGATTGATATGGTCAGGCAAGCAGGCTTTGAGAATCTGGTTGCGGAACACTGCCAATGGGGGCAGGTGCAGCCTACTGCTGACAAAGCCCACTTTGAGTATCGGGGCAACATGCTCCTACGCCGATTGCAGGAAGACGGCTTTCGCACCTCTTGTAACGGCATCTGGTTCACCCCGTTTCACCCACAGGTCTATCCTTCTTTCCTCAATGGGATGAGTTATGAGCAGATCAAGACGGCATCTGTGAATTACGTCACCAATGTCGTCCGTAGGTATGGAAGGGGTATACAGGCTTGGGGCGTTGTGAACGAACCCAATTTCGCCAACGCCTATAATTTTACACCCGAACAGATGCTAGAACTCATTAGAGCAACAGTGGAGGCTGGAAAAGCGGCTAACCCTGAGTCCCAAATGCAGGTAATTTTAGGCGCTCCCGGTTTATCTTGGGGGGAATTACAGCCTGACAAAACCTCCAGCCCGATAGGCAGCATATCCAGCTATGACTACTTGCGCCAGATGCTTGATTATGGCATCAAGGCGGATGCTATCGGATTGCAGCTCTATTACGGGGTGGTTTTGATGCCCCTCGATCTGGGTACCCTCTCCGATCTGCTTGACGTCTATGGGGCGGACTTTGATGTACCCTTCTATATTGAAGAAATGGAATACCCTTCCCTTGAGAGTTATCCGGGTCTTAGAACCCCCAGTTCGTATCTAGTGTGGCATGGAGGGCATACCGATGCAACGCAGGCGGAATATGCCACAGCCCTCTATACCCTGCTGTTTAGCAAACCATACGTGATTGGAGCAAACTGGCTCATGGGCAGTGATCTCCCTGCCTATTTATCAGAGAGCTTCCGCATTGGTGATGGTTGGATTGAACAGGATGGTGAAACCCTGCGCCCAATGGCGTTTGCGCTGCATGATCTATTCGCGTCTTGGACCACTACAGGCAGGGGGAAAACTGATGCGGAGGGGCGTCTTCAGTTCATGGGCTATGCGGGTAACTATGAAATCACTCTGACAGGGGATGGGGATGGTATCTACCAGCAAAGTGCTCACTTTGACCAAGCTGAGGAGAGTGAGATCATCCTGCAATTTGACGAAAGGCAAGTAAAAGCAGACAACCGATCAGCGGCGCAAGCAACACTGGACAAGGCTGAAAAAGCTCTGAAATGGGCGGACTCTTGGGGTAAAACAGCGGGCAAGGTGGATGCCCAGATGTTTTTTGAGAAGGCAAATACGGCATTCCGCGGTGAAGACTACCAGCGTGCGCTTGAACTGGGTAAACTAGCGGTGGAGTCGGTCTCCATTAAAGTTGACGGTCAGCCTGAAGATTGGGCAGGTATCGATCCCATCTACACTGCCCCCAGACCCTATATGGCGGGCACAGACAATAACCGACTTCGTCGCGCCTTTAGTACCATTGATGATTCATACTTCTATTTGATGCTGGAGTTTGATGGTACCGCTAGCGACCCAACACTGAACGGATGAGCGAGGGGAAAGGGATTGAAGGCGGAAGAGACTTCGGTTAAGG
>JACSRJ010000233.1 GCA_014879835.1 Anaerolinea sp.
GGCTCGGAGATGTGTATAAGAGACAGTTCACTGGCCTACCTGCCAACGACCACCCCCGATCTGCCGGGGACGGCACGGGCAATGCTGAATCTGACGGCCACTGCCCTTTGGTTACAGAGCATCACCAACACCCCTAGCCCAAGCGCGACCACAACACCCACCCCAACGGCGGTACCGATTGTACCTTCGCCCACCACAACCCTGATTCCCACTGAAGATGCGGCGGCCGCATCAGTGCCCCTGTTTGAGGTGGCTCAGTTGCAGTCAGAAATAGTGGTCTTTGTAGTCACCAGCGAGGATGCCCCTGTGTACACATGGGAAGGCCCTTGGCCCGGTGACAAGGTTGCAGCCACCGTGACAGTGGGAGATCGTTTGCCCATCCTTGCGATCCGGGAAGGGCTAGACCTTTACACATGGTGCATTGTTCAACTGCCTTCCGGGGTGCGTGCATGGATCTCAACCCGATCTGGCGAAATCCAACCAGCGGCCATGCTCTCGACGGGCATCCCCTCCCCCATGACCATCCCGGCACGACAGACTCGCCCGGCCACCCAAGCGCCGCCTACCGGAATCCCGCCCACCGTCCCTGCCGGAAATGCTCCCCCTGCAGGAGGATCAACCCAGCCGCCCGTCTTGGATACAGCCCAACCACCCACACCCGTGATGGTCTTTTTTAACGTCGTCAACCGGGGTTCGGTCGCTTACCGAATTTTTGATGAAACCGGTGCGCATCGCGGCATTGTTAACTCTGATGAATCGGCGCGATTTGATTCCAGACCGGGGGTGATCTGGACGTTCCAAATGGTCGATGGCAACCACGGCGGCGCATTTACAGTCCCGTCGTCACAGGGGGCTACCGTGACCATCCCCTGAAGACGAACTGAGGGCGAAAAGGAGGCAGGTGATACAGGAGATGCTCCCACACCGCCCAAAGCTCTGGAGTCAGAGTGTGTTATCCTAACCCGTCTCAAGCTGCGAGGGGATACGATGCTGCTGAAGGCCGACCTTGAACATCTGATGACTGATTCTGAGGTGACCGGATTAGCGGCCGCCACTGTAGAGGAAGGCGCAATTACCGGGATTCATACCCTTGGCATCTTGGGCGACGCACCTGTTGATCTGGATACCCTATGGGCGGTTGCCTCCCTGACCAAACCCGTTTTGGGGTATGCCGCCCTGCAACTTGCGGAGCAAGGGGTGATCGATCTTGACCACCCCCTCCAGAATTACTTACCCACGCCATACCTTAAGACTGAGCCTTATCTGGCTCAGATGACCGCAAGACATGCTTTAAGTCATACCACAGGCTTTCCTAATTGGCGCGATTCGCACGGCCTGCGCGCTGCTTTTGCGCCGGGCACACGCTTCAGTTACTCCTCAGAAGGGTTGAACTTTTTGCAGGTTGTGGTGGAGCACCTCCTTAACCTCCCCCTAGGCGAGTATCTGGCGCGGAATCTCTTCACGCCGCTCCAGATGTACCACACTGAACTGGGGGTGGAAAACCAAAACGATTTGAACCCTCACTTGAAATTTCTGAGGGGAGCACTCCTCTCCAATGGCGCTTTGAGTCTTCGCACCAGCATTGGCGATTATGCCCGGTTTATGAGTGCGATGTTTGAGGTTGATCCACCCCCGCCCTTATTGAGCCGCTCAGGGCGTCAGGCGATGTTACAACCTCAGATTGCAGTGGGGGATATTCCCAATCTGCACTGGGGACTTGGATGGGGATTACAAACGAGCAGCTCAGGTCTGAGCTTCTGGCATTGGGGGGCACGCGGAACCCCTCAGTCAATGAGTTTTGCACTAGGGTTGCCGGAGCAGTGCCGGGCGCTGGTAATCTTCACCAACCACTCTAAGGGATTGGTTCTGTGCCGGAGCCTCATCGAAGCGTGGCTGGGTGAAAGCGCACTGCCCGCGTTTGAGTGGCTGCTCCCTGCCGAAACATGGAGGGCAGACGGCACCAAACGCATCATACCAAACAGGTAGCGCTCCTGCCTCTCCTTAGGCGATTCAGGGGCTGTCTGAGGGGGATGAGGCCATAGACCAGAGTCCCTTTTAACCCGCTTCCAATCAGAATTACAGGTGATCTTATGTCCACAAATCCAACCCAGACTCTACTTCGTCAATTAGGATTATCCCCAACGGATCGGGTTTTGATTGTCCACGCTGATGATGTGGGCATGTGTCAGGCGACTCTGACGGCCTACGAACGCTTATTGGAGGTAGGACTGATGACCACCGCCTCCGTGATGGTACCCTGCCCGTGGTTTCCGGCAGTAGCGGATTTCTGCCGCAAGCACCCAGAGGTTGATATGGGCGTGCACCTGACTTTAAACTGTGAGTGGAATCATTATCGCTGGAGACCTTTAACCACCACCGATCCGGCCAATGGGCTGCTTGACGATGAGGGCTATTTTCCCCGTCAGCAGCAGGCAATCTGGGAACATGCCAGTTGGGAGACGGTACGCCTTGAATGCGAGGCGCAAGTCAGCAAAGCCCGCAGTGCCGGAATCGACATCACCCACCTTGACGATCATATGTTGGTGCTGGCACACCCCAAACTGTTATCACCTTATCTTGAATGGGCACTGGTGCAGGGGCTGCCACCGCGAGTCGCGTACCTTGATCATCCGCCCCAGAATGCGTGGGAACAGGCGCAGCAGACCGCAGTTGATCAGACTGAATCCGCCGGAATGCCGGTTGTCCATGGATTCGGACTACCTCTTGATCAACCCCTTGGACAGACGGAGATGTTCCGGCACATTCTGGGGGAACTGCCCGCCGGGTTTTCGCTGTTGGTGACTCATCCAGCGGTGGATACGCCCGAATTACGGGCCATTGCCCCGGACTGGGCAAGCCGGGTGGCCAATTATGAGACCCTGATGGATCAAATGCTGCTCAACGAAGTGCGCCGTCTCGGCATTCATCTGATGGGGTTTCGCCCTTTCAGAACGTCGTAGTGGAGTATTCTCTGCTGTGTCCAAACGTATCGATGCTCAACGACCTCACTTGAATTTTGGAGAGCCGTAACCTTGACGCTTTATGACATCACCCGCACCATCAGCCCTACGCTTGCGGTTTTTCCGGGGGATACGCCTTTTTCGCCCCGATCACTTATGTCTCTGCAAGCAGGTGACCCGGTGAACCTGCTCACCTTGACCCTGACTGCCCACTGTGGCACGCACGCCGATGCGGTGTACCACTACAGCGACACAGGTATCCATCCTGATCAACTGCCTATAGAGCGCTACCTCGGTCGTGCAAGGGTAATCACCGTTCACCGCGATCAGGGGCCGATCCTGCCCTCTGATCTCTCGGTTCAACAACTGGATGGCGTGCGCCGGGTGCTGCTCCACACGCGCTACAGCAGCCTGCCTGATGATCAGTGGGATGGGGAGTTTCCCTACCCCTCGCCGATGCTCATCGATTGGCTGTCCGATCAGGGGGTGTTTTTGTTAGGGGTGGATACCCCATCGGTGGATCATGCCCAAAGCCGAGAACTGCCCAGTCATCACCAGATGTTGGCGCGGGATATGTTGATCCTCGAAAACCTGATGCTTCGGGACGTTCCCGACGGCGACTATGAACTGATCGCCCTGCCCCTGAAAATTGCAGGGGTATGTGGCACGCCAGTTCGAGCAGTACTGCGCCGTTAGCCCAAGAGATGGACACCCGCAACACCGCTGAGTCGGTGGGGGTATAACCCAACAAGAGCGGGTATCGGAGTTATGCCCTCACCCCCGGCCCCTCTCCCGACCGCCGCTTCGCGGCTAGGAGAGGGGGGAAATACAGGGCTGGGAAAGCACGGCCCCTCAAACTGCCCTAGACAGATAGGGGCTGAATGGGTTCAACTGCGTAAGTCCTATCAATAATCAACCTTCTTACGGTCGGGCATGAGTCGAGAATTGTCCCGAATGACTTTGTCCGGATAATCCCCAAAATCTTCCGGGCCAATATCGGAGCCGATGGTCACATTACGCCCCACTTTGAATCCAGCCGGGATATGGGTGCTTTTGCCCACCACCGTGATCCCTAAATCGGAGGCGCCTTCTTCGAGAATCTTGCCTACCTGAACATCGTGCCCGATGACCGCTTGTTTGTCGATAATCACCCGCTCTACCACCGCGCCCGCTTCAATGTAGGTGTCGGTTAGGATCACCGACTCGCGGATGACCGCATTGGGCCCCACATAGACACCGGGAGAAAGTACCGAACGTTCGATGAGGGCCCCTTCAGAAACCACTGAACCATCGGTGATCATGCTGTCCTTAACGATAGCCCCATTCTGGATGATCACAGGCGGGCGCTCCTCTGAGCGGGTGTGGATGATCCACGAACGATCATTGAGATTGATCGAAGGGGGATGGGCGATCAAATCCATATGTGCTTCCCAATAGGCGTCAATCGTGCCCACATCAACCCAATAACCGTCAAAGGGATAAGCAAAAACGTTCTGCCCTTCAACCACCATCCGGGGGATGATGTCCTTGCCAAAGTCATGGCTAGAGGATTGGCGTGAAGCGTCCTCCATCAGAAGCCGCTCAAGCACATCAAGGTTAAAGACATAAATGCCCATACTGGCAAGGTTGCTCGGAGGATTGGTGGGTTTTTCCATGAAGTCGCGCACCCGTCCCTTGAGATCGATGTCCAAAATGCCAAAGCGGTTGGCTTCTTCAATGGGCACCCGGATGGTGCAGATGGTTGCATCCGCACCTTTGTATTCATGCTGGTTGATCAGGGCCGCATAATCCATCTCGTAAATGTGGTCACCTGACAAGATCAGGATGTATTTGGGGCGTCCCCGGCGCACAAAGTTTAGATTCTGCCAGACCGCATCGGCAGTGCCCACGTACCAATCGGTGTCGCGCCGCCCTTTATAAGGCTGAAGCATATGAACGCCACCCGTGAAGCTCCGGTCAAGGTCCCACGGCTGCCCGCGCCCAATATGATCGATCAGACTGTGAGGGCGGTACTGAGTCAAGATCAAAACATCGAAAATATTAGAGTTGACGCTGTTGCTGAGGGTGAAATCGATGATCCGATACTTGCCCCCAAAAGGGACCGCAGGTTTAGCGCGCTTCGCAGTTAAAACACTTAAGCGCGTCCCTTCGCCACCTGCAAGGATCACGGCACGGGTCTGAATACTCATGATCGATCCTTCCTGAAAGAGTTCTCTAAAAGACCTTCTTTATGCCCTTTGAGGCATGGGTGGTGGGCATACCGCCGCTCATGCCTGTGGGCCAATAGTTTACTGATTCTGATTATACCCTTCATGCCTATTTCATGCGCTTGTGAGGGTAGACAGACCAAGCCAAAGGGATCAAATGATCTCTTGTGCGCTTGGAAAGGGTTCCCTGCTCAACCACAGAGAGGAAAGGCACCCAATCCCTCGCAAACTTGCTTTCACCCGCTTCTCCCCCGATTCACCAACAACTCTCCCTTGTCCTTCACTCATTTTCTCAGTATGATGACTGCTATCAGGGTAGATGATCGATGATAGGGAGCAAAAACGTGTCTTCTCAAGCGATTACTGCGCGCAGTGAGGATTATTCCCGATGGTATACCGACGTGATCCAGCGCGCCGAGCTGGCCGATTATGCCCCGGTGCGCGGCTGCATGATCATCAAACCTTATGGCTATGCGCTGTGGGAACATATTCAGCAGCAGCTTGATCGTCGCTTTAAAGATACTGGCCATGAAAACGCCTACTTTCCGCTGTTTATCCCTGAAGAATTCATCATGAAGGAAAAGGATAACTTCGAGGGGTTCAGCCCAGAACTGGCCGTGGTCACCATCGGCGGCGGTGAGGTGCTTGAACAGCGTTTGGTGGTGCGCCCTACCTCTGAAGCGATCATCGGACATTCCTTCTCCAACTGGATTCACAGTTACCGCGATCTGCCCCTGCTCATCAACCAGTGGGCCAATGTGGTGCGGTGGGAAATGCGCACCCGCCTTTTCCTGCGCACTATGGAATTTTTGTGGCAGGAGGGGCATACCGCCCACGCCACCCACGATGAGGCTGAAGAAGAAACCCTCAAGATGCTGGGGGTCTATGCCGATTTTGCGATCAATGAGGCGGCCATTCCGGTCATTCAGGGGCGCAAGAGCAATCAGGAGCGCTTCGCTGGGGCCCTCCGCACCTACTCCATCGAAGCCATGATGGGCGACAAGAAAGCCTTGCAGAGCGGCACCAGCCATAATCTGGGGCAGGGGTTCGCCAAAGCCTTTGACATTAAATACTCTGATCGGGGCAACCAGCTTCAGCACTGCTGGACGACCTCATGGGGGCTTTCAACCCGCATGATCGGAGGGATTATCATGACACATGGGGATGATCAAGGGCTGCGGATGCCGCCCCGCCTTGCTCCGATTCAGGTGATCATCGTGCCTATCTACAAAAACGATGATGAAAAAAGCAAGGTCATGGAAGCCGTAGACGCACTCTTTGCCGAACTCAAAGGTGCAGGGCTGCGGGTTCGGGTGGATGTGCGTGAAGACCTCACGCCCGGTTTCAAGTTTAATGACTGGGAGATGCGCGGGGTTCCGGTGCGGGTCGAGATCGGGCCCAAAGATGTACAAAACAACGCGGCCGCTGTGGCCCGCCGTGATGTACCGGGCAAAGCGGGCAAACAGTTTGTGCCCCGTGAGGGTCTGGTCGAACGGATCAAGGCCCTGCTGGTCGAGATTCAAGCCAACTTACTGGCACAGGCTACGGCCTTCCGTGATGCCAATATTCACCCGATCGAAAACGACTATGCCCGCTTCAGGGAGATCATCAAGGATGGGTGGGCCTATACATGGTTCTGTGGTGGGGCTGAGTGCGAAGCCAAGATCAAAGAGGATAATCAGGCCGTCTCGCGCTGTTTCCCCCTTGATCAGGAGAAGGGTGAGGGCAAGTGCATTCACTGTGGCGCACCCGCCACCGAACGCGCTTACTTCGCCAAGGCGTATTGATGAGCAGCAGTGATCACCCGGAATCAGGCGCTGTCTCCGCCTTTCAGCGCCTGCGCTCGCGGATCAAACCGCGTGAGCGGCTCCCGATTTGGCGGCTGCGCTTGATCTTTGGGATGGTCTGCCTGACCTTCTCTGAGGTGGTCATGTGGCAGAACCCACCCCGGCGGGCGTGGTTTGAGTGGATCGCCCTGTATGTGCTGTATACCGCACTGGGGGCGATCTTCCTCGATCTGGCCGTCCGCTTTCAGGTGCGTACCCCCGCATCACTCGGGCTGAGCAGTGGGGTGTATGGTATGGCTGCCTGCGCGATCATCAACCACACCGCCTATGAAAACATCCCCTTTGGGCTGCTGGCGCGTGGGATGGGGTTGCAGGTTGGGGCAGGCTTTTTAGCCCTGATGACCTTTTTGATCGTGATGCGAGGCAAACGTCCAGACCCTCTTCAGGTAGGGCTAGCGGGGGTGGTAGGGGTCGCATGGGGCTTGTGGATGCACTGGTATCCGATCCAACCCAATGTCAATTGGGGTTTGGTCACCCTTGAATCGGCTCAGATTTACCTGCTTGCCCCCCTACTTGTGATGGGCGCCTTGTTCCAGTTTGGCGCACCCCGCTTTGGCACCTTCCGGGAGGGCATGTTTGCCCTTCAGTGGTGGGAGGCAATCTTGGTGGGGGCACCTCTCTTTATCGCCCTGATGGTGGGCATGATCAACGGCGCTATTCCCTTCTTACCGCTGCTTATTCCTGCTGCCGTGATCGCTTTTTGTGTGTGGGCCCTGCGCTGGCAAATGCGCCGACGCGGATACGAACCATCGATCCTCGCCAACATCACCTTTATCGCCCCTAACCTGCTCACCTATGTGGCCATGGCTGCGGCCCTGATCTTTGTGGGCAGTCTGGCATATCCCCTCATTGATGGCGCTGGTTCGCCCTTTGGGGTCGCCTTATATTTTGTGGTCACAGGGTTTGGCTCCGCATGGCTGCCTTTTGCCTGCGGGCTGATCTTCTGGGAACTGCTCCGCACGGACTGGAACGAAGATTTCAAGAAAAAGAAGTGAAATAAACACAAGGCGAATCCGGTATGCCGGATGGGAAAGTTGAGGTAACCATGTCTGACTTTCGGGATGAAGATGAAGAGCAGTACCTGAACGATCTTGATGATGAATACGCGCTATCCCGCGATGCGGCTCAGGATGACTTCGCCAACTTTGACCCCGATCAGTACCTAAGCCGTCGCCGTCGCAATCGGGACTCCGTTCCGCTCGATGCAGACCCAGAGGAAATGAGCCTCGATCCTCGCCGCCGCCGCGCTCCGGAGCAGCCCTTTGAGGAGGATCGGGCTATCGGTTACAGCCGCCGTTCGCGCCGCCCAAGTGCGCGTTCAGGTGCGGCTGGGGTGCGGTCTGCCCCCACCGCCTACCGACGACAGGTCACATCCGATCAAGCGGAGGCGCTGCGTCAGGGAGGGGGCGTCCTCAGTACCTTATTGAGCCTCGATCCGGGCATCCGCTGGATGATTCTGGGTTTTGGCTGCTTCGGGCTGATGACCCTGATCGGCGCTTGTGGGCTGCTTTTTTGGCTGGTGAGCCGCGCCCGTTGAGGCCACCTTTTTTGCCCCCCCAACCCATAAACCAAGTGTAGATAGAATGGCGCAAAGCGAATGATCACACCTCAATCCCTGATTCACGCCCCGGTGCGGCATATTCTGCCCAACGGTTTGACAGTTTTACTCAAAGAAATGCACACCGCCCCAGTGATCAGCTTCTGGGTGCTCTACCGGGTAGGCAGCCGCAACGAACCCACCGGGTTAACGGGCGCTTCACACTGGGTTGAGCATATGCTCTTTAAGGGAACCCCCCAGTTTCCCGCCGGATACCTTGACAAAGCCATTGATCGTGAGGGTGGTGAGTGGAACGCCCAAACCTCCTACGACTACACCGCCTATTATGAGACTATGCCCGCAGATCGAATCGATCTGGCTCTGCGAGCGGAGTCCGACCGGATGGTGAATGCCGTCTTTGATCTGGAGGAAGTGGAGAGTGAACGCACCGTCATCCTCTCGGAGCGTCAGGGCAGCGAGGGCAGTTCGTGGTTTTGGTTGGGGGAAGAAGTTCATGCGGCCGCCTTCCGGGTTCATGGGTATCGCCATAAGATCATTGGGGATACCCATGATCTGCTGACCATGACCAGAGACGATCTGTACCAGCACTACCGCAAACATTATGTGCCCGCGAACGCTATCGTCGCGGTTTCCGGGGACTTTAGCCCGGAGATCATGTTAAAGCGGATCACCGAGTTATTCGGCAGTATCCCCGGAGGGCAGCGGCCCAAACTCTTCGCCCGCCCTGAACCGCCCCAGCAGGGCGAACGACGGGTGAAGGTAGAGCGCCCCGGCCCAACTCACAACCTTTTGATCGCATACCGCGCTCCCGCAGTCACAGATCCCGACTGGCTGAAACTTCTCATGTTAGACGCCATCCTTGATGGGGCCAGTGTACCCGGCGGCGGCGCTGTGGGCAGCCGCACCGCTCGTCTTTATCAAGCGCTGGTCAAAACGGAACTGGCTTCTAGTGTGGGAACGGGTTTAAATGAGACCCTCGATCCTTATCTGTATACCTTCAGCGCCACCGCCAGAGAGGGGCATTCGCTGGAAGAGATCGAAGCGGACCTTGAAGCAGTACTCTCAAAAGCCGTTCAGGGCGAGCTGACTCAGGCTGAATTGGAGCGGGCGCGCAAACAGATTCGGGCCCTTCAGGCCTACAGCGCGGAGTCCATCAGTTCACAGGCGTTCCGTCTTGCTTACTTTGAACATGTGGCTGGCGGTTTTGAGTGGGTCGAAAGTGCCCATGAGCACCTTCTAGCGGTCACTTTGGAGGATATTCACGAGGTCGCCCGAAAATACCTAAAGCCCTCAACCCGCACCGTCGGTTATTTCATCCCCACTCAGGAGGCGGCCCGTGCTTGATCCGATCAGCCTTTCCCTGCCCGGAACCCATGATATTTTGCGCGCTGAACTACCCAACGGGATCGTCGTTTTGGCCCGCGAAAACTTCGCCGCGGAATCGGTCGTTCTTACGGGCTCCCTTGAGTCTGGCAGCATCTTTGAGCCTTTAGAACAGTCAGGCTTGGCCGGGTTTACCGCATCATCCCTCATGCGGGGCACCCGTGCCTATGACTTTGATGCCATGTACGAAACCCTCGAAAACATGGCGGCCCGTTTGGCCGTATCAGGCAATACCTTCAGCACTGTCTTCAGCGCCAAAAGCCTTGCGGAAGACCTGCCTACCCTGCTTCAACTGACGGCTGAAACCCTGCTTCACCCCGTTTTTCCAGTCGATCAAACGGAGCGGCTGCGGGGTGAACTGATGAACAGTTTAAAGATCGCCGCACAAAGCACCCGCGCCGTGTCGAGCGATCTGATGCGCCAGCAGCTATACAGCCCGGATCATCCCTATTACGCCGTGAGCGCCTTGGAGCAGATCGAAACCCTCAAAAAACTGACGCTCAATGATCTCAAGGCATTTCATGCGCGCCACTATGGCCCCCGGGGAATGATTGTGGTGGTGGTAGGGGCCGTCAAAGCCGAAGAAGCGGTGAAACTGGTTGAGGACACCTTTGGGGGCTGGTCAAACCCCGATCAACCCGCACTCCCTGCTATCCCTGAAGCTTCACCCCTGAGTGAGATCCGCCGTGAAGCGGCCGTCCTGCCGGGCAAAACTCAGGTGGATATTTCGATGGGGTGGCTGGGCCCCCGGCGCACCGATCCTGATTATCAGGCGGTGGTCATGGCCAACAGCATTTTGGGCGCGTTTGGCATGATGGGTCGTCTGGGAGCGGCTGTGCGTGAACGTGAGGGTTTCGCTTATTATGCGGCCAGTCGTTATTCAACAGCCAAGGCCCAAGGCCCGTGGAGCGCCATCACGGGGGTCAACCCCAAAAATGCGGAAGAAGCGATCCGCCTTATTGTGGGCGAAATCGAACGCATCACCACTGAACCCGTGAGTGAATCTGAGCTTGCCGATAACAAGGCCAACTTCACCGGCAGCCTGCCTTTGGCCCTTGAGAGTAATGAAGGTGTCGCAGGCACAATCCACAGCATGGAGAATTACCGGTTGGGTTTAGACTACCTCTATCGTTATCGAGACCTGATCGAGGCAATCACTGTTGAGGATGTGCTCAAGGCGGTCCAACACTACCTGAATCCTCGCGCTTTTGCGCTTGGCATTGCTGGCCCTGAAGTTGTAGGGTAGGTGCTTTTATGTTTCGGATCGGGGTTGATCTGATCGAAATCTCTCGAGTTAAAGCAGCCCTTGAACGGCACGGGCAGCGCTTTCTGGATCGATGTTTCACCCCGGCCGAACAAGCGCACTGCGAAGGCGCGCCCCATCGTCTGGCAGCCCGCTTCGCAGCCAAAGAAGCGGTAGGTAAAGCACTGGGAACGGGAATCGGGGCGGTGAAGTGGGTGGAGATCGAGATCAACAGCGATCCGCAGGGACGTCCCACCCTATACCTGCATGGGGATGCGGCCCGGATCGCGGCCGAACTGGCGATCCGAGCATGGGAAGTAAGCCTAAGCCACAGCGCCGAGATGGCCATCGCTTTTGTGGTGGGATGGGGTGGTTCATGACCGCTGCCGGGTGGTCGGTGTGATCTCGCCCGGATTGCGTCAGGTAGAATCGTGATAGGATCAGGGAAACGATCTGTGATCAGCGATCAACTTCCTATGCAAGCACCTAGACCACCCCAAAACGGATGGGGAAATCGCCCCCCGGCACGTCCGGCGCCCCATCCCAAACGACCAGCCCTGCATGTGATTCCGGGCAGTGCGCCTGCACGCCCGGCCGCCCTACCGGTACCCCAACCACAGTACCTCAGCCCGCCGCGCCGTCGTCGTCACCGCTGGAGCCGGGCCCTGATGATCGTGATTGCGGGGCTTGCCGTAGGCATGATAGGCACAGTGATTGTGCTGGTTGTAGGGCTGTTCCTGATGCTTTCTGGGGGCCGAATCCTGCCGGGGGTAGAGGTCGCAGGAATCCCCCTCGGTGGACTGTCATCCGATGAAGCCCTTGCCCGCCTGAACGCCGCCTTTGATGGGCTGAACTTTCGTGATGGCGAGCGCCAGTGGCATCTTTCCCTCAATCAACTTCAAGGTACTCTAGATGCTGCGGCCACGGTGGAGCGCGCCCTTGCCTATGGACGCAGCACCGGATCGATCCTCAGTGGTATTTTTGGGACTGCGGAGGTCGCGCCCGTGATCATCTTTGATCCCACTGGGTTGATCACCGGGCTGGAAGGCTTAGGGCCGCAAGTCAATGTGCCTGCTCAAAACGCCACCATCCGTTATGAAGCGGGCGCGCTGGTTCCAGTTGCGGCCGTAGAGGGGCGTGCCCTCGATGTGGGCGCAACCGCGGCCAAACTGGTTGACCTCTCTGCCGCTTATCAACATGGGGCGCTGGATGTGGTCATGACTCCGGTTCAGCCCACCGTGATCGATGCAGCCCCGCTGCTGGCGAAAGCGCAAGCGCTGCTCTCATCCCCGCTGGTGATCCGGGCCTACAACCCCGTCACCAATGCGGTCATCGACTGGCAGATTCCCCCCCAGACATGGGGCGCATGGTTAAACACCGTCAATATGCCCAGTGGGGTGAGCTTTACCGTGAGCGGCGCGCCTTTGGTGGATTTCCTCAATACCCAAAACAGCGCCCTCAGTGGAGGGCAGTATCTGAAGCCCGATGAAGCCATGCGGGCCGTTCAGCAGGCGGTTGAGGGCGGTTCGGCACAGGCTGCGGTGCGCCTCTATAATGCCTCCACCCAGTACACCGTTCAGCCCGGCGACACCTTGGGATCAATCGCGTGGAAAACGGGCATCCAGATGTTTCGGATCAGCCGCGCCAACCCCGGCCTTAATCTGGATGCGTTGGGCACCGGACAGGTGATCACCCTCCCTAGCAAGGATGATTTGCTGCCTCTGCCCATCGTGCCCAACAAGCGCATTGTGGTGAGCATCACCCGGCAGCGGATGTGGGTCTACGAAAACGGTGGGGTCAAATGGGATTGGGCCGCCTCAACGGGCATCGCAGACAGTCCTACCCAGCCGGGGGTGTATCAAATTCTCTCGCACGAAGGCACAGCTTACGCGGGCAACTGGAATCTGCACATGCCCTCGTTTATGAGCATCTACGAGGCGGTGCCCGGTTTCCACAACGGCATTCATGGCTTCCCGACGCGGGGCGGATCGCAAATCCTGTGGGAAAACTCGTTGGGGACGCGGGTTACCTATGGCTGCATCCTGATCGACTCCGCCAATGCGCGCATCCTGTATGATTGGGCCGCGGATGGGGTCGTGGTCGAAATTCAGCCCTAAGCTAGAGGCGACTCAGCCCTCATCCCCCTCAACCACTTGATGGTAAAGGGGGATGAGGATTCCTCAACCTGCCTGACCTTCGAGAAAGTCACGCAGGATTTGGTGTGAGGACGAACGCCGCAGCCGATTCAGCGCTTGCGCTTCAAGCTGGCGCACCCGCTCACGGGTCACGCCGATGGCCTTCCCCACCTCTTCGAGGGTGTGCATCTCGCCATCTTCGAGCCCGTAACGCAGCCGCAGAATGTGGGCCTCGCGCTCCGGCAGGCGCGTGAGCGCCGTTTGCAGATGATGTTTAAGCATCTCCAACTCGGTCGCCTCGGAAGGCGACGGACTGCGGGTATCTTCCACGAAGTCCCCGATCTCAGTCTCCTCATCCTCGTCAGTGGGCGCTTCAAGGCTTACCGGCCGGCGTGAAATCTCCAGCAGTTGGTTGATCTTGTCCGGCGTGGTCTGCATTCCTGTGGCCAGTTCATCCATGGTGGGATCGCGTCCCAACTCCTGAGTCAGGCGCAGTGAAATGCGGCGCAGACGGTTGATCTGATCCCCCATGTGAACCGGAACCCGAATGGTGCGCCCCTGATCGGCCACAGCGCGGCTCACCGCCTGACGAATCCACCATGTGGCATAGGTGCTGAACTTGTGCCCCCGCTGGTACTCAAACTTACGGGCCGCCCGGATCAGACCGATG
This sequence comes from Anaerolinea sp., assembly GCA_014879835.1. GTDB lineage: Bacteria > Chloroflexota > Anaerolineae > Aggregatilineales > UBA2796 > UBA2796. Next base: position 14,004 of record JACSRJ010000233.1, read on the forward strand.
TTGCCTTCTTGAATCAGATCAAGGAAGGGTACCCCACGCCCGGTGTACTTTTTGGCAACGCTGATCACCAAGCGCGAGTTGGCCTGAATCAGGTGCTCCTGAGCGTGGTCACCGTCCTCGATCAACTCTTGCAGGTCATAACGCTCATCCAGAGGCAGATGATCACCATTTTCGGCAAGCTGTTCGCCCGCAATGCGCCCCTGCTCCATGCGTTTGGCGAGTTTTACTTCTTCCTCGGCGTTAAGCAGCGGAACCCGCCCGGCTTCCTTGAGGTACAAGCCGACCACATCGTCGGTCTCGATGGCCTGCTGGTAACCTGCATCCTCGATCAGGTCAATGTCAAACGCCTCCAGATCGTCCATGTCCCCGAAGTCATCCGGGGGCAAATCGAGCATCTCCCCTTCAAAGGAAGTAGGCGCGGACGAGGGCGCTTCTGGCAGCACCATCATACCCGCCTGATTGAGTGCGTCCATCACTTCCTCAACCAGATCGATGTTTTGTTCGGCGTTAGGAACCAACGCCAAAATGTCGTCGTAGAGCAGATACCCCTGCGACTCACCCTTGCCCACAAGCTGCTGATGAATTTGTTTTTGTAGAACCTTGTCCGTTGCCATCAACATTCCGCGTACAAACCTTACCCCTGACGATGCGCGAATTGAAAGAACCCGATTGGATGCGCGGCGTTACGCTGCCGCCTTTGAAAGTGCTTCTGTGCCTCTGCCGCTCTCCCCTCTAGCAGGGGCAGCGGACGGGCAAAATAGACTGAGCCTGATCGCCCTGAAAGGGCCAAATAAAATGCCAATAGAGATAAAAACGCCCCATCAGCAGGGCTGACAGGGCGAAGGGATCAAACCGAGGTAAAAAACTTCGCCCTTATGGTGCTGCCTCGCCCTGAAGCAGGCGCGTTAGCGCCTCGACCTGCACCGACGGGACAAGCATCACGGCAGGTTCGCCGTTACGCTGCACGTATGTGAGACTCCGGTCAGGGTTTTGTGCGCCGATGTCCAGCGTATATGTTTTCCCGGCTTCAAACCGGATCCTAAACCAACCGCCGTCCTTCAACCCAAATTGCTCCAATGCCGAATCCTCTAAAATACGATTATAACGCAAGATCGTTAATGTGCGCAGAAGTTCGGGCATTTTGGTTAAATCAACGGTGACGGATTCGCCGTTTTTATCCTCCCCACGCCAGTCTCCGGGAATTTTAGTCAAAGTTATCACTGCACCCGTCTGTTTGTTTTCAAGGGTGATCCGGGTGATGATGGTTGGCTCTACCTCTGGAAAGAGGTAGGGAATGATCGGACTGCTGCTGTTTGTGACCGGGGCAAAACGCCGTGATGAGATGATCAGGTAAACAGCCGTCATCAGGATCGCAAAAACGATGATCAGCAGACGTGAACTACTGGCAGCAGCGCGGGCCCGTTTGGATCGTGGGGGGCGCGGTTCGGCGCTCATCGGCGCGACCTCCGCCACCAGATGAGGATGCCCGTGAGCAGCACCGCCCCCGGCAGGATCAGCACGCTGATCATATTGGTCAGATTCAACTCCGCGCCGGAGACGTTCAGGGGCAGCCCAATGGAGACTGGGTTGACCGTGATCCGTTCCAAAAAGTTGGTGAGCCAGTCAATCAGGTTCGTCCATAAGTACTGGCCATCAAAAGCGACGATCTGATCGTTGCGCACCCAATCCGCATCACCCATGACTACCACCCGCGCCCCGTTGACGGTGTTTTCCGCCGCCACCACCAAATTCAACGGCCCGTACACGTCGGTGATCTCCTTCACCGCCCGATCTGGGTTCGCCGCAACCTCCTGAAGGTTGGTTTTACCAAAGGCCTCATCGGAGGTCTGGTAGATGATCTGGGCACTCACGTTGGGCGCTTCGGTCACTTCCCACGACTGCGCGATCACAAATAGGGGGCGCGCCGCCGTACCGGTTTCATCTTTGCTCACAATCGGGTGTCCCTCAAGGTATCGGGCAGCCCGCACATAGTAACTGGAGGTGTCGTAAGAGACCGGGTCAAAGACAATATCGTGATGGGGGCGAATGCCCCACGTTTGCCACAGGTATTTGGCCAGTGGGCTGTCATCGGAGTTCATCAAACGCACCCGACTGTCGTAGCCCGGTTCAGCCATGAGCAGGAGTTTCCCTCCGCCCGCCAAATACTCGCCGATCTTGGCCGTCTGAGCCTCATCAAAATCTGACCAGCGTCCCAGAATCACCAGCGCCGTGATCTCTGCACTTAGGTCTTGATTGGCGAGGTCAATCGTACCCACCTGAATACCGACATTGGTCAGACCATCACGGATACCGGTGGCATCGGTGTCGATACTGATCTCACCACCGCCAATACTGAAGGCGATCTTAAACTTACCCTGTGCCTGAAGCTGTAAGATTGCTTCGGCGATCCACTTTTCGTTGACAAAGGTGCCCCGCATCTTGACCGTGCTGTTGGCGCGGGTATCGGGCGCACCGTTGGGCAGCAGGTACGAGACATAAATCCCGTAGGAGTCGGTTAAGTTGAAGTTTTGGGCCACCAGCGGCTGTTCATCGGGATCAACGTAAACGATCCGGACTTTATCAGGCGCGGCGTCCTGAAACATGCGCAAGATAGGCGCTTCCGCCGACTTTGCCCCCAGATTCAAACGGGTATAAAACGCCGTGATTTGGATCGGTTGGCTCAGGTTTTGAAGCACCGGGCGCACATCCGACTTGAGGGAGTAGTACCTCAAACTGGTCAGGTCTACGGCCACCCCGGAACCACTTGAGAGCCAATACACCAGCACTGTGATCGCCACCACCAGCACGCTTGAAAGGATGCTGTTGGAACCATAAACCGCCTGCCGCCCAGTGATCAATGACCGAAAATCGTCAGGGGCGAGGCTCATCCACAGGGCCAACCCGCCGATTCCGATCAAGGCGAGGACCCCCGTCAGGGTGGTGATCTCACCGCCTGCGGCCAGTGAGATACCGGACGCAGCCAGTGCCCCCGCACCCACCCCACTAGCGATCCGGGCGACTCTAAGGCGATCAAGGCTGAGCGGTCGATTGGAGGATTGCTGTTGACTGTTCATCGCCACCGCCTTGATTCCACAATCTGCACTGTGATGAAGTTCATGGAGGCGATCACCCCCACAAAAAAGACCACATGATCAAGCCGTACCAGCCCTAAGGCAAAGGAATAAATGTAGTTGCTTTGGAAACTGAAGCCCCGAATGAATTCGGCCAGCCCCCGGTTAGAAAGCACCGTACCGACTACGTCGGCCTGCCACAGGAGCAGCAGCGCGGCCAGCCCTAAAAAGGCGGCCACGATCTGGTTTTCGTTAAGCGCGGAGAACAGCATCCCGACCGCGATGGCCGCGCCCCCAAAGAGCCACAGACCCAGATACGAGGCGATCACTGTCCCTAAATCAGGCGGGCTGAGCCAAATCAGAAGCGCCTGAAAGACAAGGGTCAGAAGCAGCAGTACGGTATAGTACGCCCAAGCGCCCAAAAACTTACCAAAGACGATGGCATTGTCCTTGACGGGCAGGGTCATGAGCAGTTCCATGGTGCCTTCGCGGTTTTCCTCCGCAAAAAGGCGCATGGTGATGAGGGGTATAAAAAAGATGCTCATTTGGGAAAGATACACCAACACGACCGCACCATCGGTGGCTTGACTGCCGTTGCGGGCGGCCAGATCGTTGCTGAACACGATCCCACACAAAAGCAGCACCGCAAACGCCACAAAATAGGCGATGGGTGAGGTGAAATAGGCTGCTAGTTCCCGTTTGAAGATGATCCAGATACTGCGCATAGCTTAATTTTTCCGCTCTGGTTTTTCCTGCTGGGCGGTGATCTCCATAAAAATATCCTCAAGGGACATCGCCAGAGGCCGCAGTTCGAGTAGTTCCCAACCTGCCCCGACCACGGCTGCCGAAAGACGTGCCCGAATATCCTGAGAACCTCGCGCTTCAACGGTGATCCCTTCCGGTTGAATGGTGACACTGCTCACCCCACCCACGCCACTCAGGGTCTTCCGCACGGTCTCTGGGGTGAAGCTGCCCCCAATACGCACAAACAACCGTCCGCCCTTTTGAAGCTGATCCCGGAGGGCCTGAGGTGCACCTTCGGCCACGATCTGCCCCCGGTCGATGATGATCACCCGATCACACACCTGCTCCGCCTCACTCAGGATATGGGTGCTGAACATGACCGTGCGCTCCTTACCCAGCGTGCGTACCATCTCACGCACTTCAAGGGTTTGGCGAGGATCAAGCCCGATGGTAGGTTCATCAAGGATCAACACGGGTGGATCATGCACCAGTGCCCCCGCGATCCCCGTTCGCTGGCGCATCCCTTTGGAGATGCTGCGAATGAGGCTTTCGCGGCGCTCATACATGCCCACCAGATGCAGCACCTCATCAACCCGGCTGCCCGCCTGAGCCACCCCTCGCAGATCGGCAATATAACGAATGTAACCTTTGACGGTCATATCCGGGTAAAGGGGTACGGTTTCAGGTAGGTAGCCCACCTGCTGCCGCACTTCAAAGGACTCCTCAAAAACGTCAAAGCCCGCGACTTTTGCAGAGCCGCTGGTAGGGGGCATGTAGCCGCTCAAGATGCGCATAGTGGTGGTTTTGCCCGCCCCGTTGGGGCCCAAAAAGCCGAGGATCTCACCCTTTTCAGCCCGAAAGCTGATCCCTTTTAGGGCGCTGAAGGGCCCATAACGTTTATGCAGATTATCGACTTCGATCATTTACCAAACCTCAGTCCTTATTAGGCATTCCCCATGTGCACGTATCCCCTGAGCCTGTCCCGAATACCCGGTACAGAGAAACGCGAGTCGTTAGCTGCTGGACTTTCGTTTTATGGTCACTGCGTAGAGGTGAATACAGGGATCATCGTAGGGTTTAATTTGCCCGCTGATATCCTCAATACGAATATTCTCTAGGCGCAGCGATTGGTTTGCCAAAGGGACGGTGTAGGTGAAAATGTCCAGTTTTCCGGTGTGCTGATTCCCCGTGCCTTCAACCCCTTCTGCCTCTTGAAGATCAGGGGAGGTGATCGTCTCAACGGTGTTAACCCCACCCCTTGACCACCCCCGGATATTTTCTCCCAAACGAAGCATGATATAACTCGCCTGATTCGGACTCCACTGAAGGGTGATCCGGCCGATGATCTGCCCTTGATACGGTGTGAAAGGGTTCCCCACAGCAAGGATGAAATAAACCTGCTCCACCTGAGTCTGGTTCACCGGAATATCAAATAGATTCGCCTCAAAGGACACCACCTCGCCAGCGGCATTTAACCCCCTGCATCCGCCAGTTGTGATGATCGCATAGGGGGCATACTGGTCAGGTAAAAAGAACGCCACCCCATTTATGGTATTGATCCCCCCGAGTGCCTGCGGTGCGTTGAGGGGATTCATGTTGAAGGGGCTGTTTGCCGGGAGGCTTAAGGTGATGAACGGAGAAACGGGAGTCGGCGTCTGGGCAGCGATAGACTCAACCGGACATTCTGTCCAGTCATTGGCGATCATCCTTGTGACTTGCAGTGCCATCAACTGTGATCGAGTGCGGCAGGCATCCGGAAAATTGTGGACTGCGGAGGCCACATGATAGGTAAAAAACACCGTCTCATCCGGAAGTTTCTCAAGTGAATCCAGCACCACAACCTCACACTGCCCGCAGGCTTTTAGGGATTCTTGGTAGGTGATGCTGTCCGAAGGATACCCCAATACCAGCATTTTGCCCTTCAGATCGGCCGCGCTGAAGGATGCAGATGCAGCCGTGGAAGGGGGAAGTGTACTGGGAATCGCTGTCATCGCTGCCACAGTCACCGTCGCCGTGAAGGTAGGCAGAGCGCTAGGTGTATTGGTTGGCGCGGCTGTTGGCGGGAGTGGCGAGGCCGTCGGTGTGCTGGTGGGGGTGGCAGTCGGAGGTATTGTTGAGGTCGTTGTAGCACTCGCGGATGCTGCGATCATGGTTTCAGTGCCCGCCACCGCCGCCTGAAGGGTTTGCGCCACATCGGGGGTGGCTGATTCCAAGAGATGGGCAGCCGCAGTTCTCCGTGCACTAATGGTCGCCGCCGCCAAACCTTCAATATCGAGGGTGGGGGTACTGGTTGCGCTTGGGTTCTCAGGGACAGCGCTGTTTGTGGGAGCTGCCGCCAAAGGAGAACTGGTGACGGGCACATCAGCGTTACCGCCGCCGCCAAGGGCAGCGATAGCGGCAGTCAGGAGAACCACAAATGCCACAAACCCTAGGGCCGCTAGTGACAGTTTACCTAAGGGGCGTTTTGGGGTAACTATCGGGGCAGATTCAGCGATGGGCATTTTCACCCGTGTGCCCGCCTTTGGGTGGAGTGGCGCGGTCGCATCACCGGGCAGGTCGCTGTCCTCCATCGGAAGGGGGCTGCCACCATCCATTGCTGCCCGAAAGGCGGCTGCCATACTGCCTACGGTCTGAAAGCGTGCTGCTGGCTGCTTGGCGAGGGCTTTTTCCAGAACCCGTTCAATCCCTTCAGGCAGATCACCGCGAAAGTGCCGGACGGGACGAGGACGCTCATTCAGATGGGCATACATCATCTGATGTGGCGTATCCGCCTCAAAGGGCAGGTGCCCGGTTAGCATCTCATAAAGGATCACCCCTGTGGCATAAACATCGGCGCGTCCATCCAATGCCTGATTCTGCCATTGTTCAGGGGCCATATAAGAGGGTGTGCCCATTGCTGTCCCGGTTTGGGTAAGCGCGCTCGTCTCGGAAAGCAGTTTGGCAATCCCAAAATCCGTCAGCACAGCATTACCGCCCGCATCAAGAAGAATATTTTGGGGCTTCAGGTCGCGGTGGACAATTCCTTTGGCATGGGCGTGATCTAGGGCTGAAGCAAGCTGGTTCAAAAGTCGTGAGGACTCCGATAAACTTAGCGGCGCTTGGCGGATCAGATCAGCCAGACTGCCTCCTGTAAGCAGTTCCATCACCAGATAGATCAGCCCACCTTCTTGCCCATAATCAAATACCTTGAGAATCTGTGAATGGCTTAGGGAAGCAACGAGCCGCGCTTCACGCTGAAAGCGGAGTGTGAAATTTCCCAGCGCCGATTCGGCCAGATCAGGCTTGATGACCTTAAGGGCAACATCACGTCCCATTGATTCCTGATGGGCGCGATAAACAATCGCCATGCCACCTTTGCCGATTAGTCCGGTGATCTGGTACTGCCCCAGCTTGCGTCCAACCATATCACTCATGGCATGTCCCTGAAATGTGTTGACTGCTTGAAACTCCGGCGCTGAAAGGCGGACAACGCAAGCGCTGCCCCTACCGAATGTGTTTTTTGTAGGGACAGGGCAGGCCCTGTCCGCCGGATACCCTGAATGGTACCCCTACCAAACCGCACTCACCATGCGTAGGCTTCAGGCGCTGCCCCACCGGGGCCGGGGAAGATCGTGTCAAGGCGCTTCATCTGTTCCTCATTGAGGCTGATCTCCAGTGCGCGCAGACTGCCCTTGAGCTGATCCATCGTGCGTGGGCCGATGATGGGCGCGGTGATCACCGGGTTGACCAGCATCCATGCGAGCGCCACATCCGCAGGCGCTTCCCCGATTTCGGCGCAAAAGGCCTCGTACTGCTCCAATTGAGGCCGATGCTTCTCGATCATACTCTGCTGCCGTTCGGAGGCGCGCCGCCCTTCCTGTGCTTTTTTGAGCGCCCCACCAAGCAGCCCACCACCCAAGGGACTCCACGGGATCACCCCCAGTCCGTAGGCTTTGCACGCGGGGATCACTTCCAACTCGATCATCCGATCCTTAAGGTTGTAGAGGCTCTGCTCTGAGACCAGACCCATAAAGTGGCGCTGTTTGGCGATCTCGTTCGCCTGAACGATATGCCATCCGGCGAAGTTGCTGCTGCCTACGTACAGGACTTTGCCTTCGCGTACCAATTGTTCCATCGCCTGCCAGATTTCTTCCCACGGGGTATCCCGGTCAACATGATGCATTTGGTAGAGGTCGATGTAATCGGTCTGAAGTCGCTTCAGGCTGTCTTCGCAGGCCCGTTTGATGTGAAGCGCTGAAAGGCGGCTCTCATTGGGCCAGTCCCCCATGATCCCATAAACTTTGGTGGCCAGAACAGTCTTTTCGCGCCGTCCCCCACCCTGAGCAAACCAGCGTCCGATGATTTGTTCGGTGATGCCCTCACCTCTCTTCCAGCCATAGACGTTGGCAGTATCAAAAAAATTGATCCCTAATTCCAGCGCCTGATCCATGATCAGATCACTGTCCGATTCGGTCGTTTCCGGGCCAAAATTCATGGTGCCAAGGCAGAGACGACTCACCTTTAATCCGGTGCGTCCAAGTTTGGTGTACTGCATGACGAAATTAACCTCACTTTTTGAAAGGTCGTTTAATATTCCCGATTCTGTTGGAACTCAATCACGGCCACATTTTCCTCGCAGCCGGAGCGGGTTTGCAAGGCCACTGGCTCTGAGACAGGCGCACCTGTCGCGCCCAGAAGCTGGATTGTGTAATCTTCCACAATGGGAATCGGATTCACAAAAACGTTAAAGCTCCCCTCACCTAGGGTGCTGGTTGTGCCCACCGGCTCGATCTGATCGATCCGATTGTTGCTGGAGGTGATACGTACTGCCAGCAAGCGCTGTCCCACATTAAAGGGCGCTCCCTCAACATTGATCACCAGCCCCGCGATACTCATCCAATTGCAACTCTCCGTGCCTGTGTGGGCCTGATAACGCACCGCTTTCACCGTGAACGGCAAGGTAGAAGGAGTGAAGCGCGGTGTCTGGGTGGGGTTGGTGGAGACACTGGCGCCGGAGGTTGCGCTGGCTACCCCACCCACCACTGGGGTATAGGTGTGCGTTGGGGTCAGGGTATCAGTCGGTGTGGGGGTATCCGTTGGGGTTAAGGTTGGGATCGTTGGGGTAGGGGGGATCGGCGTAAACGTCTCAGTCGGCGTCAAGGTAGGCGGATCGGTGGCCAAAATCAGTACGGCCGGATAAGTCGCTGGTGGGAAGGGATTCAGGGGCGAACGCGGGTTGGCGATCAGTAAGATCGTCACGGCCACAACGGCCACCGTCAACAGCAGAAAAATCGACGTGATCACGTCGGCGCAGCCCGAACCCCTGCGCACTGGCGGCGCATATTCCATAGGCGCTTCTTCGTAGGAAGGGGGTGAAGGCCGTGCGCGCCTGACCGGAGGACGACGGCGGGTGCGCGGGTGACGCATGGAGGAATCGGGGAGATCAAAAGCGCTCCGGGGTTCATCGGGGCGAGGCGTATTATCCGCGGCAGCTTCAGGACGGCTGCTGTCCTCAAAGAAGTCATCTTCGGGCTGTTGGGCTAGATCATTTGGATTATCGCTCATGACGCCCCCTTAAAAGGGTCGATTCTGGGAAAAGTTTACCAAGGCAAAATTACCATCACAGGCCCCACTGAAAGCCACAGTGATGATCGGCGCTAACACGGCCCCATCGGCAGTTTGCAGGCTCACTTGATATGACCCTTTGTTTTGACGGGTACCGATCTGGGCCAGCCAACTATAACGCGATTCTGCCTCAATCACCGCTGAAAAAGCGAATGTGTCATCACCCACAATCACAATCCTCACCCCGGTGAGGGCAGAAAGGCGTTCCTGCCTTAAGCCCAGTACCAATCCTCCGATTCCCTGAAAAGCGCATCCCTCGGCCCCATCATAGGCGCTGAAGACGGGCCCATTGGGACTGAAGGGGAACTCCGGCGTGGCCGTCGGAGGGGGTACGGTAGGACTGGGGGTGAGAGGCTCAGCGGGAAGCGGTGTGAAGGTTGGCACTGCCGGTAGGATCAGCGGAGTCGGCGTGGGCAAAGGTGGCGTTGGGCTGGGCGAGGCATCTGTCGGCGCAATAAACAGCGGCGGTAGGGTCGCGCTTGCACTCGGCAAGGATGTGGGTACCTCCGTGCGCGGTTGGTTAGTGGGGCTGGGGGTGAAACTAGGCGTAAAAGTGACCGTCGCGGTAGGTGTGGGGCTGGGAAAAGGTGTGCGCGACGGCCTGCTGGTAGGGGTAGTCGTGGGCAAGGCCAAAACAGCCGGTAAGGTCGCCGTGAATGGCGCAAAGGGCGCAGGTGGTGGGATCACCCGCGCCACCAAAAGCGCTGTCACCACTGCGATGAGGGCGGTAAGACCAAACAGCAGTCCAGACAATAGATTCAGACAGCCTGTACGCCTTCTCATCACACCCAATCAGCCATGAGCCTCTTTTACCCAGTTTTCATCACGCGCCCGGCGTTGGGGTGGCCGCGTCAGGGGCGATAGGCATCGGTGTGGGGGTGCGCGAAGGCGTGAACGTTGCGGTCGGGGTAAATGTCGCCGTCGGCGTAAAGGTTGGGGTATCGGTTGGGATGACCAGAGTCGGCGGGTCTACCTGAGAGAAGGGGGCAAAGGGCGCAGGTGGGCGCACCACATTAAAGATCAGCAGTAGGGAACATAAACACACAAACACGGTCAACCCCAAAAAGATTAGGGTGAGGGTGTTGTAAGCGCCGTCGCCGGCTTTTCTGGCAGTCATGGATTTCCCCCTTGGTATCTGGGTCTGGCTGGATCGACCCTAAATAAACCGCTCGATCTGCGCTTGGGTGAGCAATTCGTTCAGCCATGCTTCAAAAGATGCTTCACTCAGACGGTAGCACATTTCTTGATCGACTGGACGATCCGAAGCGCGCTCAAGCGTCTGCACAATATGATAACCCAATTCCGTTTTGACGGGGACGCTTACGGAATTAATGTCCTGAGCAAAAGCGGACTCCTCAACGGGCAGTTGGAGCAGTTGTCCCCGCACAAACCAGCCCAAATCGCCGCCAATGTCACGGGTGGTCACATCAAGGGAAAACTGTTTCGCCAAGCCCGCAAAATCCGCCCCAGCGATGATCTGATCACGGATCACGGTGGCGGTGGTCTCGTCTGCGACCAAAATATGCCGGGCGTGAATCTGCTCTACCCCAACACAAGCGCTCGCAGTCACCAGATCGCGCATCTTCTGGGTGATCAGGGCCGACCGCAGCACTGCCCGAAACTCTTCCTCAGTAAGTCGATCCGCCTGAAGCTGAAGGAGCCAGTTCTCGCGGCTGCCCGCAATCTCGATCATCAGGTTGATCTCCACATCGAGATCGGCGTCAGGCACTTCAATCCCCTGAAGTTGTGCCGCCTGTTCAATCAGCATCTGCTGGATCATGGTGTCCAGCACCATCGCCCGAAAGGCGTTTAAATCCTGAGGAATCGCGTCCCCCACAAAGCGGATTCCTTCCAAACGACGGTTCACTTCTTTATCCAATACCGCAAGGGGGATAGGCTGACCGTTCACTTTGGCCGCAAGCGGCTCTTCCTGAGCAGGCGCTGCCCCCACCCGAAGGGTACTGCATGAGGTCATAAAAAAGACGATGATGAAGACTGCAACCCCTAAAATAAGGCGGACAGAGGGGCGTTTTAAGGCAAGACTCACAGTGGAACACTCCCACAGATCGATTCAGATTGGTTTGCAGGCGGAAGTATAACGCAAATCGCCCAGACCGCGAACGGGTAGGGGCGAGTGCTCAAAGGACATTTGAGAAGTCAGCCTTCGTGCAACGCGATTGTCTGAAAATGGGGCACCGGCAGCCAGACCCCGTTCACGGCGTCCGCAGGGGTCGGGCGCGCCGAGGCGCGTCCTCACCCAGACAGGGAGAACTCCTGCCACTAGCAGTAAAGGGGGAGGAGGCAAAAGCGTTAGGCCTAATATTTTGCTGAAGTTGGTGTCACTGAAATCTATAACAGAGGTAAGTTTGAAATCTGCTTCAGACCGATCAATGAAGAACGCCACTGCGGAATGTGGCGTCTTCGCGGGTGAGGTTGCCTAGCGACGTTTGCGGAGTTGTCGCTAAGTAGTCTTCAAGTTATCAGTATAATGACCGTTTTCAAACCTGTCAAGTACCCTCTCAAAATTGATTCAAATTTTGTACAACGCTTGATGATATTAGTAATCGAATAACTTCCCCTCTGGATGGCGCTTAAACCCTTCAAAGAGAGGGCAACCTCTAAAGGTTGTGAGAAAGTTAGAGATCATTTGAGAAGTGGGTGGCGCAGAAGTGGGTGGCGCGATGTCTGCCCTTCCCCCCTTTATCCCGCTTCTACCCCGTGCGGGCTGAGGAGGCGACACCTCTTTGGGCGCGTGTAAGCTGCGGGCATAGCGTACCATGCCCCACCAGCGAGATTGTCTTTGTTAGAAGCTATTTGAAAACTTACCCTTCGATGATTAACCTCATCCCCCCTGTGCGACCGCTTCGCGGTGCCCGTCTCCAGATTGGAGAAGGGGGGGATAAGGTTCTTGAGGGGGCTTCCTGTCCTGTTCACCAACATTAGCCCTCATCGA
>JACSRJ010000116.1 GCA_014879835.1 Anaerolinea sp.
TGCGCTGACGCTGGATCAATCTGGTCATGCCCTGATTGATGCGGCTCAGGTTGGCCAAAGCCACCCCACCCACAATCAAGCCGGCACCGAGGATCAGGCGGGGATCAAAGGCTTCGCTGCCCACCACAATCCCTAAAAAGATGCCGATGGGTGGGGTGAGGTAGGTGACCATGGTCGCCCGTGATGCGCCCCACTGCTTCAGCAGGCGGAAGTACATCAGATAGGCGATAAAAGTGTTGAGGATGCCCAGAATCAGCACCCCCCAGAGGACATCGGACGAAAGCTTGGACACATCGGGCAGGGGGTGCACTGTGAACAGCACCAAGAGGCTCATCAGCACCCCACCCACAATCAGGGTTCCGCCTGCAACCATCATCGGTTCGGTGTTGCGCACATAACGGCGGATTAGGACAGCCGAAAGCCCATAACAGAAGGCCGCCAGCAGTACTGCCAGCTCTCCCAGAAAGGCGTTTTGGCTCTCCCCGCCGCCCGATCCCAAACTCCGGGTGGCCAGCACCACCACCCCAAAGAACCCGGTGACCAGACCCAGCAGTTTGCCCGTGGTGATCTTGTCGTCATGCAGGGCCAGATGGGCGATCACCAGACTGAACAAGGGGGTGGTTGCATTCAACACCGAGGCCAGTCCACTGTCGATGTATTGTTCACCCCATGTGATCAACACAAAGGGCAGCGCTGTATTTAAGACCCCCACCACCAAGATCGTGAGCAGGGTACGCCGATCTCTGGGCAGTTGTGTTCGGTTGAGCACAAAGAGGATCACAAAACCCACCGCCGCGATCCCCAGACGGGCTGCTACCAGCGAGAGTGCGTCCAGTTCCCGCACCCCGATCTTGATCAACAGAAACGAACTTCCCCAGATCACCCCAAGGGCGATGAACATCAACCATGCGATCATGAATCCGCCTTATGCTCACTTACACTTATGAGTCCTAGGATGCGCCCTGATACAGGTGCTTTCGATCAACAGGGGGAGTCTTTACCCCCCAGCGGCATGTTTCGATTCCAGTTCGAGCAGTTTACGTTTCCACTCGATTCCCCAGCGGTAACCAGCAAGGGCCCCATCACTGCGAATGCACCGATGGCAGGGAATGGCAATCGCTAAGGTGTTGTGCGCACATGCTTGGGCTACGGCGCGCACCGCCTTCGGTCGTCCTACGCGGCGTGCAAGTTCTTGATAAGTGACGGTCTCGCCGGGCTGAATCTTCTGAAGTTCAGCCCAGACTTCACGTTGGAAGGTTGTACCCTGCAAGATGTCGAGATCGGGGCAGAAGCTCGGAGAACGTGCTTCCAAAAAGGCCACCAGTTGGTCGGCATAGGTCTGAAGGGGCTGTGTATCCTCAATCAGACTAGCGGAAGTGTAATCTGTGCGCAGTTCCTCAATGGAACGGCTCAAGGTTTCCACATCGGGATCACCCCCGCACATACGCAACGCACACATACCGCGCTGGGTAGCCGCAATCAACACTACCCCGATGGGGGTATGGAAAAAACCAAAGTTGATCTGAACCCCTTCCCCGCGGCGGCGGAGTTCACCGGGGGTCATGCCTGAGCGGGCGATCACCGCATCATGCAACCTGCCGGGACTGGCAAAACCGGCCTTGGTCGAAGCAGACAATACATCATCACCTTGGAGTAAGTGCCGTCGTGCTTGATCCCACTGACAGTCACGAAAATAGCGCGCCGGACTGGTCAAAAAACGTTCCCGGAAAAGGCGTTCGGTTTGACGCCGGCTCCACGGCGAGAACTGCATCCAGCGTTCAACATCCAGATGCTCCAAGCCTTCTGAGACCTGCTGGCGAATATTCTCGGCTAGAGTTTCAAGCGTATTCATGGTTTCCGCTCTTTGCTTCTGGTAGACACTGCCGTTCAAGGCCCTATGGAAGTATGAATCAAAGGTGTTCATGGCTTCAGCTCTCGGAAAATCGCTTGGGAATATGGTAAGGATAGTCGAATCGTGGTGCAGAAACCACCCGCTCTGCGACATGCCTATTCCACGTCTTTCACATGGGTTTCACCAGCAGTTATGCCCCATATCCCAACAAGCTTAAAACAGGGTGCTGATCCGGTCACCCCTGAAAGGACTGATTCAAAAATGCCACAGTTCGATCCCATGCCAGTGCTGCTGCGGCAGGGTGATAAGCTTGAATCCGGTTCGGCTCAAAAAACCAATACCCCGTGCCCGCGTATTGATAGAGGGTTACAGGGCGTCCAGCGCGCTTTAGGGATTCTTCTAAAGCGATCACGCTCTCTTGTGGCTCAAACTCATCGAGTTCGGCGAAGTGCCCCAGATAGTTGGACTGCGAATTGCTGAAATCCTCTGGCCCCGTGCCATAAAAAACGACTACAGAGCGGATCGCTTCAGGCGCAGTGATCGAGAGTAGAAGGGCGTAATAGGCCCCCATTGAAAAGCCGATCACGGCAATGCGGGCATATTCTGAGCCAGCACACGTTTTGAGGAAGTTGACTGCCTCGGTGAGATCAGCACTCACCTGCTCCCCCTTCTCCGAGAGCGCTGTGGTTAGGGTTTGGGCTTCCGCGATCTGATCGGTGACCTTACCATGATACAGGTCTGGCGCAAAGACCACAAAGCCGGACTCAGCCAGTCGATCACAAAAGGATCGGATGTCTTGATTCAACCCCCACCATGGGTGAAGCACCAATACCGGACTGCCCTTACCAGAAGCAGGCAAAGACACATAACCGTCAGGTTGAACGGATGGCATGGCAAATTTCTCCTTCTGAACCCATGTGTAGAACGTTTGTGTTCATTATACAACAAGGCTTAGGAGAGAAACGAGGTTTTGGAGAAGGTGCGTTTTGGGACGCCCTTCCCCAACCGTATCAAGACTGTCGAGGATTAGCGGTCGAACTTGCTGATATTGGGCAGGCTGAATGTTTCCGGTTCCCCCCCGTAAAGATAAGCACGGGTGCGGTAACCCTGATTGTTGGTTCCGTGCACAAAAGCTAACTGATACAAACGCGCCCCCCCATAACGGAAGAACGAGGCTGCCCCTTTCAGATACAACCGCCACATGCGGATGAAACGTTCATCAAACATGTTCCGAATCTGATCGATGTGCTGGCAAAAACGTTTGTCCCAGTGATCGAGGGTCTCACCATAGTGCAGACGTAAATCCTCAACGTCGTACACATTGAGGTTCAATTCGCTCATTGGTTCGACAATTTCGCCCAGTGAGGGCAAAAAACCGCCGGGAAAAATGTATCGAGTCATCCACGGTACTTTGAGGTTACGGGTGCGAAAGCCAATCGTGTGCAGCAGCCCAACCCCGCCGGGTTTGAGGACTCGCCGGATACAATCCATAAATGTACCCACATACTGGCTGCCCACTTGCTCAAACATGCCAATCGAAACCCAGCGATCAAACTGCCCCTCGGCGTGTCGGTAATCCTGAAGACGCACCTGCACCCGATCTCCCAAACCTCGGTGCTCGATCTCAGCATTGAGCCACTTGTGCTGCTCCTGAGAGATGGTGTAGCCAGTGCAGTTAACCCCATAATGCTCCGCAGCGTAGATCATCATAGCGCCCCAGCCACAGCCAATATCGACCAGACTCATACCCGGCTCGAGGCGCAATTTGCGGCAGATATGATCATGTTTATTGATCTGGGCTTGCTCTAAGGTGTCTTGGCTGGTCTGAAAATAAGCGCAGGTGTAAGTCATGGATTTGTCCAACCACAGACGGTAAAAATCAGCGCTTAAATCGTAGTGATGTGAGACGTTTTTACGCACCCGTGAGATACTGTTGCGGTGAAGAAAGGCCGTGAGCGCGGCGCGTATTTTTTCCCAAAATGATAAAGCGCTGGCGTCAAACGCGGAGGTATATTGAAGTTTGAGAAGATCTCCGAGATCGCCCTCGATATCAATCTCTCCGTCCATGTAGGCTTCACCAAAACCCAAGCCACCATCACGGATTATCCGTTGAGCCGCTTCTCTGGTTTTGAGGTGGAAACTAAAGGTGGGTGCCCCTTTGCCATAGTGTTCGGTCGTGTTGTCCCAATAGACAACACTGAACGAGAGTTCCGGCAGTTTCTCAGTAAGGCGTGAAAGTAGTTTTGTCCCTAAGCGGCGCAGGAAATCGCCCTTATCCCCTGCTGCCAATGCGTTAAGGGAGTCAGAAGTCCGGGTCGTCACGAAACCATTCTCCACAGCGATAATTGCATTCAAAAGTCAACCAGCTTGGGAGATAATACTAAAAATGGTCAAAAACGGGCAACTCCTCATCATTTGAACGACACCACCTGTTGTTTGCCCTACCCAAAGTGATCACCCATGTTGACAATCTTACCACTGCGCCTATACTCATCAGGTGGCACGAGACGATCAAGAGGATCAAGAGGACATTTAGGGATGGACGCACCCAAACCAGCCCCACCACCACGACAGCAGCAGTCACCTGCACCGACGCCGCCCCCAACGCCATCGGCGCAGCATCATGAAGCGGAATTGTGGAATCTTCTACGCCCCCGCGAGTCGCTTGACGATATGGGCGTACCCAGCACAATTGTGACCGATTTGTTGATGCGTATGATGTTTCAGGAAGGTGAAGTCAGTCTGAAACGTTTTATGGATGTACTGCGCATCAGCTTTGGGGTGGTAGATCAGATGATGCTCAAGATGCAGCAGGATCATCAGGTCGAGATTGCGCGGGCGGGTAATCTGGGGCGCGCCAGTTACGTCTATCGGTTGACCGAAGAAGGTACGGCCCGTGCCCGTGACGCTTTTGAGCGCAGTCAGTATATTGGACCCATCCCTGTCCCGGTCGAAGCTTACAATCATGCAATCCTGATTCAGACTGCGACCCGAGTCCAAGTTGCTCCCGAACAAGTTCAGCGAGCGCTCTCCCAGTTGATTCTCCCTGAAGGTTTTCACCGTCGGGTGGGCCCCGCGATCAATGGCGGCTCCTCCCTGTTTTTGTATGGCCCCCCCGGAAATGGCAAGACCACGGTCGCGCAAGCGATTGCAGGCATTATCAGCGGTACTGATCCGATCTGGATGCCCTTTGCCATCACCACTGGCGGACAAATCATCAGCATCTATGATCGGTTGGTGCATAAACCCTTTGAACTAAGCAAAGAGGAACAGGAAAACCTAGGGGAGTATGACCGCCGCTGGGCGCTGTTTGATCGCCCCACAGTAATGGTGGGTGGGGAACTGACGATGGAAGCGCTTGATCTTCGTTATGACGAGATCAGCAAGTTTTATGAGGCCCCCCTACAAGCGAAGGCCAATGGAGGCATGTTCCTGATCGACGACTTTGGCCGCCAGCAAATGGAACCTCAACAGCTTCTCAACCGCTGGATCGTGCCGCTGGAATCAGGCTTTGACTTCCTCCGACTGCGCACTGGGCAGACCATTCAGATGCCCTTCCGTCAGTTGATCGTGTTTAGCACCAACCTTGATCCCAACCAACTGGTGGACGGCGCTTTCTTACGACGTATTCAAATGAAGGTGGAAGTGGAAAGCCCCGACATTCGGATGTTTCACGTTATTTTTGAGACCATGTGCCGCCGAATGGGGGTGGAGTTTAACCTCGACTCGTTCAAATTCCTGATCGAAGAATGGTATCGTAAGCCTAAGCGCCAATTGCAGTCAGTTCACCCCCGTGACCTGCTCAAGATCGTCAAAGCCCTGTGTGACTATGAGAACAAACCATTCTTGATCACCCCGCAGATTCTTGATGAAGCCTGTCGGTGTTATTTTGTGTGATCTATGGTTCGGCGCTTAAGGCGGCGGATACTTCTAATCCTCATCCTGATCGGGATCATCCTGATCGGGATCGAGTTGGGGTTGAGGGCCATTGGGGTAGATCGGGCACTTCTTGGGGCGCTCTTTCTGCGGGTGGATGATCCCCAACTTGACTCGATCACCCGTGCTGATCTCGATCTACGCTTTGAGTCGCCGGAGGTCTCCTTTGCGGTCAAAACCTACCCTTGGTTTGGGCAAGAGGTAGGTTTTCGTTCCCCACAGCCCAAAGACGATCCCCCTATTGTGGTTTTAGGCGATTCGTTCACCTTTTGTTGGACTGAGCTTGACGATTGTTATGTGACCCGGCTTTCGCGGATGCTGGCCCTTGAGGTGTCTAATATGGGGCAGACGGGCACGGGGATTGTGAGCCATACCCGCCTTTTTGAGCGCTTCATCAAAGATCAAGGGCTGAAGCCTAAACTGGTCATTCTTCAGTGGTGGGTGAATGACAGCTACGAGGATTACCGTTTAGGGGGCGAAACCTTCACCGATCCCTTTTATGCACTGGGCACATGGCTGCGCCGCAACAGCGTGATCATCAACTTCTTGAGCCGTCAGGACGAGCGCGATCTGTTTCAGTACCCTTATCAAGCCCAAAAGGATCAGATCGAGATCGGCTTTGGCTCGCGTTATATGGCGACGATCACTGATCTCAACAGTCCGCGTGTAATTCTAGGCGAAAAGCTCTCCCAAGAAGCGTTCTATGACTTGTGGATGCAAACGCTCGCTGTGGGGGCGAAATTGGTGGTGGTGATCATCCCTGCCAAAGAAGAAGTTTACCGTGAACTGACTGCCCCCCAATTGGGCGAGACCCTCAATTCGATTTCCGCGATCCGCCAGCGTTGGTTGGCAAACTGCCAGATGATGTTGGAATACTGCTTTGACGCACTTGAGGCCCTGCGCGCCTCCCCAGAACAGACCTACTATAAAAACGATCTGCACCTAAATCCTACAGGGAATCGAGTCCTTGCCACTGCCCTCACCGATTGGCTCAAACGGTTTGGTCTGCTCGTTTGGTGAGGACGCGAGATCGTCAGTTTTCACCAATTCACCAATAATCCTCTCCACTCGCCGCAAATAAAATCTACAATATTCGTATTGTTTATTCTCCAAACGAGTCTAATCAATCACTGGTTAACCTACCTGAACGAGAGGTTCTATGTACATACCGAAGCATTTCGAGGAACCGGATGTCAGTGTTCTTCACGCGCTCATCAGATCGCATCCGTTGGGCACTTGGGTGGTACCGACTCGTGAAGGGTTGGTTGTTAACCATGTTCCTTTTCTCATTGACGCAACGCGGGGTGAGTATGGTACCCTGATTGGACATGTCGCCCGCGCAAATCCTGTTTGGAAATCCTTCACCATGGAATCGGCTTGTGTAGTAATTTTTCAAGGACCCCAAACATACATTACCCCATCTTGGTATCCCACAAAGCAAACGCATGGGAAAGCTGTCCCGACTTGGAACTACGCCGTCGTTCATGCGCATGGCACGGCCCTCTCTGTGGACGAAAGTGGTTGGCTGCTCAAGCATGTCACTGAGCTTAGCGACTTGCATGAATCAGAGCGTGCGATCCCGTGGAGCGTCTCCGATGCGCCTCCCGATTACATTGACAACATGCTAAAAGCCATTATAGGCATTGAAATCCCGATTAGCACCCTTGTTGGCAAATGGAAGATGAGCCAGAACAGACCACAGTCAGACCAATGGGGAACCATTACGGGACTCCATGAGCGTGGTGATTCGAACTCAAGACAGGTAGCAACCCTGATAGCGCAGCATCTAAAAAAGGAAGACTAACCGCACCCGATACCCCCACAAAAACGCTTTTCCCTCTCCCGTCCGCTGCGTTGCGGCTGGGAGAGGGGGATGAAGGGGTGAGGACGAGACATGCCACCCCTGATTTGGATTTGAAGCGATTACCCTAACCCGAATCACTCAATCGTTTTGTGTTAAACTTTAAAAGCGATCTTCGGATTATCATAAACAGCGAACGTTGAGGTTCGGATGAAGGTTACTTTTTGGGGGGCACGTGGGTCGATTCCTTCACCCATGACCACGGTTGAACTGCGAGAGAAGTTAAAACAGGCGCTATTAGGGGCGGTGTCGGTTGATCTGACCGATCACCATGCGGTTGAACGTTATATTGAGCAGCTTCCCCAAAGAATCAGCAGTACGGCAGGCGGCAACACCACTTGTGTGGAACTGCGGGTAGGGGGCAATTTATTCATCTTGGACTGTGGTTCCGGGATGCGCAGTTTAGGCAACCGCCTACTTCAAGGAACTTTTGGCAAAGGGCAAGGTGAGGCTCATATTTTCATCAGTCACACTCACTGGGATCACATTCAAGGCTTTCCTTTTTTTATCCCCGCCTATGTGCCCGGCAATAAGCTGATCTTCCACAGTCCTTTCCCCGATCTACACAATCGCCTTGCGGATCAGCAGCGCGAGGTTTACTACCCTGTTTCCCTTGAATACATGCGCTCTCACCTCGCATTTGAGGTGGTTGATCCCAACGAAACCCTCAATATCAATGGGGTCGAGGTGAAACTGATCCTGCTTTCACATCCGGGGGGCGCTTATGCCTACCGGTTCTCCTATGGTGGGCAGGTAGTGGTATTTGCCTCTGATGGGGAATATCACCGCATGGATAACGAAAGCACCACCCGCTATGTGGAGTTTTTCCGGGATGCGGATTTGCTCATTTTTGATGCCCAATATCGTTTTGAGCAGGTCATTGATGAGCGTCGGGACTGGGGCCACAGCACCCCTAAAATGGGTGCGGAACTGGCCTTCCGGGCCCGAGTCAAACGCCTTGCGCTCACCCATCATGATCCGGTTTCCACCGATGATGTTTTATGGGACGCAGTGGCCGAGGCCTATAACTACCTTGCCTTCCGCAGTCGGGGTACAGGCATGAATCCTCAATGTGAAGTGATCCTCGCCCAAGAAGGCACAACCGTTGACCTGAGCGGGGAATAACACGCTGGCTTGAATATGGGACGAGATTGGATCATCACCAAACGTCACTTAGGGATCGTCCTGTTCCTCACAGGTGCAGTCGGTTTCGGGGGTGTGCTTTTACTCGATCTGCTGCGAGGCGGTGCGGGTGATTTTGGCCCCACCCAGCGGCTTGCATTGGTGGGCTGTGTCGGGCTTGCCCTGCTGGGTCTAAGCCTGATCCCTTACGGAAACCGCCCTGCATGAACATTTCTGAATCGCCCCCTACATCTTCCACCATCTTTCAGCCCTCATGGTTGACATGGGCATCGCGGATGGCACTATGGACTGCGCTAATTTTGATGGTATTCCACTTTGTGGTTTATGGAGTCTATGCCCTCTCATTACTCACCTTTCCCTTCGATTACGATCAGGGTGAGGGCTTTGAACTCAATGACACAATCCTGCTCAGTCAGGGGCAAAGCCCATACCGCGATAACGAAGCCTTTCCCTTTTATGCCAGCAACTATCCACCACTGTATCATGTGATCCTCATCCCTTTTGCATGGCTCTTTGGGGCCCAGTACTGGTATGGACGTCTGATCGGTTTTACGGCCACCCTCATCACTGGGGGCGCAATCGCTTATGCTGTCTACCGCGAGACCCGCCATCGCCCAGTATCGCTGCTTGCAGGGATGGCGTTTTTTGCCTCAAACTACATTTACCACATTGGCCCGCTGTTCCGGCAGCATATCAGCATGGTGATGTTGGAGACCCTCGCGGTTGTGGTCATCGCCAGCCTAGATCGCCTCGATACCCCTGAAAATACCCGCGCCCGGCGTCGAATCATCCGCCTGAGTTTGCTCCTACTGTTAATGGCAGGCTTTACCAAACAGTTGGCGATCATCACATGTGGTGCGGTTTTGGGGTGGCTGCTGCTGCGGGGAGTCAAAAGAGCCATTCTTTATTCTGTCGGATTTGGGTTTATTGCGGGTGGTATTTTTTTGCTCATCAACCTCAGCACCGAGGGGCAGTGGTGGATCAATATCATCGCGGCCAACGTGAACGGCTACATCATGAGCCAATTTACGGGGCTGCTTTCGCAGTTTGTGGGTCTGCATGGCGCGATCTTGATTCCGTCCCTGCTCTTGGTGCTTTATGAGTTATATGTAGATCGGCTCTCGGTCTACAGTGTGTGGTTTGTGGCGGCGGCTGTGGGCAGTGCTTTGGCGGGCAAGTGGGGGGCAGGCGACAGCTATTTTGCGACCTTGATCGCCGCGACCTGCGTCCTCGCAGGCATCTTCACCGGGCGCAGTCTGCGGCGCGGTTGGCGTGTGCCTTCGCGCCTTCAGGTGATCGGCGGGCGTTTGGGGGCCATGGCAGCGCCTCTGATCGGATTGAGCGCCTTGTGTTTGTTCTGCCTTTATGGTCTGGCGGTGTTCAAAATTCATCTTGATCAACCCTTGATGAATACCCTTGCAGGCATCCTCAAGCTCCAATCAAACACCAAATTCTCCCAGTTTTACGATGGGGCCGGATGGACAATGGGTTACGCCACCATTGGTCAGATTCCCTCGCCCCAAGATACGGCCAATGGCTGGCAAATCGTAGCGTTGGTCAAGGATGATCCCCGTCCCATTCTGAGTGAAGAAGCGGCCTTCAGTTTTCGATCCGGAAAACCAGTGATCACCAACCCTACCCAGTTGTTGAATCTATACAATAACGGCTTGTATGATCCCGCAGCTCTGGTCAAAATGGTAGAGGCTCAAGCCTTTGGGGCGGTGATTTTCCGTGCGCGGTTTTATCCGCCGCCTATCCTTGAGGCTGTTGATCGCGCCTATAAGGTTCAGGCGATCATCCCAATGAATGGTTATGAATATACGATCCTGATTCCCAACCCGGAGTGGAATCCTCGATGAGTCAAACTCCCTCTGTGTCTTTGCGCCAGCTCTCGCACCACGAACTGGCCCATATTTTGCGGGTAACCATGCGCTTTGGACTGCTGATGCTCCGCAATGGGGCCTCAAGTTATCGCACTGAACACGCCATGCTCCGCATGGCTGAAGTCATGGGGGTAGAACGGCTAGAAGCCTATGTCACCCCTACTGGAATCATCGCCTCTGCCTACAGTGGTATGGAACACCGAACTCAGATCATGCGTCTCTATGCGCTGGCTGTGGATATGACGAAGATCAGCCTTCTAGAGCGCCTTTCACGCAATATGCCTGAAAACCCCACCCCAGAATTGGTGAGCGCCCGTTTGGACGAGATCGAGACCATGAAACACCAGTATCCCCGCTGGCAAATTGCGCTGGCTGTAGGTCTGGCCTGTGGTTCTTTTAGTATCTTGATCGGCGGGGGACCGCTTGAATTTACCGCGGCGGCATTTGGGGCGGCGGTAGCTCAAACGGTTCGGTTCACAATGCACCACTATCGGTTTACGGCCCTCCCTACCACCATTTTGGCCGCGGCGGGGGCAACCCTCACCAGTGAGGTGCTGATCACCCTCCTCGAAGTGATCGGGCGCAGTACTGGCTTGGAGGTGCGCCCTGCTTATGCGGTTATCGCCTCAGTTTTGGTGCTGGTTCCGGGCGTTCCTTTGGTGACTGCTGTCCTCGACCTGACCTATTTTGATCTGGTCTCTGGAATCGTACGGGGTATCTATGCGGTCATGCTCTTTGGGGCTATAGGGATCGGGATGCTCTCGGTTTTGGTATGGACAGGACTGAGAATCATCTAATGCTCATGGCATTCTGAGACCCATTTCCCTTAAGATTAAAGGTATATCCGCAACGGGACAAAAACAAAGAGGTACCTGAGTGACAAATCTGGAGTCCTTCAAACCGGGCATACCTGCGCCGGACTTTTCGCTCATTGCTACCAGTGGGGATCGGGTTCAGCTCTCCGATTGGAAAGGACATAAGCATGTGCTTTTGTTCTTTATGCGGGCTTTTAACTGTATGCAGTGCCGTGAGTTTGCGCGTCGCCTCGCCGTCGAAGCCCCCAAATTGGCGGAACGTGATACCCAAGTGGTGATCCTTGGCCCGGGATCACGTCAAGAAGCGGATCGTCTGGCCAAGGCGGTCGACAAAGACAATCGCCTTACTATTTTGTCTGATGGCACGGGCGAGGTCTACGACCGCTTTTCGCTGAACAAGACCTTCTTCTCGTTGATCCAAAAGAGCGGGGTATTTCTGATTAACCGCGCCGGGATCATCCACTACGCAGCCGCAACCAGCATTCCCAACCGATGGCTAAATGCAGAGGTCATCGAAGGGTTATATCAGGAGTTGGAGAACGCAGATCCATCTGAAAGTCCTGCGTCTGCTTCAACCACACAGGGTTGAAACGCTCTGTTTGCCCCTCCCTTTGCCCGTTTTATTGGGGGGAGGGGTAAGGACAGCAACCTAAAACAGAGGATTCTGCTCTGTTGAGGTCTGATCGTCGCGCCCATTGTAGGGGATTTTGAGGTGATCGTAGGCTTTTCGAGTGACTGTGCGTCCTCGTGGGGTGCGATCCAAAAAACCAAGTTGGATCAGGTAGGGTTCACACACATCCATGATCGTATCTGATTCCTCACTGATCGCGGCCGCAATGGTCTCCAGCCCGATAGGACCTCCGCCTTTCTCAATGATCGAGATCAACACTCGGCGATCAATATCATCCAACCCCAAGTGATCCACATTGAGCAGATCAAGGGCCTCATCCGCAATAGGACGGGTAATCGTGCCGTCACCACGCACCTGTGCAAAGTCTCGCACTCGTTTGAGGAGTCTTAGCGCAATGCGAGGGGTGCCCCGTGCCCGCGAGGCGATCTCAGATGCACCGCCCTCGTCGGTAGGAATTCTGAGCATTTCCGCGGCGCGTTTTACGATCAGATTCATCGCCTCTAAAGAGTAAAAATCCAATCGATAGATCGCCCCAAAGCGGGATCGCAGGGCAGAACTGAGCAGGGCTAATCGGGTGGTGGCCCCAATGACCGTGAATCGGGGCAAATTCAGACGCACATTTTTAGCGGCTGGGCCCTTCCCCACCACAATATCCAGCACAAAATCTTCCATGGCGGGGTAAAGAATCTCACCGACGGCTTTGCCCAAACGGTGAATCTCATCAATAAAGAGGATGTCCCCTTCGCGCAGGTGGGTCAGGATCGCGGCCAGATCGCCTGCCCGTTCGATGGCAGGCCCCGCCGTTGGGCGCACATTCACGCCCATCTCTTTGCCCATGACGGTTGAGAGAGTCGTTTTACCGATCCCCGGTGGCCCATAAAAGAGGATGTGATCCAGCGGCTCCTTACGGGCTTTGGCGGCGCTGACCAGAATCTTCAGATTCTCGACCACACGCTCCTGCCCAATCACCTGACTCAGGAGCTGGGGACGCAGGCTTTGATCCTGATCTTCCTTGCGACGTTTGCCTGTGAGCAGGCGATCATCAGTCATTAGCTTTTCCGTTCTAGTCTCTACTGCTGAAGTATAGCCGAATGGGGTAGACTCTCCCAAAAAACACTGGAAGGATGCGTTACATGAGCGAGGACACCGCGGCGGGAATTTTGCTGGCCATCGACATTGGCAACACCAACGTGACTCTAGGTTTGTGGCAGGAAGGCGCATGGCGACAGGATTGGCGGGTGCGTACTGTCCACAACAAAATGCCCGATGAGTATGCAGTACTGATCCGCACCTTCCTCCGGGATGCTGACTTGACCCTTAAGGATGTTGGACGGATCGTGATCGCCAGTGTGGTGCCCCCCCTAACCCTCGCATTTAACGAACTCTGTGAACATTATTTTGGCAAAACGCCGCTCATCATCAGTAACAAGATCAACCTTGGGATCGGGGTTGATGTGGAAAGCCCAGAACAGGTGGGCGCAGATCGAATCGTGAACGCAGCCGCGGCCCATATCCTCTATGGAGGGGCGGCAATCATCATTGATTTTGGCACGGCTACCACTTTTGACGTCCTCTCCGCTGATGGCCGTTATATCGGGGGCAGCATTGCTCCGGGGATCGGGATTTCGCTGGATGCCCTTGTGGGGCGCACCTCACAGCTCTATAAAGTGACTCTTGAACCGCCACCTTCAGCGATTGGGCGCAATACCATGCACGCGATTCAAAGTGGCTTATTCTTGGGGTATGTGGAGATGATCAACGGCATGACCCGGCGCATCCGTTTGGCCATGCCCAATGGTGAAGGGGAGCACGCAAAGGTGATCGCTACTGGTGGGTTAGCCCCCCTGATCGCTAAACACACCGATGTGATCGAACTGATTGCACCGCAGCTCACCTTGGATGGGCTGCGTTTGATTGCGGAACTCAATTAGCCCCTCATCGCTCACCTTCAGGGGTAGGTTTTTCATGAATACCCTCTTTGGGGGGATGGAGGAAGCGAAAAAAGCGCTCTGTAGGGTCGTTTGAGGGGTTCTTGATGCCCCTCCCTCAAAAACCCACCCTTGAAAGGGGGCGAGGAGGGTGCGGGCTTAGGGCTGGTCACAACCAGTCAATCTTCTGCTCCCAGTGCCTGAAGGTATTGATCGGCGACAGCCCCCCATGTGAACTTGGCTTCGATCAGGGCACGGTTGTCCTGCCCCATGCGGCGTGCTTGTTCAGGGCTGCGCAAGAGGGCGATCACCCCTTTGGCAAGTTGGGGTGCATCTGTCCCAAAATGTGCGTGAACACCTTCGATCAGGCCGATCCCGTCGGCGCTTAGCGGGGTGACTACTAGTGGTAGTCCTGCTGCCATGCCTTCTAGTACCTTATTTTTGATGCCTGCACCATAACGCAGTGGGCACACGAACACAGATGCGTCTGCGAGCAGTGGATACACCTCTGGAACACGTCCGGTGACGATCAGCCCCGGCCGATTCAAAGCCTGTAGTGAATCTGGGGGAGCATTGCCCACCAGTAAAAGCTGCACATGAGGTATTTGGGCCTGCACCAAGGGGAAAATTTCATGGGCCAAAAACAGGGCTGCATCGGCATTAGGGGCATACTCGTAATTGCCCACAAAGATCAGTTGAGGCGTAGTTTTAGGAATCTCAAAACGAGTGGGGGGAAAGTCCCGCAGATCGATCCCATTGGGGATAACCGTCAGAGGCAGTGACGGTTCGAGATTGCGGAGTGCGGCTGCATCGACATCCGTAAGTACGCTGACCCGATCAAACCCCCGGAACATGCGCCGTTCATAAGCACGGGCAAGGGTCATCATCAGCCCGACTCGAATCCGTCCCTGAAGGGACACTTCTTGCCCTAAGGCGCGCTTCAAAAACAGCGAATAGGATTCATAGGGCACGATCAGGTTTGGTTTGCGCTTCACCAATGTTTGATACTCATAAACCTGAATGCCGCCAAAGCACATGACCCGATCTACTTGTGGCAGGCGCGCTTCAATACTTCGCCACATCTGGGCTGACCAAGCTGCTTGTGCTTGAGTGGGAAACAGCGCACCGGGGAGCAACAGGCGACGCAGATACGAAAGCCCGCCTCGCTGTGCCGCCGGGATGAGCAGCACTTCCCGAAAACGATCCCGATAGACAGTCACTTCATCAGGATCGGTTGGACGATCATAAAAAGCTAGCAGATCAAGGGTGTGGCCGCGCTGCGCAAATTCGCGTGATAGATGATGAATGATGAGGCGGTCACCTAAATGCACAGGGTGAGGTGGGCAGCGGGAGATCAGAAGCAGGCGCATGAGGTGGGTCTCAGTTTCAAAGAAGCGTCAGATGGCGGCACGGCGGGCATCGCAACCCGCCGTGCTCTGCTTTGGGTCCGTTCAGCGCTGATCAGGACGGGTAAGGTTGGCCGCCATTCCCGGCGCGGGCACTTCCTGAGATTCGCCTACCCGATGAATCTTCAGGAAATTCGCCTGTCCGGCCATTCCAAAAGGCACACCAGCGACCAACACCAAAGTATCACCGTGTTCAACCATACGGGCGCTGTGGGCGGCGACCACGATGCGCTCGATCATCTCATCAATGGTGGTGAACTGGGGCACAATCATCGGATGAACACCCCACACCATCGCCAACCGTCGGCTGGTCTGTTCATTGGTGGTGGCACACAGGATCGAAGTACGAGGACGCGTTCGTGCGATCAGGCGGGCTGTCATGCCCGTGTAACTGGCGGTCACGATCAGGCGAGCGTTGAGCAGATCGGCGATCAGACTCGCGGCCCGGCTGGTAGCGATGGAGATGTTCTCCAAGTCTTCCTCAAACAAATCAGGCAGGGCCGCTTCTAACCACCGTCCGCGTTCAGGCCGTATTGCCTGCGCGAAATGTTTTTCAGCCATCACCGCAATGGTGGCCATTGTGGCTACAGCCTGAACCGGAAACTCACCCTGAGCTGTCTCCTGAGAGAGCATTACCGCATCGGTGCCATCAAAAATGGCGTTGGCCACGTCGCTCGCTTCAGCGCGGGTAGGGCGAGGATTATCCACCATTGACTGGAGCATCTGGGTGGCCGTGATCACCGGTTTGCCCGCTTCGTTGCATTGGCGAATGATCTCCTTCTGATGAATAGGTACAGCCTCAGCGGGTGTCTCCACCCCAAGATCACCGCGTGCAACCATTACCGCATCAGTGGCCTCAAGAATTTCGCTAAAGCTTTGAATAGCCTCCCGTTTCTCGATCTTGGCCACCAGTGCCACTTCTTCTTTGCCCAGATGTTTACACAGCCAACGCAGTTCACGCAGATCGTTGGCGCTGCGTACAAAGGACATCGCCACATAATCAACGCCTACATCAAGGGCAAACTTGACGTCTTCAATGTCCTTGGGAGTGAGGGCTGAAATCTTGAGTTTTGATTCGGGTGCCGAGACCCCTTTACGGCTGCGCAGTTCGCCCCCCACAACGACTTCACACACCAGATCGTCACCCTGTCGGGCGATGACCCGAAATTCCAGATTACCATCATCGAGCAGCAAACGATGACCTTCGCGGATGTCTGCTAAGAAGTCGGGATGAGGCAGAGGTAAAACGAGATTTGTGCCGTCGGCATCTTTACGGGCGGTCAGGGTAAGGTGATCCCCTTTTTTGATGGGGATGGGTTCATTTGTGAGTTTGCCCAAACGGATTTTGGGGCCCTGCAGATCACCCATGATAGCCACAACCGCATTTTCCTCGACAGCGATGCGGCGCACTAGTTCAATGTTGCGGCGATGGGTTTCGTGATCCCCATGACTGAAGTTGATTCGGGCCACATCCATGCCCACGCGGATCATTTCCCGAAGGACTTGCTCATCCGACGACGAAGGCCCGATGGTACACACGATCTTCGTCCGCTTGACGTCAAATTTCCTGACCATGCGCTGTGATTCCCCTCTGCGTTTCAAATGTGCCTGAGAAATAAGGGCTGTATTTGTATCAATTGTATATTCAAGCCAGAAAAAGGGGGCGCACTTGCGCCCCCAAAAGTCAACGGAACGAGTCACTCCAGCGTGGGTTTAGCGCTTCAGGTGCGCAAAGGCACTCCAACCGGCATACTGCGAAGCGGTGTCGAGGTGCTCCTCGATGCGCAGCAGTTGGTTGTATTTGGCCACCCGGTCGGAGCGGGCGGGCGCACCGGTCTTGATCTGCCCGGCATTCATGGCCACCACCAGATCAGCGATGGTAGAGTCTTCGGTTTCACCGCTGCGGTGGCTCACCACCACTGACCAGCCCGCACGCATACTCATCTGGCTGGCGGCGATGGATTCGCTCAGAGTCCCGATCTGGTTCACTTTGCAGAGCAGGCTGTTGGCCGCTTTTTCTTTGATGGCACGGGCAACTCGCTCAGTGTTGGTCACCAACAGGTCATCACCCACGATCTGAACCTTATCCCCAATCTTGGCCACCAGTTTGCTCCAGTTTGCCCAGTCGCTTTCATGGAGACCGTCTTCAAGAGAGATGATCGGGTACTTGTTGACCCAATTGACCCAGAACTCAACCATTTCTTCAGAGGTCAGGACTTTGTTATCACGCTTGAGGTGATACTTGCCGTCCTCATAGATTTCGCTGCACGCAGGGTCAAGGGCCAGCATGATCTGTTCGCCGGGTTTGTAACCAGCCTTTTCGATGGCTTCGAGGATAAAATCGAGGGCATCGGCGTTGCTCTTGATGTCACTTGGAGCAAAACCGCCCTCATCCCCGACAGTAGTCGCCTTGCCCTTGTCATGCAGCACTTTCTTGAGGCTTTGATAGATTTCCACGCCCCAGCGCAGCCCTTCGGCAAAGGTTTCCGCGCCCACCGGCATGATCATAAACTCCTGAAAGTCCGTGCTGTTGGTGGCGTGTTTGCCGCCGTTCATGATATTCATCATGGGCACAGGCAGAACATGGGCGTGGACCCCACCTAGATAACGGTAAAGGGGCATTTCATAACCGTTGGCGGCAGCCTTAGCCACAGCCAGTGAGACGGCCAGAATCGCATTTGCCCCCAGATTGGATTTGGTTGGGGTTCCATCCAAATCGATCAGCAGTTGGTCAATAACGACCTGATCGCCAGCATCAAAACCTTCGAGTTCGTCGGCAATCTGGTCGTTTACGGCGTCAACAGCTTTGAGCACCCCTTTACCGCCATAACGTGCTTTATCGCCGTCACGCAGTTCGTGGGCTTCAAACTCGCCCGTGCTTGCGCCGCTGGGAACAATAGCGCTGCCTCGCGCCCCGTTCTCCAGATAGACTTCGACTTCTACGGTGGGATTTCCACGGGAGTCCAAAACTTCCCGCGCCAGAATGGTTTCAATCGTCAACATGAGGATTTGCCTCTCGTAATATTGAACAAAAAACACCTCGTAAAAATTATATCAGGCGTGTAGGTTGAAGGGGTGCGACTCCTTCAACCCTTCGCTGAATCTTAAGCAGGTGGGAGCAGCGCAACCGAACCGCCGCAGCTTTCAGCCACGATATTCACCGTGTGGTGGGTGCGGAACAGACTATACACTCCCGGTTTGCCCGGCACTGGGTTCAGGACATTCTCACCTTCCATGATCGACATCCACAGGTTGAGCGATAACTCTGTGAGGGTGATATGGTTACCAACGGCCGCAGCGGTGATCGGTTGGCGCAGTCCGTACAACTTCAGGAGCACACAGATGAACTTGTCCCGCTCGCGCAGAATCTCCTGTACCATCGCAGCGTTGGTATTGAGGGAGATACCTTTGGTGCGGTACACACTCTGGGGATTCTCATACTCGTCCACTTTTACGGCGCCTAATTCGAGCAGCCACTCCACAGCCCGTTGGAAGGTGATCCCAGAGTCATACATGCGCAGTCGGCGGTGCAGGCTTCCCAGTGGGCACCATGTGAAGTTGCGATAGCTGGTGAACTGATCAACACTGACCACCACCCGCTTCATCATGGCATTGGTCTCAGAATCGCGCAGGGCCTGAGCCTCCGTCCCCGGATCAAGGTCGTCATAGGTGACGATATAGCCCGCCCCCACTGTCTTGAGCGACCCCGTGAGCATGGGCAGATCGTCGGAGAGATGGATTACTGGAACCAGATCATCGGGATTGTGTCGGTGGGGCACCAGTTCCCGATTGAGGATGTTCTCCCGGACCAGAAAATCCACCCACTCAGAGCGCCATGTGTCGTCAACATTGAGACCGGGTTTTTCCAGATCCCGATCCATGGCCAACCCTTTGAGCAGGAACCCATAGTTGACATATTCCCATCCACGAACATCGAGGGTATTAGCCACCCGCACGACAATCCGATCCCGGACTAGGCGGGTCCGCTCCACGATGATATGTTCGCTGATGGGCTGTACATAGTCCACCCCACCTTGTTTCGTGAGTTTGAGGATACCCATCGCCACAGCCTGCATGATCAACTCGTTGCCCCGCTGGGCAGAGATAACCGCGCCCGCACTCCGCAGATGTTCCTGAAACAGGGTCAGGGGGATACCATCTTCAGTGGCATGAGGCACAGCTAAACGATCATATTGAATCACCACTGTTGACCACTGGGAGGGTGTAAAAGCTGCGGTGGATGGGGTTGTGGCCGTGGGGAAAGTTTGTCCAGCAGGGGGATAACGGTTCAGCCCCAAAAAATCATCAAGGTATTCAATTTGTAGTACCGGGTTGTTTTCCAATTGCCGGCTGGTGCTGCCCCGCACGCCCCACACAATGACCTGCTTGTTGCGTGAGCGCAGTGCGGTAAAAACCTCGTTGAAGTCCCGATCCCCACTGGCAATGATGAACACATCGGCTGATTCGGGCTGGGTGCTGTAGGCCAGCACATCCTTGGCAATGCGCATATCGGCGCTGTTTTTGCCGGGTAGGTTAAACACCGGATCAATATTGGCGAGGGCTAAGCGACTGGGTGCGTCATCAGAAATTTCGCGGAGATTGCTATCCACCAAAGGCGGGAGACTGCCGCGCTGTCCCCATGGTGCATATGCCGCCATCCGAATGATCTGACCATGAGCCTGCGCGTGGTTGCTGAAGCCTTCGACAATCCGATCCAGATTCACCGCATAACCCTGCTCGTGCAAACTGATCGAGATGTTCTCGAAGTCAATATAAAGAGCGACTGTCTTGGTCGCAATCCCCAACACTGACTCGAGCGGTTGGTAGATCACATCTTCAGAGTCTGGGGGCTGGTCAGCCCACACCCGCACACGGGCATGGCGCCCCATCTTGATGCGCTCATGCAAACTGAGCAGCGCTGGATGTGTGCCCACAATAATCAGTTCGTCAACGGGCTTGGGATCGTTATCAAAGTAGTGCAAAACGAGTGCATCAGCAGAGTACTGGGCATTGGGGACGTCAAAAGTCTCAAACCCGACGGCATCAAAAATCTGCTCGGTGCTTGCCCCAGAACTTTGGTAGACGCTCCATTGGGCAACGGCAATTGCCTTGAGCGCATCAGGGTTGGGCAGCCCTGCCACCAGTGCGGCAGCGCTGCGCAAACGCAGCGCTAATTCATAGGGATCCATGGCAAAGGCTCGCCGCTGAAGCCTGCCCAATAGATCATCGACATCCACCACCAGATACGCAGACATTCAAAAGTCTCCTGAAGAAAATTATTGCAATCTTATTGCACCCAAGTATCGACAAAGAATAAAATTATCGTTGTGTCTATTCTTTATCTTAATACTTGCGAGATTAACACATTGCAATCCCGTCTGAAAAATTATCATACCATGAAGCCGCCGTTTTTGGCAAAACTCGAAACCTCCGAGTCCTAAACGCTTAAGTATCTTGCCAAACCGCTTTACGCGCAAGTATTGGGGAAGGTTGTACAGTTTGAAGCATTTGTGCAAGGTAACCATATACGACTGATGTTGAAGTGGATAAACCAAGCGAACGATCAGCGCTTGTGTTAGACCTTATTTGAGGATATGCTCAGTGCTCAAACCAAGCGTGTGGAGGTTGTGTGGTGTTGCGTCGGTTTTTTAGTCAAATTTGGGGGCGCGCCTGCGTCCTGCTGTTGATGACTCTGGGGTTAAGCGCCTGTGGGTTGAATAGCCCTCAAGTCGCTACCCAG
Organism: Anaerolinea sp.; assembly: GCA_014879835.1. GTDB lineage: Bacteria > Chloroflexota > Anaerolineae > Aggregatilineales > UBA2796 > UBA2796. The sequence continues at coordinate 21,196 of JACSRJ010000116.1, forward strand.
ATCGTGACCATCCCGCCCGTACCTACCAATACCCTTGCTCCCGTTGTGACCACAACCCAACGTTTCACGGCCACCCCAATCCCAACCGCGACATTCATTCCCAGTGCCACACCCATTGCGACAGATACCCCCATCCCACCAACAGAGACCCCGCAACCGCCCACACCGTCACTTCAAACTGCCCGGGGGGCTGTGAATGATCGCAGTCAGGTGGTTAATCTGCGGGCCGGTCCTAGTACGGACTTTGATGCCATTGGCAAAGTGAACAGCGGAACGACCCTCACTATTCTAGGGTTCAGTGATGACCGTCAGTGGTACTTTGTGGTCGCTGATGGTGTGGGTGAGGGCTGGATGAGCGCAGAGTTTGTGTCCGTGGCCAACGCAACTGCAATTGCGGTTGCCCCTTCAATCGAACTGACCCGGCGTGCGGAGTCCCGCCCCGCAATAACGCCCGTAGGTACACCGCCGCCCACAATTGCCTATCGTTCCACCCGTCGCACCGATGTGCTGGCATATTGCGATCTGCCTGATTACCCCAACGAAGCTGGGAAAAAGTTCACCAGAGAATCGACCATCACCATTTTCTGGAGTTGGTATGCTCAAACCCGTGATCAGATCAACGATCATGTGAACTATAGTCAGTATGAAGTGACCTTGGAGCAAAAAGAAGGCGATGGCTGGCGGCGAGTCCAGAGTCTTGATCGCTGGCGTGAGTATCGAACCAATACCGTTCAGCAGCGCGGGCAGTTTTTTGTGTACTGGTATGTGCCCGTTGGCAAGCTTGCGCCGGGTGAGTATCGGGTAGTTTACAAGCTCACATGGACTCAAACCGTTGATGATGGCTCCAAGACCTTTGGCCCCGGAGGACTGGAAGAAGTCAATACCGGGACGTGTTTGTTCAGCGTAAGTTAAGCGGATCCGCTCCTAAGTGAGGACGTGCGCTCGATGCCCGACGAAAATCTTTCAGCACTGATCGAGAAACTTCTTGATGCACCTGATCCGAAAGCCCGCCGCAGTGCCGCCAAACAGTTGGGTGTGCTCAAAAACCCCGACGCGATTAGTTTCTTGGTGCAAGCCTTTCATAACGACGCCGATCCCGGTGTGCAGCAGGCGTCCCGTGACGCCCTTCTGTTGTACCGCCGTATGGAATACGAGTCCCGGGGCGAGAAGCCGCCTCAGGGTGCTGGCAGTGGTGGGGGCATATCGCCCGCCCTCTTGACCAGACTGCGAGGCATTTTGACCATCTTGCTGGTGGTGACTCTTGTAGCCAATGGCGGGATTTTCCTTGCCAAAAACCTTCTGAATCGGAGCGGGGTTGATGTGGTGCTGGAACAGCCTACCCCTCGGGAGGAACTTACCCAAGATTACGAAGCACGCCTGAAACAGATCAAAACAGAGTTGGAAATGCCCGTTGCGGCCGAGCCAAAATCCAAACTCTACAGCTTATTTACTGAATTTCAGGCGGAAGTTGAGACTCTGAACACCATCCCTCGCTGCCGCACACTGGACTCAACTCAGGTCACAGAGTTCAAGGTGGCGGCGATCAATGAGTTCACTTATCCTGATCTGGGACGAGCTGGTCAAGACCTGAGCGCGGCTGCCAAAGAGTACCTTTCGATCCGCACAGCTTATACTGATTTTTGCCAGATCAAAGACCTCGATCAGCTTAAACGTGAACTGGAAAAGTTCCCCGGCGGGACGCGCACCTTGGTGCAGCGCCATGACGAACTGAGCAAAGTCCTCGTTCGGGTGGGTGACTTACTGCGGGTCTCGCGGGAAAGCCCTCTTCCCACCCGTGGACCCACGGTCACCCCAACGCCACAGCCAACTGAAACCAGCGCACCAACTTCCACAGCGGAGCGTGCGGCTGTCCAGCCAACAGGCGAAACCCCAGTCTCCACAAGCGCCTCGGTCGAAGCGACAGTTGAATCGGGCACACCCCTGCCTACCGAAACACCAGCACCGACCAACACTCCAGAGCCAACTGCGACCTCCATCCCTTCACCCACCCCGATTCCTCCCTTTAAATATGCCGGGTTGGGTCTAGAGCGGGCGAGCAAGTATCAGTATCGATACTCGGTGAGCTATGATGGCGTGAATAAAACCAATGATCCGATTCGAGGATCAATCAGTTTAGCGGTCATTCGCCAAAATGAGCCGCTCAAGGCCCAATATGACGTGAGTATCCGAGACAGTCAGAGTATTCTAGTGGCTCAGAACTACCTACCGCCGCGTTTGAATGTGCCCAACCAGTTCGTCATCCTTAATGGGGCGATCTTGGAACTGGATGTGGCCACCAATCGCTGCGCTTCTGGGGCAGTTAGCGGCGATACCCTCGCGCCCTTTAATGATCCCGGCTTTGATCGTTACTTTGTGCCCTCAGAACTTCAGGGTGGGAGTTTGGACGCAGTCGGCATGACCCTTGTGGAAACCATTGGCAACCTTGCCACCTACCGCGCCACCCCTGAAGTGGAAATGCCCGATAAGGTGAAGTACAAGTACCAGATCGAGATTAAGGTTTACACCGATTCTGGTGTTGTGGCCAGCTATAACCTCAACCGCACCGCTGAACCTCCAGCCGGTTATACGCAGGTACTGTTGACCTCGTTCCGCATCGAATACATTTTGCTAGGGCTGAATGAGGTGGTGAATGCTGATCAATTCGTCACCGTCCCCTTAGCGTGCCGTTAGTCTGCAACCCTCAGCCCCTCGGCGGCTTCGATAAGCGGCTGAGGGGCAACACCGTCGAAAACCAAGCGCATCAACTACCTGAGGGCGAAGTTCCAGCTCTTTGTACTCAGAAAGGATACCCATTACATGAACCCGATCCGTGTGACTGTTTGGGGCGAGTATCGCCATGAGAAAAAGAATCCCAAAGTTGCGGAGGTCTATCCTGAGGGGATGCATACCACCATCGCTGCGGGGCTTCAGAAGATAGCAGGGTTAAGTGTCCGCACAGCCACCCTTGATGAACCTGAACATGGACTGACTAGTGCAGTCCTTGCTGAAACCGATGTCCTGACATGGTGGGGGCATGTGGCCCATGGCGAAGTGAAAGACGAGATCGTTGACCGAGTCAAAGCGCGGGTGTGGGATGGGATGGGGCTGATCGTGCTTCATTCCGGGCACTTCTCCAAGATCTTCAAAACCCTCATGGGTACTAGCTGCAACCTAAAGTGGCGCGAAGCCGATGAACGTGAACGCATCTGGGTCGTAGAACCGGGACACCCTATCGCTGCTGGCATTGACGATTATTTTGAGCTTGATCGTGAGGAGATGTACGGAGAACGCTTCGACATCCCCCAACCGGAGAGCACCGTTTTTATTAGTTGGTTTCAGGGAGGTGAGGTCTTCCGCTCTGGATGTTGTTATACACGGGGCAAGGGCCGTATCTTTTACTTCCGCCCCGGCCACGAGACCTACCCCACTTATCACCACCCAATGGTGCAGCGGGTGATCGCCAATGCGGTTCAATGGGCTGCTCAGCCACCTTCACCGGCTGTTAAATTTGGGAATTTCAAACCTCTAGAACAATTTACTGTCAAAGGTAAATAAATCCTCTGGTCGTGGGGGAGGTTCTCCCCCACCAATCCTGATCAAACTATTGACTCCGAACGTCAGTTCTGGTATACTGTTAAGGTATATCAATGATCCCTTGTTGAAAGGAACACTGATGAACTTACACCTCCACAGCATTAGGCTGTTGGTGAGGGATGTTGCCGCGTCCGTCCGTTTCTACCGCGATATATTAGGTATGAAAGCAAAGTTTGACGAGGAGGGCACCGTGTACGCAGAGTTCTCAGCCGGGGATGTTTTTATCGCTGTGTATGATCGCCAGATGATGGCCGATGCGATCAACGCGGATAGCGCTCCAGAATCCAGCGATGCCGAGGATCGGGCACTGCTTTCATTTGAGGTGCCAGATGTTGATGAAACCGTAAAGGCACTCGAAGCGCACGGAATCAAAATGATCGCCCCCGCCACAGATCGTCCTGTGTGGGCCTTACGTACTGCACACTTTCGGGACCCTGACGGCAACCTGATCGAGATCAACCACAACTTGCTTTCAGAGGGATAGGACGACTCGAACCCGGCTTGTGAAAGGGCCGGGTTCAAGCTGCCTGATCACTTGGCGGTTTTGGGTGTGGTCGGGATCAGGTAGGTGCAACTTTCTTCATCCTGCGCCATACGCCCCAGCGTCCGGGGCGCAACCCCCACCAATCCGGCAATCAACCGCATATCCATCAAGCACAGTTCGGCATGATCATTAGCCACTCGATGATAGGGGCAGTTGCGGGTGTGAATCACAAAGCCTTCGGCTGTGGACTCCCAACTGGCTTCATACCCCTGTTCACACAAATAGCCAATCACATGATTGAGACGCTCTTCCATAGGCACCTGCTGAAGGGCCGGCAGATGGGAGGACTCAATCATTTGATCCGCTACCCCATCTAAAATTACGTTCACCTGAGAACTGCCCAATTTGCTTTTCATCTGATTCATCAGGGCATTCATGAGGTTCTGGTAATTGTTGGGGAAGGTTTTGAGCGCCTCATCAGTCAAGTTATAGACATACTGAGGGCGTCCGGGGGAACCGCTGCGCCGAATGGCGGGGGCGGAAACAAGATTTTCACCGCGTAAGATGTCTAGATGATGTCGAACCGTCACAGCGGTGATATTGTGGCGGATGCGCTCACGTAGTGAATCAACCAGTTCTTCAACGGTGGACTCGCCGCGCTCGCGCAGGATGTCAAGGATGTGTCGTCTGGTTTGCTGCATGACACTCACACTTTACATGCACGATCACGATTCTTTAACTATTATATGAGATATTTGGGAAATCGCTCACCTCAAAAACCACTCCGCCTAGGGCTAATCCATTCTCAGAAAGAGAGCGGCAGCGCGATAGGGTAACTGAGCGAAAAAGCGCAGGGCTTCGGCGACATTGGAAAAGCCGGCGAGGCGTCCTCGCCCAAAGTCACATCACGGACATAATGGAGACGATTCTCAATATGCCAATGACTTCGCCAGAGGCTGAGCAAATCA
>JACSRJ010000045.1 GCA_014879835.1 Anaerolinea sp.
CGTTGGGCGCTGGCTGGCGGAGCAGGCAGGTCTTTATCGACCAGACATCACCGAACTGGAAGCCAATGCGATGGACAAGCTCTCGCTGTTGGAGTTAAATACCTTCAACAACCTCCACGATGAAGCTTTCGAGGTCGAAAACCAGTTCTTCCCCAATCAGGATCAGGACGGGGATGGGACTGTTCAGGCAAATAATGATGGTCTAGGTGATGCCTTCCGTCATGCGTATTGGTCGGCGCGCATGACTCAGGAGTTTGGGGCCGATTGGGCTGAGGAATTCACCAGTGCTCATGAGACCAAGGCAGGTAACCCCGCTGCCCGTGACTTTATGGATCGGCACAACAACGCGCTGGGCATCCGTATTGCTCAGGAGTACCCAAACGCCAGTCCAGAACAGCTTGCGAACCTGATCGCACAAGCGGTCCAAAATGGTGAAGGGGTGTACATTGTGGGCACTGATCAGACCCACTTTGGGCCTCCCGGTGCAGCGGAGAATGGGCCGATAGCTTATACCGATCAGCACCCGGATGTAGGCACGGTTCCGGTGGATCCCAACCAGATACCGGACCCCAACGACAATTCGATCAGCAGATAAGGCAGGCGAGGACGTATGATCAGCAAACGGATGATGTGCTGTTTAGGCATGATCATGTTTCTGGTATCGGGCTGTAGTTACCTTTCGGAGTTCAACATGAACGGCGACAAACTTCACGGGCAGACCAAATACGAGGCAGATACGGCCAAACAACTGGTAGAATCGCTCCAGACGCGATCCGACAAAGAACAGATCAGACTGGGCGAGGTGATTCCCTTTGAGTGGGATCGGGTTTGTATTTTTGGGATGGGAACCTCAACCGAGACGATCAACAAAGTCCTAAAAGTGGAATGGCTTGAGGGTACCCATTACGTAGGTGATGGGCGTCAGGTGTTGGTTTTTGTACACAAGGGTGAGGTCGTTCAGCATCTGGTCTTTCGTCCAGAGTTGATCAATGGGGTACGTAAACCCGCTGCAGGCGAGAGTGGCAACTGCCTCAACAATAATGCCGATGCGATTCTAGAAGTCGAGAGCCGAACTTCACCCGAAGGTCGGATCGTGTCACTGCGAATCATCTGAGAGAGTTCACCTCCCTCAGCTTTGCGTGCAGTGGGGCTGAGGGAGCATCCCGTCTCTTGGTTGTTCACTTTGTTGGTGGTGGGGGCACCCGGTCGAGGTTAAAGGTGTCGGTGACACGCGCATAACTTGATCCTGCAAGGCGGGCGATAGGCTTCAGCAGCTCCAGCGAGATGCGCCCATTCTCCTGATACAGGTCATCTCGAATATGGATCATTTGAACCTCGCCAAAGACCACGGAACCGCCTCCGGGCGCGTCGCTGATGGTCACAATGCGTTGAAGTTTGCACTCAAAGGAAATGGGTGCTTCGGCCACGCGGGGAACTCGGATGGTCTCACTGGGGGCAGCGGTCACCTTTGCCCACTCAAACTCAGACACATTTCGGGGTAAGTCTGTGGCGCTCAGATTCATGGGAATCACGGTGTCTTCATTGGTCAAGTTAATCACAAATTCGGGCAGTTCTTTGATATTGAGCAGGGTATCTTTGGGAATGCCCGATCCTGAGGGTATCTGTGGGCAAAAAAGCAGAGTCATGGGATGGCTGGCGGCGATGGTGAAGAATGAAAAGGGAGCAAGGTTCAACACCCCAGTGGTGCTCATAGAACTTACCCACGCGATTGGGCGAGGGACGATGCTTCCAATCAGAAACTTGTGACGCAGATTGTCATCAAGCATGGCGGGATTAAGGATCACAGGTAACGCATTCTCCTTTCACACCAGCCCTGTTTTTTGGAGATGCTCTCCTCCCCGCCAAAGCCGGGAGGAAAGCCGTTAGTTCAAGCCGAGGGTGGTCATTACTGAAGTTCGCGGGAAGTATACCCCAAGATACGGCGGGCAACGATCAGGGTGTTGATCTGCCCTGTACCTTCATAGATGTCGTTGATCTTGCCATCACGCATCCACTTCTCAACGAGCCAATCACGGCTGTAGCCCATCGGGCCCAGAATCTCAACCGCCTTTTGGGTGATCTGGGTGACGGCCTTGCCGGCTTTGGCCTTGGCCATTGAGGCTTCGAGGCTGTTGTGTTCACCATGATCCAACATCGCAGCGGAGCGTAAAGTCAGCAGCCATGCGGCCTTCAACTGGGATTCCATCTCCATCAGATCGCGCTCAATGGCGGTCAGTTGGCTGCGAGGCTTATCATAGTTGATCTCCAACCCATGGGCCTTAAGGGTCTGCTGCACAAATTCGAGTGCAGCGCGCCCCACCCCCAACGCAGAAGCAGCGACCATCGGGCGAGAGGCGTCAAAGGTAGCCATAGCACCCTTAAAGCCAGCGGTACCGTGTCCGGTACGAACTTCAGGGCTTCCGAGCAGATTGTCGTAAGGTACACGGGCGTTGTCAAGCACAATGGCGGCAGTGTCGCTGGCCCGAATGCCGTGCTTCAGTTCCACTTTGGCGATCTTCACGCCGGGGGTTTTGGCTTCAATCACAAAGGGCTTCATCCCGGCACGGCCAGCACTCTTATCAACCGTTGCCCAGACCACAATAATGCCGTTGGATTCCTCGAAGGCCAGTTTGCCGTTGGTGCAGAAGATTTTCCAACCATTCAACACCCACTCGTTGGTGGCGGAGTCCAGCACGGCAGTGGTTTCGATGGCGCTGGTGTCGGAACCTGCACCGGGTTCGGTCATGGCCATCGCGCCCCACTTGGGATCATCGCCTTCGGCAAAACGGGTGAGGAACTTGAGTTTTTGTTCGGTTGTGCCCACTGCCTCCACTGCGGAACCGGCAAGCAGGGGGGCTGGCATACACAGGTACTGCCCCACATCCCCCCAAGAGAGCATTTCCGCGAGAGCGATCAGGCGGATGTAAGCCATGCTGGGTTTATCTTTGGCTGGTTTTTCGCTCTGTTGGGAAGTCTTAAGTTTGGCGAGGGCTTTCGCCTGTTGATCCCGCATGATGGGCCACATGGTATTAATGAACATCCAAGGGCGCTCATGCTCATTTTCGTCTAACTGGCGGGAGTAGGGGCGCATCACATGTTCTGCGATGCCTTTAAGCAGCTCGGTTTCCTGAATAACCCGTTCGGGGAGTTCAAAACTAATCGTCATTGTCAGTCCCTCATGATACAGTTATATTCACGGACGAAGGATGGTTCGTGATGGATGCAAACGAAAAACTCAAACAAGCGTTCAAATTCACTGATGATGACCTCCGCGAGAACCGCGCTGGTAAGCTCTCGGCTGCCCAATTGGCGCGTTTACGCGGCAATGCTAATCGAAACTTTCTGATCCTTCTGGCGATCCTCCTAAGCATTGGCATTTTGACGATGCTCTCGCTGAGAGGCTCCTCTAACGAGATGCTCATCATGCTTTTATGCCTTAGTGTGCCAGCAATCACCGCTTTTGTGCTGACCTTTGGGGCTGTCGGGCGGGTAACCAACTTTCAGGCGCTGGAAAAGCGCGCCGGTCAAGCATATCTCTCAACGCCGCCAGTGGGTTATGCCCCCCCTCTGCCGATGGAAAAGGTCTCTGTGGTCATGATCCGTCGAGGCTTTTTTGACACCCTGAGTATGTATCACATGGTGGTGGACGATACCTTGTTCAACCTGAATATGGAAGAACACGAGGCCCTTACCCCCGCTGTGTACACCGTGTACTTTTTGCCTCAAATGCGCAATCGGATTGTCTCCCTTGAGATCATCGCTTTGACAGATGATCGTACTCGTCGCATTGTTGATGTGCCGGTTTCGGATTCTTTAGGACTCCCCTCTTTAAGTGCTGGACAGTCCTCAATCATCAATGAACCCGACAGTGAAGACCTAAAAGGTTAACGAGGATGTAGGTGTGCCCATTCATCTTTTGATGGGCGCACCCCTGATCAAAACCGTTTAGGCCATGGCCAAGCCTTCAAAGGTCGCAAAACCGCGTCCATTACGAAGGAAGCGCTCCACGGGATGCTCACGGATATACCCATGACCCCCAAGAGTCTGAAGGGCCCCATCAGCCACAAAAAGCGCAGTCTTGTCGGCGTAATCTTTTGCCAACCGGGATTCAGCGCTGCCATCGGCATCGGCGCGGGTGTCAAGTTTCCATGCGGCTTCCCACACGAGCAGCCGGGCTGCATCTATCTCAATGGCCATCTCCGCCAGCATGAATGCAATGGACTGCTTGGTGGCGATAGGCTGCCCGAACTGCACCCGCTCCTTGGCATACTGACGGGCATAATCAAAAGCAGCTCTGGACATGCCCACAGCCATTGCTGCCAGCCCGATCCGGGAATGGCTTAGCAGGCGGCTGTAGCGAGTGCCTGCTTCCCCACCGAGTTTGTTTTCCAGACCCACCGAGACGTTATTTAAAGTGACCTGATAGGTGGGCAATGCGCGCACACCCATCAGTTTCTCCCGCCCAGAGACCTGAAGGCCATCGGTGTCGCCCTCAACCAAATAACCGTCAACCTTGCCACTCTCGCTGTCGCGGGCATAAACAAGCATTAGACGGGCGTCCTTTGCCATCGGCACATAACACTTGACGCCCTCTAGTATGTAACAATCACCTTCGCGTCTCACCACCGTTTTGGGGTGAACGGGGTCAAAAGCGATGCCCGGTTCCATAAAGGCCGCGGTCAGAGCAGGCAGGGACTCCGAAGCGACCAGTGGTAGAATCTTGGCTTTTTGCTCTTCGGTACCGCTCATCAGCAGGGGAAGCGCCACCAACGCTGGTGAATTGACGGCCAGTGCCAGCGACAGATCTCCATAGGCGAATTCTTCGTAGGCAAGGACATTGGTCACCGCGCTGTATTCTCCAAAGCCACCGTACTGCTCCGGGATACCCGCTGGAAGCAGCCCTAGTTCCCACCCTTTTTGCACAATCTCTGGGGGCAAATGCGCGTCTTCATCCGCATCATGGGCAATGTTTGCCACATCACCCTGAGCGAACTTCTTTATCGCATCCACCAGCATTTTCTGTTCTTCGGTGGGGGTAAATGAAATCATGCCTATAACTCCGTTCCTTCACAAATAGCTTTCGGGCAGTAAACAGACCCCTCTCAACATCGTAGAGAGGCCAGAAAAGTATCAACCATACGTTCGGCAATCTCGTGTCCACTCAGACGTCCGCTGCTGTGATACCAGACACTGATCCAGTTGTGTGCACCTAAAAGCGCTTTGGTAAAGATGTTCACATCAACCGACCGGAACTCTCCGCACGCAATTCCCTGCTGAATTACGTCACGGTAACGCTGCTCAAACTCATCCCGGCGGCGCAAAAAGGCATCACGGGCTTCGAGGTGCGCTTCATGCTCACCCAGCGCAAACAGAGTCCGAATCTCAAAGACCATCGCCGCACCGACGGAGACGTTATGGGTCACACTGACCACATGGGCTGTGATCATCTGGCGGAGCTGCTCAGTTGGGTTTATGGTGGCGGCTTGGACTTGATCAAATTGGGTCATGACCGCATCCAAACCAGCGTTTAGAACGGCGAGCAGAAGATCGGGTTTACCAGCGGGAAAGTGGTGATACAGACTGCCAGCAGTGAGTTTAACTTTGCGGGCAATATGGGCCATTGTTGCGCCCTCGTAGCCGCGCTCTTGGAAGATTTGCGCCGCTGCCAGCAGAATGTCCTCACGCTGTACGGTTTGGTTGGCAGGCTTGCGGGGCAAAAATCACGCTCCTCAAAAACTCAAAAACAAAAAACGAACCGCTCGACGGGAACCGGAAAATATCTTTTAAGGTCGTAAGAGAGTCTGAAAAAATTGTACGACCATTTGATTAATCTGGCAAGAGGTTAATCAAACGTTCGTTTTATAATTTTCCGAGTGCGCCAATCAAGGGTACTGAGAGACCGTTTGAAAAGGGTATGTGTTACCGGGTTTGCCCTCACCCCACGACCGCTGCGCGGTACCCGCTCCCGACCGCCGAG
>JACSRJ010000044.1 GCA_014879835.1 Anaerolinea sp.
GATCGGTGCGCTGATGCGCTGGCTGCGTGCCCGCGCCGCCAGTCCATCAGAAAATCGCCCGGTTCACCCTGAATCTCAGGGGGTAGGGGCAAAAGCCGCTCCCGAAAGCGCTCATACTCGCTAAAACGCCACGTGGTGAAGACCAGCACTCCCTCCGGCGCAACCTGCTCCCCAAGGGATTTTAAGAGCGCCTCACGGGTGGCTTTGCCGGGTACGTGATGCAGCACCCCCATCAGGGCAACTAGATCAAAACTCCCTGCGGGCGGCGGCTCCAAGACCAGATCGCGGCTTTCCAGAACTGCATCAGGCAGGATGTTGTGGCGGTGAAAGGACTCGCGGGCTGCTTTGAGCAGTGCAGGACTGTGATCAACCCCTTGATAAGTCAGCGGGCGGCCCAGATGACGGGCCAAAAAACGCCCCAAGCGCCCGTTGCCACAGCCTGCATCCAACACCCGAAGGGGTGAGACCAAAGGCAGTAGGGGCAGCAGGCGCTTCCAGCCATTCCACGCCCGCCCTCGAGATTCATCAAAATCCTCAACCGTGCGCTCGTAAAAGTCACGGTTGAGGCGGTTCAGGTGGCGGATCGAACGGTCATCCATGAGGCTCACAAGCGACTTCAGGATGAAGCCAACCACTTTTGGGCCGTCTGGGGCAGATCACCAAGTGGGGCATTGAGACGCTGGGCAGTAGGCAGACTCTCCAAAAAAGAGCCGCCATAGCCTTTGGTGCTGATTCGCTTATCCAAGATCACCATCACCCCGTGCTTGCGCCGTCCCCGCAAAAAGCCATCCACATCCCCGCGAAAACGTAAAACCGCGTTGGGGATGGTGTACTCACTGTTATAATCCGGATAGGTGGCGCTGCGGGCGCTGACGATGGGATCGCTGGGAACTGCAAAAGGCAGCTTCACTACCATAAAAACATCGACATCATCCACATAATCGCTCAGTTCATCCCAGTTACCCCGCACCCCCAACATCACGGCCCGAGGCGAGGATCGAAACCCTTCAAGCATCACCCGTTGTTCGGTGCCATCGGCTTGATCAAACAAGGGGATGCCCCCCAAGGTGAGCCGCGGGCCGATGCTGCTGGAGACCTGCCGAAGCTGCATGAAACTGGTGAACAGCACAAAGATACGCCCTTGCAGTGCCCCTGACAATTCAAGGATAGCCCGTGCCAAAGATTTCTGGGTTTTGTCGGTTTCTTTGGGATCAGGCAGATCTGAAGGTAGGTAGACCAGAATGCCGCTGGACTGGGTATCTTCAGGTTGGATCGTGTGGGTTTCAAAGCCACCTGCCCCAAGCCGCGTTTGAATTAAGTCGTAAACACCATCTACCTGAAGCCGCGCCCCAGTGAGGATCGCCGTTTTCTGATTGGCCCAGATATGGCGATTGAACAACCCTGCTAGGCTGAGCGGGGCGCTGTGCAGCACCACACTGCCCCCGTCCACATCGGGCTTGATCTCGATCCAGAAGATGGCGTTGGAATCGCGCCCGATGAGAAACGCTTCGAGCCAGCGGTGATAACCGTTCATGGACTCGATCAAGCGTTCCAAACCAGCGCTTAACTCACCCAAACGGGGCAAGTTGTATTTGTCGCGCAGGGTCGAGAGGCGGCTCACCAGTTGAGGCAGGATTTCAGTGAGGCTGCCAATGTACTGACTGAGGCTGTCCCATGCACTCTGCACTCCCCGATAAGCAGGTTTTCCCCGCAGCGCGTCAGTCAGGGTGTGGGTGATCGAGAACTCCGAAGGGCGGGCATCGGCAGTCTCAAGGGTGTAGGTGCGCAGAGCCGCAAAAAGCCGATCCATGTGATGGCTCATCTCTTGGGCCGCCTCAGCCACATTGCCAATGCCCCCGGCCAACCCTGAGAAGGTTTTTTCGGGCAGGGTGGGTTTCGTCAGGTTTAAGATCGCACCCAACAAGCCGCTCTTGGCAGTGCCGAGGGTGGTCATTTCACGTTTGATGCGATAGGCGTCAAGGCGAAGATGCAGCGCGTCAGTGGCGTTATCCTCAAGCAGATGGGACTCATCCACAATCACCCGGCTGTAGGCGGGCAAAATGCCGCCGGGGGTAGTTTTGTCCTCTGCCAATGTGCCTTGATCAACCACCACCAGATGGGCGCTTTGGGCCCGCACCTGATCGTGATGAAGGGGACACACCCCGTTCATCAAATTCCGACAGCGCTGATCGCCACACTTTTCGGCGCTCAACTGTTTCCATGTGAGCTGCTCACCCATACCCCGGATCGAAGGCGACTCACCCGAATAAGGGTCTCCCCCCAAACTGAGCCACACCAACGTTTTGGAAAGCAGTCTTAGTTCATCGTTGGTAGCCGCGCCGTGCTGACGCATCAGCCCTACCTGTGACGGGCACAGGTATTTACTGCGGGGGCGTACCAGTGCCGACCGCAGTCCAGTGATTCCTGCTGCGCTCAGTGTGCCCGGAATATCATGGCTGATCAGCCGCTCGCGCAGGTGTTCAGTCCCCGCTGCGATCAGGGTACGTTCGCCAGTCTGAGCGGCCCACAACGCCGCTGGCAGCACGTAAGAGGCGGGGTGCCCTCCGGGGGCTTCGATCAGGGCGTTCTTTTCACCTGTGTAAGCTTCAGCCACAGCCTGAAGGAAGGCTGCCTGCTGTTGGTAACTCTCCGCGGGGTTATCCTCCGGCAGGGCAAAAGCAAGGGTGACCTTGAGTTTTTCGGGGTCAAGGTCAGGCGCGCCCGATCCCGTCGCCTCGGGCTGTAGGGAGGCAGGCGCAGGCAGGCTGAAGGCTTTGGTGACCGGATCGATTTGACTGGCGCGCTCTGATTCGCGCACTTTGACCGCTTCCTCAAAAGCCAGTTTACCCTTCCAAGGGAGAGACGCAGCGAGGGCAGCGATCTCTCGGACTATCCCCACCGGGACTTCGTGCAGGAGTTTGTGCCACATTGCCCAGTAGAGCCGTCCATCCGCGATAGCGTCGGTCAGGGCCCGATGGTATGCCCCCTCCGGTTCGATCTGGAGGCTTTGCATCAAAGCATTTAGGTTGTAGCGTGGGGCTGTAGGCATCAACACCGCGGCCATCTCATAGGTATCAATGGCCGGGTTGTGAAGCAGGACTTTTTGTTTGTGTAGGAAGCGCAGATCAAAATCGACGTTGTGCCCTACAATGGGCGCATCGCCCACAAAGCGGATCAGTTTGGGTAGGACTTCCACCAATTTGGGGGCACCCAGAAGATCATCGGGCTTGATCCCGGTAATGTCGCTGATACGAGGCGGCAAACTGATCCCCGGATCAACCAGCATGGTCAGGGTTTCGAGCATCTCACCGTCACGGAACTTCGCCGCGCCAATCTCGATGATGTGCGCATCGTTAACATCCAAGCCGGTGGTTTCAAGATCAAGGGCGACGAGCGTACCACGCATAAGGTGTGAATCCAGTCTGTTTAAAGAGGCAAGGTAGGCGGATAAAGCCTACCCTGAGTATAACATTCAATGGGGAACGATGCACCGACAGGCGGGGGCCTTTGCTGAGGTTAGCCTTCGTCCAGAAATATCTTACCCGGATTAAGGATACCGTGTGGATCAAGGATGTCCTTGATCTGGCGCATGAGATTCACTGCGGGGCCCAACTGCTCAAGCATAAACTGGCGTTTGCCGATGCCCACGCCGTGTTCTCCGGTGGCAGTGCCTTCAAGGGCCAGTGCCCGCCGCACGATCAGGGCATTGGCCGCTTCTACCCGCTCATGGTGTTCGTCGTCGGCGGGATCATGGACAATATTGATGTGAAGGTTGCCATCCCCGGCATGACCAAACTTGTACCCCAAGAGGCGATGCTGTTTTAAGACCTCGTCCGAATAGGACACCAACTCCGGGTAGCTGGAGACAGGCACGCACACATCCAAAATCTTTTGGGCCATGCCCGGGTGCTGCCGCACCAGCGATTCATAGGTATGGTGGCGAATTTCCCAGAGTTTGTTCCGTTCCTCCGTGCCCCGCGCCGAGGCCCACTGAGTTGCGCCGCAGCTTTTGCAAATGTCCATGGCCGCTTGCAGACCTTCGCCCTCACCGCTGCCGATGAACTCCATGATCACGGTGGGGGCGGCGGGGAAGGCCAGTCCTTTATCGGTGTTGAGGGCCTGAACAGTCTCTTTATCGACAAATTCGAGGGCGGTCGGCTCCAGCCCCGCGCCCACGATCTCCACCACTGCTTGAATGGCGCTGGCCACATCCTCAAATGAAGCTAGTACCGCGCTGAATTCCTGAGGCATTGGGGCAAGTTTGAGGGTGGCCTCGGTGATCAGCCCTAAGGTACCTTCGGAGCCTACAAACAGATGGAGCAGGTCGTAACCACTTGAATCCTTACGGGCCCTCGTGCCGACCTGAATCACTTCACCATCAGCTTTAACCACTTGAAGCCGCAGCACATTGTCTTTGGTTGCGCCGTATTTGATGGTTTTGATCCCGGAGGCATTGTTGGCGATCATGCCGCCAATGGTGGCGTTTGCACCCGGTTCTGGGGTAAAAAAAAGACCATAACGGGCAAGGGACTTGTTCAATTCTAGGCGGGTGATACCCGGCTGAACATCCACCTGAAAATCGTCGGGGTGAACATTGAGGATGCGATTCATGCGCCCAAAGTCGATCATGATTCCGCCCCGGACGGGGATGGAGTTACCCTCTAGACTGGTGCCCGCGCCCCACGCCGTTACGGGTAAGCGGTAGGCGTTGGCATAACGCATGATCTGGCTGACTTCTTCGGTGGTCTCCGGCATAAGCAGGAGATCAGGCGGGCGCTGCGGGTGGAAGGACTGATCACGGGCGTGAAGTTCCAGATCGGCACGCTTGGTGGAAGCCCGATCCGGACCCACAAGGGTACTCAGAGCGGCAATATGGCTTTGATCAAGGGCGGCAAACCCCGTTCGTGGATGAGGCATGGGAACAATTTACCCCTGTGTAAGCTGATCTGCCAGTGCCATAAGTTGGGCGATACCGATAGGTTTGACCAGAAATGCATCCACTTTGTCACCCACCCGTTCGCGCCAGCGATCATTGGCGGTGACCACCACAATCCGGGTAGAAGCGAACTGCGGGTCATCACGCAGATGATCAACCACCCCCACTCCGGTTTCGCCGGGCATTTCGATATCCAAAAAGATCAGATCGGGGATCATAGACTCAATTAAGGCCATCACTTGGGCCACGTTGTGGGCGGCATGAACCTCAAACCCTTTGCCCTCAAGCGCCGTTTTGTAGAGAAATAACAGGTCGCTGTTGTCTTCAACCACAATCACTTTTGGGGACATAGACCCTCGCCTTCGCATTGACGGTCAGTATAACACTGCTCCTCAAAACGGAGGGAGATAGGCTCGGAGACTAGTTATGAAGGGTTAGGGGAGGGGAAAGGAAAAGCGACCACAAGAGGGGTGAGGGGGGAAAAGGACTTGGCGATGACCTACGCTCCCAGCACGTCTCCGTGCAAGTACCATCGGCGCTGGCGGGCTTAACTGCCGGGTTCGGGAAGGGACCGGGTGTACCCCCGCCGCATGAAACACCAAGAACGTTTCCCTCCACACCGCACTGGTGGTCGCAAGGTGGGTGAGAAGGACATAGAAGCAAAGTGCAATCGGAAAGCAACGCAGACAGAGAAACGATTTCTCCGCGCCACATGGCGGCAAGCCCTCGACCATTAGTACGGGTTAGCTACACACATTGCTGTGCTTACACCTCCCGCCTATGTAACTGGTAGTCTCCCAGCGGTCTTACCTGATCTAGTCAGTGGGGGGACTCATCTTAGGGCGAGCTTCCCACTTAGATGCTTTCAGCGGTTATCTCATCCGGAGTTAGCTACCGAGCAATGCCGTTGGCACGACAACTCGCACACCAGCGCTCCGTCCAGCCCGGTCCTCTCGTAC
>JACSRJ010000213.1 GCA_014879835.1 Anaerolinea sp.
AAATCGGATCATCAAAATGAGGACGATGTTGCCGGATTCTTTGGGGGTTAACGTTAGAGGACACGACACGTGTGACTACCCTCAGAGTCTCGATTCCCCCCTTCGCCCGCACGCGGGCGAAGGGGGCGCAGGGGGATGAGAGTAAGCCTCCCTTCACTGGGGACGCTCAGCGCCCCTGAAGGGCCCGCCACACCCGCTCCGGGGTAAAGGGCAGTTCGGGAATCCACACCCCAATCGCATCGTGAATGGCGCTTGCCATTGCCGGTGCAACCCCATCTTTGGGGATTTCTGCGACTGCTTTAGCCCCATAAGGCCCAGTGGGTTCGTAGGTCTCCACAAAGATCACCCGCATCTCAGGCACTTCATCCGCTTGATAAAGGCGATAATCGCCAAAACGGGTGGCAAGCGGGATGCCCGCCTCATCATAGACCATCTCTTCACTGTGGGCATAACCAAGCGCTTGAATCATGCCCCCTTCGACCTGTCCGGCCGCGGTGATCGGGTTGATCGCAATGCCGCAGTCCACCGCGAACACCAGCCGCTCAACGGTCACCTGCCCGGTGCGGGTATCCACCTGCACTTCGGCAAACTGGGCCGCAAAAGGCGGCGGTGAGGCCAGCGACATGTGACTGGCTGTGCCCATTATTTGATGCTGATTCTCAACGTGCAGCGAATGCAGCGCCACCTGTTCCAATGTGACTGATCTGCCGCCGGGAGCATGAACCCGTTCATCCGCAAGCCACAGCGAGTCGGGGTCGTCCACCTTGAGTAGGGGGGCCGCCGCCTTTTGAATCTGCGCCCGCACCTGCTCCGCCGCTCGCATGGCCGCGCCGCCGCTGATATAGGTGGTGCTGCTGGCATAAGCCCCAGTATCAAAGGGGGTGAAGTCGGTGTCAGAAGAGTACATCACGATTTTACTGAGCGGCACTCCCAAAGTTTCGGCCACGATCTGCCCAATCACCGTGTCAGAACCGGTGCCCAGATCGGTTGCCCCAACCAGCACATTAAAGGAGCCATCATCATTCATTTTGATGCTGGCCGCACCCATATCTAAGCCAGCGATGGCTGTGCCGTGCATACAGACGGCCATCCCTACCCCCCGTTTGATGGGGCCATCACCGGGGCTGCCCCGCTTGGCCTGCCAGCCGATGGCTTGTGCCCCCAAACTCACACATTCTACTAGTGCGGAAGTCAGGATGGTTTGGGCGAATCCTTCACGCCCTTCCCCAAGAGCCTTGGCCATAGGCAGGGGATCACCCACTTTGACCCAGTTTTTGGCCTTAAACTCCAGTACATCCATGCCTAACTGATGCGCGATCTGCTCCATGTGAACCTCAAGGGCAAACAACCCCTGAGGTGCACCATACCCCCGATACGCGCCGGGAGTGGGCAAATTGGTATAGACCACATCGCACTCAAATCGACGGTAAGGGGCGTTATAGGTGGATAACGCCCGCATCCCTGAAACGGTCTGAACGGTCAGCCCGTGGGTGCCATAGGCGCCCGTATTGCCCAGAATATACACCTCCTGCCCGGTGAGTGTGCCATCGCGCTTAACCCCGGACTTGAAGCGCAGAATCTGCGGATGGCGTGAGCGGGCACTGGTAAACTCCTGAGCGCGGGTGTATTCAAAGCGTACTGGACGCCCGGTGGCAATGGTCAGGTGCGCGCACAGATCTTCAATGAGCATCTCCTGTTTGCCGCCAAAACCGCCACCGATGCGCGGTTTGATCACCCGAATCCGGGAGATGGGCAGGCCAATTAGGGGGGCGATCATGCGCCTCACATGAAAGGGAACCTGTGTACTGGTGCGGATTACCAGACGTTCATCCTCATCCCACCACGTAATCACGATATGCGGCTCAATCGACGCCTGCTGTACCTGATGAACGCGGTATTCACCCTCCACGACCAGATCGGCCTGTGCCCATGCCTCCGCCTCATCACCCATCTGGGCATGAATCTTATGGACTACATTATGGGATGCATCTTTAATCCCGATAGCATCCGCCTCATCATGGATGATCGGTGCACCCGGCTGCATGGCTGCTTCAGGATCAAAAACAGCAGGCAGAATCTCCCATTCGATCTCAATGGCCTCGATTGCCTTCTGACACAATTCAGGCGATTCAGCAGCCACAATTGCCACCCGATCCCCCACATGGCGCACCTTATCATCAAGACAGACCTGATCATAAGGCGGCGGGTTGGGGTAGGACTGACCGCCAGAGGCATACATCACCCGCTTCAAGTCTTTGTAGGTGAGGACGGCATGAACCCCCGGAATCGCCTTTGCCTGACTGGTGTCGATGTGTTTGATCCGGGCGTGCGCGTGAGGGCTGGTCATAAGCGCCCCATAAAGCATCCCGCGTATTTCGAGATCATCACTAAAAGCAGGGCGTCCCAAGGCCAGTTTCACCGCGTCCACTTTGGGTTCAGGTTTGCCCACAATGGTGGTGGGTTTTGCCTCTGCGGGGGTGAATACAAGGGGTTTAATCTGCGTCTGAAGGTTGGTGCCTGTGTCTAAATCACTAGGGTCGGGGGTATCGCCTGCACGGGGGGTAAAAAGATTGGGTGGTGCAGCATAGACTCGTTCGCTGTCACTTTCTTCGGAGACGGGTGGGACGGTCTCGCCGCGCATTACCGCCGCCGCACGCAAAATCGCCTGAATCGGCTTCACATAACCGGTACAGCGGCACAAAACCCCAGCGATGGCCTCACGCGCTTCAGCTTCGGTTGGATTGGGGTTCTTCTCTAGTAAGGCATGAGCACACAGCAGTTGAGCAGGGGTACAGTAACCGCACTGTATCGCACCCGTCTCTACAAATGCCTCTTGAAGAGGAGTCATCTGGCTGGCTTTGGCCCCAAAGGATTCTAGGGTGGTGATCGCCCGTCCTTCAGCAGCAGCAGCGAGGGTGATGCAGGTGTTCACAGGCTGACCATCAATCAGGACAGCGCAGGCACCACACTCACCTGTCTCGCAGCCGTGTTTGACGCTGAACAGTGCCTGCCCTCGAAGGGCGTGCATGAGGCTCTCATTGGGCTTTACATTCAGGGTTACGGGCTGCCCATTGAGGGTGATCTGAATCTCCATAAGCAACACATCCTCGGTAAATTTCTAAATCGCTCTGCCCACGATTCTACCGAAGATGTGGCAGAAGGACAGTTTTTGGGTAGCCCGCTTCCAAAGCAATCGCCTCAATCTAGCGTATCACCCCAATTACTTACCGCTGCTCCAGACCACAACGGTGAGCGCAGTCCCACCTTCTGTCCATTGAAAAAGCCACCCCGCATCAGAGACGCTCAAATTGACACAACCGTGACTGCGCTTAAAGCCAAAACCATCATGCCAGTACACCCCATGCAGCCCTAAATCACCCTCATAAAAAAGCGCATAAGGCACTGCGGGCAGTGAATAACCGTCCGCTTCCCCCATAGAGCCACGCAAATTAGCCCGTTCTAACCGTTGGTAAACCTGATAAGTTCCAGTAGGCGTGTTTAGTGGGGATATACCCGTGGAAACAAGCGCCGCGCCGATGAGGTTTTCACCCTCATAAATGCCCATCACCTGCTCATAAAGGTCAACACTGACCCAACGCTCATCCGCTTTTGGGGTGTGGTCAGGTCTCACTTGGGGATTGATCAAGCCTACTTTACGCTGTTCGATCCACTGTCCGGGAGCGATCAGATACCAGTTCCAGCCATTACGTCTTACGGTTGCGTAGATGTTCACGAGCGTGTAGCGTTTGACGGCGGGCCACTCGGCACGGGTAATGCCGCCGGGAATGCGCGAAGGGATCGAGGCTTGCAGTACCCACGCGACCGGGTATGAAGGAGGTTCGGTAAACAGCACCCCCGAAAGCTCTGATGCGTAAGTTTTGGTCAGATTCTCAAGGGCCATCCATGCACCATCGCGCATCTTGGCAAAACCATCCTTGATCCCATAGATCGAGACGAAATTCAGCCCATCACCAACACTGCCGATCACCTCCCCGTGAGGTGCGCTGTAACGCGGGGCACCGGGCGAAACTCGGTAAAAAGTGTAGGCGTCAACCTCTTTTTGTCGGATCGGGATAGGGGTGACTCTTGGGGCTGGATATGCCTCCATTTGGGTCAGCAGTCTCTGATATTGATCGGTAGGCAGCCCATGGGTACAGCCCGGTGCATCCTCACTCAAACACTCTTGCGCATAGGCTGGCGTCAGATTCCCCCACAGCAGGCAAACCGCCAGCAAGATCAATCTCATCCATCGTTTTATGTGCATTGTGTCTCAATCCTACCTTTTCCCAGAGCCACAGTGTACTGAAACCACAGCCCCAACACAAGAGTCGAGGCCGTTTAGGTAGGGTTATCGCCTGAAAAGAGTCCCAGAAGGAAACCTGCCGTATTCCGGACTACAAGCACGGTTGCCAAACCCGTACCCAGTGCGTTATCCTTGAAGTGATAAAAAACGCATGGCGATTGATGTGACCAAAACTTATTATTCTTTAACGCGGGGGGACCGGCAGTGGCTTTACCTATGGTTGGCATTCACCACCGTGATTGCGGCCTTTAGTGCACCTTTCACCTGCCGTTATCATGGGGTGCTGTTGGGCTGGCATCCGCCCGCGGCCCAGATGATTCACGGTGTCTCCCCGGCAGACGATCTGTGGTGTTCACCCGACGCTCAGCACCACCTGAAACCTGCTGCCTCTCAGCCTGCACCTGCACGGCATTCCACCACGAACAGCCTGATCATCACCAGTTCGATGCTCCTGACAGCGCCTTCGCAGGTACTGCTGATTCCACCCTCAGCGATAACCACCTGTGACCTCACTCACGAACCGATCCCCTATAAAGTGATTCTGCCTGCGCCAACCCCACCGCCACGCCTGATCTGAAAGCTTTCTCCGTTCAAAAATCGTGTGAATCCTACATATACAAATAGTCTCAAACTCACGAAGGAGAATGATCATGCGTAAGTTCATCCTGTCTCTAGTCGTGGCGGTATGCCTAAGTCTGACCGCTGCACCCTACTTTGCCTCCGCTCACGAAGGTGGCCCTCATGTGCGGCTTGTCCATCTGGCAAAGGGTGTTGCCGAAGTGGATGTGTATTTCAACCACCAAAAAGTGGCTGAAGCCGCAGCTTATGGTGTCACAACCCCCTACCTTCCCGTTGAAGGTTACGAACTGATGGTAAGCCTTGTGCCTCACGGGGGCAAAATGGAAGAGGCGCTGAACAAAGAACCCTTTACGTTCACCTTCAAGGAAGGTGATGGGGGGCACTATACCCTCGTTACCCTAATGGGTGAGGCCCTCGAAGTCGTGATGCTGCCGGCGGATGGTGCGCCCGTTGAAACCATGTCCCATGAAGGGCATGAAGGTGATATGGGAATGCCCGCCAGCGGTGAAGCTTCCGGGGGGAATCTGAAGATCAGCGGTGGGTTCGCCCGGGCCACCACCAGCGGTATGAGTGGACATAGTGGGATGGGCGCAATGGGCAAGGTGAGCGCTGCTTACATGATGATCATGAACAGCGGCAGTACCCCAGATAAGCTCATCAAAGTTGAGGGTTCAGCCGATGCCGTTTATGAACTGCACGAATCCAAGATCGAAAATGATGTGGCCAAGATGATCCCGGTTGAAGGCGGCATCGAGATTCCGGCAAGTGGCATGGCGGAACTAAAACCCGGCGGGCTGCATATCATGATGATGGAACTGAAGGAAGACCTCGCCCCCGGCGATACCCTGAGCCTGACCCTGACCTTTGAATCGGGCACGGTCATCACCGTTGATGTGCCCGTGAAGCAGCCCTAAACCACGCGGGCAAAAAGCGAACGAGGGTAGGTCTTTAGCCAAAGGGGCAGTTTGAGGGGGG
>JACSRJ010000112.1 GCA_014879835.1 Anaerolinea sp.
CGTTCTCTTTCAGTCCCTCCTCGGTCGTCCCTTCTCTCCCCCCTGCCTCTCTGACCCCTGAGTAGTTACATCATCACAGGCCGGGCGACTATGTGGGGTCGCCTCTACCGAATCCCTCGTAAGGGCGAGACCTGCCTCCGGGGATGAGAGCAACTGCGTACCCCCTACTACAGACCAAACAGGCGTTCGGCATTGTGGGTGGTCTGGGCGAAAAACTCAGCGTCAGGCATGTTGCGCAGGGCTGCGATCCGCTCCGCCACAAGGCGCACATACCCCGGCTCATTGCGTTTGCCGCGGTGTGGTTGGGGCGCAAGAAAAGGCGCGTCGGTTTCCACCAGCAGCCGATCCAGCGGTACCATCGCCGCGATCCGACGGGTTTCTTCGGCATTTTTAAAGGTGATCGGTCCGGTAAAACCCAGATAAAAGCCAAGGGCTAGACCTTTCTGGGCCGCTTCCATACTCCCCGAAAAAGAGTGCAGTACACCGGGGCGGGCCCGTAGGGATTCCGGAAGTCCTTTCACCCACTGTTCGAGGATCGCCAGCAGATCATCGCTGGATTCGCGGTTGTGAAGGATCACTGGTTTGCCCAAGCGGGCCGCCAGATTGAGGTGTTCTTTGAGGGCCCGATGCTGATCGGCTTTGGGGCTGGAATCGCGGTAATAGTCCAAACCGATCTCACCGATGGCCACGCAGCGCGGATGTTGTGCCAGCGCCTCAATGGGTCCAAGCTGATCCGGGGTATAACCTGCGGTGCTGTTAGGATGAATGCCCGCCGCAAAGTAGATTCCGGGATAAGCCTCAGCCAACGTTTGGGAAGCAGCCCCGGATCGGGCGTCGGTTGCGGGGATAATGATTCGGGTCACGCCTTGTTCAGTGGCGCGGGCCACCACTTCGGCCCGATCCGCTTCAAAATCGTGATAGTCCAGATGACAATGCGTATCAACGAGCATGATGTGCCCTTCAGATGCGATCTTTGTACGGATTTTGAGGAGACAAAACGGCGGACGGGTTCAGCACCCGCCCGCAGAGGTGAAATTCGGCAAAGGTTCAGACAGCAGCGGCGTCGTCGGCTTTTTCGATCAGGCGCTCGCGCACTTTGTCGGGGATCGGCTCCACCCGGGCTTCAACATACCGAAAGCGGGTACGGCGGAACCCCAGATGATTGGGCGATCCGGTCTCCTCACGGCGTTCTACGAGGATAATTTGCAGTCCCAGCGTGGGTAGGGTGTATTTGGTGTGCCATTGATTAGCCCCCACCACCACCCGGAAAATATCCAGTTTGCCCTTTTTATCGAGACTGCGCACATGCGCCTTTGCCCGATTAAAACGCATCTTGGCGAGTTTTTTCGCCAGATCATCCATTTCGACCTGTCCCAATATCACAGGCATAAATGTCTCTCCTGCACCTGATGGAAGCGATACCCTAACCTTACCGCGAATTGTAGCGATTCTGGACAAGCATTACCAGAGGGAGGCATGATCGGTGAACAAAATCTCGGAGGGTGTTGACAACATACCATACCGTATGGTATGGTATTGGGGTATGAGGTTATATGACTCGACATAAACGAGAAGACTGGCTGGAACAAGGGTTGACGGTTCTGGTGCAGGCAGGGGTTGAAGCCTTGACAATTGATGGCATGTGCCAGCGGCTGGGGGTAACCAAAGGTTCCTTTTATCACCATTTTCAGAACCGGGAGGCCTATCTTGAGGCCCTGCTTCAGCATTGGGAAGATCGTTACACCTCGCAATTCATCGCCTTTAGCCAAACGCAAGAGCGCCCTGCTCAGCAGCTTCGACGGCTGCTCACCCTCGTGGTTGAAACCCATGGCGGAGAAGAGGCGTCAATCCGCACGTGGGCAAAACTCAGCCCGATGGCGCAGGCATACCAAGAGCGGGTGGATCAGCGGCGGCTCATATTCCTGCAGCAAATCCTGCGTGATCTAGGCAGGGACGAAGTGCTGTCACGGGTTATGGCCAACCTTTTTTATGTGGTTTTGATCGGCGCACAGGAGATCATGCCTCGACTTGGTAGGGATGAGCTTCAGGCAATTTATACCTTGTTGGAAAGGGCTTTGCGGACTTTTGAAGAGGATGATCGGTGATGAGCTATCTATGTCAGTTAACACCCATGCGCCCCTTTGTAGAGGGGGCGAATCACTTTGATGAAAAACAGATCGAGGGCAGCGTCAGTCTGCGACATTTTTTGGCGGGTTGTCTGGCGTACCATCCCCGCTGGCTTGACTCGCTGTATCGACTGCGGGCCGTGATCGTCCGAGGGCTGCGGATTTCGCGGACAGGGATTCCCCCTAAACCTCAACTGCGCCCTGAGACCGTCCCCTTTGAGGCGGGCAAATACGCCTCATTTTTTAAAGTGGTGGCTGCCCAAGAGGATCAGTGGTGGGTTGCCAGTGTCTCAGAGTCCCATTTGAGCGCCTATCTGATCGTCGCAGCGGAGTCCCTTTCGCCTTCTCATACCCGCTTTCACGTGGGCACATCGGTTCACTATCATCACTGGACAGGCTTTGCGTACTTCAATCTGATTCGTCCCTTTCACCATCTTGTGGTTCAGCGCATGATGCGTGCCGGGATCAAGGCTTGATCATCCATTCTTTTGTCCGTTTTCATAACTCAGAGAGGGACATACACATCATGGTGAAACGTCTGGGTATCGCTCTTATGGCAATCGCTGTTTTACACCAGATTGTGGGGATTATCGTCTATTATGAACCGCTCGCTGCAATCATTGGGGCTGGGGTGGTAAATACCATTAATCCGCCTTGGTGGGATCGAGATGCGGCATTCTGGTTCCTGATGTTTGGGGCCCTTTTGTTTGTCTATGGGGCGATGACTCACTGGCTGCTCAAACATGAAGTACCTCTGCCCGTATTTTGGGGTGGGGGCTTGGCCGTTATCTGCGTCGTGGGCGTGATTTTAATGCCTGCGTCGGGGTTTTGGCTGGCACTGCCCGTTGCTGTGTACATGGTGCGTTCCGCCGGGAGGGGGAACCCCTCCAGTCCCGCCCTTCCTCGAATATGATTACGCCCCCTTCTCCTCTGGAGAAGGGGGAAAACGAGGTTTTTGAGGGGGAAGCCCCCTCAAACTGCCCCTTTTGATAAATACGGGGTAAACAAACTCAACTGCGTAAGTCTTATACAGATTAAGCGCACATCCCCTCCTCTGCCTCTGTTCGCACTCATGGACGGAGGCGCTTTCCTCAAACCCATCGCTCCCGGAGATCAGGCTTGTCCTTATGCCGATTTCGCGCTACTGTTGTACCGATATGGAACAGTTCATAAAGCGCATTAAAGGGGCAGGAAATGGCCACCCTCAATCCCAAACTGCTCTCGGATGATATGACCTCGGTGCTGAACAGCGCCGTTGATATTATTAAAACCTACAGCCGAGGCACCCTCTACCCGGAAGCGGTTTTATTGGCGCTCATCCGCAGCAAAGATACCGCCGCCCGCAGGACTCTTGAATACTTTAAAACCCAACGTGGTCTCGATCTGAGCCGCCTCGAAAGTTCAGTGCGCCTTGCGGCTGAACAGCGGCGGGACGTGGACGGCGATCTGATCTTCACTGCGGCCAGCGGTGCAAAGGTCTCGCTCAGCCGTCAGATGATTGTGGCGCTGGACGAGGCCCTCAGTGTTGCCCAAGCCAGTAACGAAATGTACATTGATACCGATCACATGCTGGCGATCATGGCGGAGAGTAAGATCAGCACTGGCGGGCTGCTGCGTCAATTTGGGATCACCCCCAAGTCGATGACGGATCTGATCGCGGATCGCACCGTGAGCAAACGCTCCACCACTGCGGATGATGTGGTTGAGAAGGTCAAAAAAGGCGAGGTGCGGGCGGTTTATTTCCGCAAGCCGCTGCTGGATGAACTGATCAACATGCTCTCCCAACGGATCCGCCGTAATGTGCTGCTTGTAGGTCCTGATGGGGTGGGCAAACGCTCTCTGATCTATAGTCTCGGTCTGCTGATGGCTGAAGGCAAGGGCCCCGTAGGGCTGACCAAATTGGTCACAATAGAGGAAGGGGCGCTGCTGGACAATGCCAATCAGGCGATCACCAGTGGGCTGGCACAGGCGAAGAATGGAATCTTGTTCATCCCTCGGCTAGAGCGCTTTTTTGGGGGGCCGGTCAAGGCCGAGTTCCCCAAAGCAACCCCGCTGGTGCAAAAGGCGATCCTCGATTCTGACCCGGTGATCATCGGCACGGCCACCCAGAGTGATTTTGATGAACGTCTCGCCAATGCCAGCGGCTTTTCCGATCACGTTCAGGTGCTGCGTGTCTCCGAACCCAGTGAAGCCGAATCGATTGAGATCATGAAGGTGATTGCGCCGCATATCTCCTCCGATTACAAGGTGGGAATCATGGATGAGGCTATCACCACCGCGGTGAAACTGGCCAAACGTTACATGAGTCCGGGAGTGCCCCTGCCGCGCAGCGCTGAACATCTGCTGCACCGGGCTGCGGCCATGGTCAATGTGAGCCGTCAGGGGGCCGAGAATGGCAAAGAAAAGTCCGTGCTGGACGCCGAAGACGTCACCCTTGCGGCTGCTCAGATCACCAGCATCCCGGTGGCCAAACTGGGACAGGATGAACGCACCCGGTACGCCAGCATGGTCGAACACATTCACGAGCGCATCATCGGGCAGGAAGAAGCGGTGCTGGCCGTAAGCCGGGCCGTTAAGACCGCACGGGTGGGCTTAAAAGACCCTAAACGCCCCATTGGTAGTTTCCTCTTTTTAGGGCCTACCGGGGTCGGGAAGACGGAATTGGCCAAAGCCCTTGCAGAGTTTATGTTCAGCAGCGAGGACGCCCTCCTAGAGATCGACATGTCCGAGTATATGGACGAGAGCGCCGTCAACAAGTTGATCGGTGCGCCCCCCGGTTATGTGGGTTATGAGGGCGGTGGACAGCTTACGGATCGGGTGCGCCAACAGCCCTACATTGTGGTGCTGTTTGATGAGGTCGAAAAGGCCAATACCCGGGTGATGGATGTGCTGTTGCAGGTGCTGGAAGCCGGTCGGCTGACTGATGGACAGGGACGCCCCGCCAACTTCAGCGAAACCGTGATCATCCTCACCAGCAATCTGGGGCACGAGTATCTGGGGGATACCACCATCACCGAGGAAGACCGCGAAGGGGTTATGGAAGAAGTGCGCGGCTTTTTCCGCCCAGAATTCCTCAACCGCCTTGATGAGATCGTGATCTTCCACCCGCTGAGCGAGGACGAACTGCGCAAAATCCTTGATCTGATGCTGAACAAGGAGATCAAGATGGCCAGTGAGCGCGGCCTCAAACTCGAATTCAGCCAAGCCTCTAAGGACTGGATGATGGCCCAAAACGACCATCCCGAATGGGGGGCGCGTCCCCTACGCCGGATCATCTCGCGTTCGGTGCGGGAGCCTCTGGCGGACTTCCTGCTCACAGCCAACCCCAACGGAGGCACAACGGTCAAAATTGATGGGCAGCCGGGTGCGGAGAAACTCAGCTTCACCACAGCCTAAAAAGCACATGCGTTTTTTGATGAGCAAAGGAGGTCTTAAAAGATGTGGAAATTAGCGATGGTTCAGGGACCCAATGCCATGATCTTTGAAGCAAGCGGTGCCCAGCGCAAATCGTTTGCGGATTTCCCCACTGCCGTCTCAGCCATGCTTAAAGAGGGCTGGGAGCCGTTCTCCGCAGACAGTGGTAATACCGTGCTGGTCTGGTTCCGGATGCGTGTGGGGTAATCCCCGCTGCTGGGCTTTGTAGAATCTGCCAACCATTGAGCAGCGGCGCGATCCTTGTGGATCGCGCCGCTGTTGGTTATGCTTCCGGGTGATGGGGCAGAAGTCACACGGAGGGCAAGCGGGTGTTTGCAAGGCGTATTCAGGCGAATTACGATCACCTTCAGGAGATTCTGAAGCAGTTTATGCGCCACGCCGATAGGACCGTTGCCCTCACCGTTCAGGTGGAAGGACTGGTCGATCAGCTTCAAGGTGGGGCATGGCGGGGGGTGGGTGCAGAGGCGTTTTATACGGAAATGAGCGATCTGATCCTGCCCGCGATGCGTAAGTTGGAGGACGCCCTGCAATTCGCGGGCGAGGGGACATATATCCCCTGCTTCCTTCTTATTAGGCAGAAACAGGGGAAGCGACTTCTTAGGTGCGTATTGTCAGCAGCCCGGCTGAGTTGGTGGTGAAGCTTTGGCCCCCTTCCCCGGCGGGTGCAACCACCACTTTGATCCCTTCTGGCAGCGGAGTCAGAGTGACTGCATAGGCTGTTTCGGGCGCAAGCCCCGTGATCAAATGCACAGTCGTACCAGCGGGTGCGGTGTACTCTGTGCCGGTGAAGGGCTGATCAAAGTCCACCGGGAACAAGATCACTGCGCCATTCACCGCGGCACCCTCAAAAGGACTGCCTTGGGCACTTCGGATCAAAGCGACGGGCAGCGGTGAGGTACCCCCATCTGCCCCCTGAAGGACATGCACAAAGCGGGCTTTTTCAGCGGCGGGGGCTTCCACCATCACCCGTTCGCGCATGATCTCACCGGTGGCCACGGTATCCGCCACCCCATCCTGAGCCGGATCAACGACCCGCATCACCGCCCCTTCTGGGGCAAGGGCGGTGATGAACAACTGCTGACCTTTCGCGGTAGTCATACTGGCCGTGAACCCGGTGATGGTGGCCGCTTCTGGGATCTGCCACCAGACCCGCTTAAAGCGTTCTGCGGGGGCATCAGCACGGTCATAGACGATGATCAGGTCGGGTTTGAGCCAGATCAGGGCACGGCTGGCGTGTTTGACTTCCACAGCGCCTTCGTACTCGGAATTGTAGAGGTTGGTGGCGTCGCCAGCGGCATAGGTATATAGGGGATCAAAGGCGCTGATCAGCACCCCCGGATCGCCCGATGCGACCAGATTCCACTGCGAGCCGCGCCGCCACAGGTCAATACGCCAGTCGTCATCGTCCCGATCAAGGGGCCGCGAGTTCTGAATGGCAAGGGTATTGCGAAACTCCGAACTGGCGATCCCTTCGGCAATATTGGCGTAACCGACGCGGGCCTTGGTGAGCCATTCCCCCTTGCGGTAAAACTCGACATGGTTGCCGTCAGCGTGCTGATGATCAATGCTGTTCCAACTCAAGCCATAAGTGAGCCATGTGGCCTCGGCGCTCCAATCGGTGCGGCTGAACAAGTGCTGCAATCCGCTGGCCACAAAATCCGGCGGGAGGGTAACCCGAGGGTCAGTTGGGGGTGGGGCCGCGGGATCAAAGAGCAGGAAGTACAGGATCGCGGAGCGAAAGTTATCGCTGCGGCGCACCCGATCCGCAAGGGCTGCCGCACCCCCGCTGGGGATATTTAACTGAATCCAGCGTAGGGCGTTTAGACGGTTCTGGTTACCCACAACCTGATCATACAGCCCCAAGGCCCCAAAAGCGTCAATAAAATCCGCCAAATGGTAACGCTGGGCGTCACCATACCATGCAGGCTGATAAACGGTCACCCCCTCATCGGGATCAAGAACCGTATCCGGGCTGATCGCGTGCAAAAAGGCGCTCACAAAATCATCCCAGAAGGGGTTTTGTTCCAGCACCACCTGAGGGCCGTGCAGGGCGGGGTCTGCCTGCCCCGCCGTTTTGAGGGCCAGCAAAAACTGGATCACATAACTGGCCGTCTGGGGGCTGTATTCAAAACCTTCGGGCAGCAGTCCGCCTTTGGCCTCGGTGCGGCTCAGGGCGTCAAAGAGATAGAGCCATGCACCCGTGGCGTTTTTGAGGTAGCCCTGAAGGGCTTCCGACGAATCGGCTGGATCAAGGGCGAGGGCCATCATGCCCAGATTACGCATGTGCGCCGTAAAATAGTTGTTGCCGGCCCAGCGAACCTGCATCGGATCAGCGAGCAGAGCCGGATCGTTGATCAAGCCGACGGGTTCAGGGTGATGGTAGGCACGCTCAATGATCTCCGCGCCCCAGCGGGTGAATACCTGATTGATCCGTGCTTTGTCGTCGGCGCTTAGGCTGTCGTAAATCCAGTCCACCGTGAGGGCGAATCCCTCACCATACCAACGGGGGCGATCCGAGTCCTCGGTGAAAAAGCGCGGATCCCGAAACGGAGGATAAACCGGGGTGTCAGGGTCGCCGGGGCAGCGCTCGGTTTGATCAGACTCGGCGGCGGGCCCCAATGCGGCCAACTGGATCACATGCATCAGCAAGCTGCGGGCGCGCTGTGCGTAATCCTGCCGCGCTTGAGGGTCTGGGTCGATCTGGGCCATAAAGGCGAACAGAAGCGCATAGGACTCAGTGGGGTACTCGGTGTAGGCCCGTTGTCCGCAGTCTTCTTGAGGCACGTAACCTTCATCCATATCCGATTTTGCCCGCTCCACCAGCGGCAGCAGACCATCGGCAAAAACCGGGTTGATGGGCACTGCCCATCCCCGAAGCTGCTCAACCCATGAAGGGGTGAGCCACAGGCGTGGGTGCAGGGTGGAGGGTTGGGCGTCCGCTTTGGATGCGGTGGGCAGCCACCCCGCTCCGATGAGCGCCCCAATCACAATCAGCAGCAAGATACGACGCATAATGATCCCTTCTGGTGAGGCTGAGTCAATCCATATGAGCGGTGCGGGGGTCATCCTAAACGCGAAGGGAGATTCGCGCAAGTGGGGCAAGGTCAAGGATAAAGTCGCACCAATACGGCAGATTCGTTCGAGTTGATCATATTCGGAGGGGGGTTCCTGTGGTAGACTCCTTCCATCACCTAAACCCTGACGAAAGTGAGTATTGGAGTGCTGCGTATGGTAGCTGGCGAGAAGCCTTCGAATCTTCAAAAACGTAACGATATTCGGAACATTGCGATTATTGCTCACGTTGACCACGGAAAAACCACCCTCGTTGACGGGATGCTCAAACAGGCACATGTCTTCCGCAGTGCAGAGAGTGCGGCGGCGGCAGGCGAACGAATCCTCGACTCTAACCCGTTGGAGCGGGAACGGGGGATCACCATCCTCGCCAAAAACACCGCGGTCACTTGGAATGGAGTCAAGATCAACATTGTGGATACGCCCGGTCACGCCGACTTTGGCGGTGAAGTAGAGCGTATCCTGAATATGGTTGATGGTGCTCTGCTGCTGGTGGACGCGGTAGAAGGGCCCATGCCTCAGACTCGTTTTGTGCTGCGTAAGGCCTTGGGCATGGGGCTGCGGGTGATCGTGGTCATCAACAAGGTTGACCGCGCTTATGCCCGCCCTGCCGAAGTCCTGAACGAGACCTTTGATCTGTTCATTGAGTTGGGCGCAAACGACGAACAGGCAAACTTCCCGGTGGCATATGCCATTGGTTTGACTGCCCGCGCAGGCAGTGAGGCCGATACGCTGGCCGAGGACTTGACCCCCCTGTTTGAGATGATCCTGCGTGAGGTTCCCGCGCCAGAAGTGGACATGGAAGCGCCGCCCCGCCTGCTGGTGACAAACCTTGAGTATGACAACTACAAAGGGCAGATCGCCGTCGGACGGCTGCACTCCGGGACAATGCGCAAGGGCATGAATGTGGTACGCATCACCCCTCAGGGTGAAAAGGAGAATGGGCGGATCGAATACCTGTTCACCTACCATAACCTCTCCAAACAGGAAACGGAAGCGGTGAGCGCCGGCGATATTTTGGCCTTTGCAGGGTTGGACAATATCCACATCAGTGACACCATCACGGATCCGAACGACCCCACCCCCTTGCCGCCGATTAGCGTTGAAGAACCCACGGTGCGCATGACCTTTGGGGTGAACACTTCACCCTTTGCGGGGCGCGAAGGTAAGACCGGATGGGGCACATCGCGTCGAATCCGCCAGCGCCTGTACGATGAAATGCGCAGCAATCTGGCGCTGCGGGTGGCCGACGGCGAAACCGCGGATCGGTTTGTGGTCAGTGGGCGGGGTGAACTACACCTCAGCATCTTGATCGAAACCATGCGCCGCGAAGGTTTTGAGTTTGATGTGAGCAAACCAGAGGTGATCTACCATCAAGACCCCGAAACGGGCGAACTGCTGGAGCCGACCGAAGAAGTTCATGTTGAAGTCGCCGAAGGGTTGGTAGGCACTGTGATCGAACTGCTTGGCGGGCGACGGGGCAAGATGGTTGATATGCGCACCGAATCAGGCACCACTTACCTCACCTATATCGTCCCGACCAGAGGTCTGCTTGGCTTCCGTCCGCATTTTATGCGCGCCACCAGCGGCATGGGGCAGGTGCACTCGCTCTTTCATAGTTATGAGCCGTATCTAGGCGCGATGCCGGGGCGTCAGTTTGGCAGTTTGGTCGCATGGGAGAACGGAACCACCACTAACTATGGGCTGGAAAACGCCCAACCCCGCGGTACGCTGTTTGTAGGCGCGGGCGTGGACGTGTATGAGGGAATGGTCGTCGGCGAACATATCCGCCCCGAAGACTTGGCCGTCAACGTGGCCAAGGCTAAACACATGACGAACGTTCGGGCCGCCTCCGGTGAGAAGGCATGGAGCCTGACCCCGCCGCGCCAATTGAGCCTCGAAGACTGCCTTGAATTTTTGGCGGAGGACGAACTGCTTGAAGTGACTCCCCTCAACCTGCGCATCCGCAAGCGCATCCTCAACAATGAGGAGCGGATCAAGGATGTAAAACGGCGTGAAAAACTGATCGCGGCGGAGTAAAAGAGAAGTCCGCACACCTTCAGCGTTCCCGGATGGAGCACGGCGCATCCGGGAGTATCCATATCCAGAACAGGAACCCGGAATGCAGTCATTTACCCAACTTTTGGCGCGTCCTCAGCCGGATCAATCCCCACCCAAAAGCCGCAGTTCCCGCCTTGTGTGGGCCGTCTCCCTCGGTCACATGGCCAACGACATTTGCATGAGCATGGGCCCCGTGACCATCACCTTTATTGCCACCAGCGTCCTGAGCATCAGCGCCGCCCAGATCGGTTTTGCGATCAGCCTGCGCGACCTGATCGGCGCGCTCTCACAGCCCTTTTTTGGTTGGCTCAGTGACCGCACCGGTGGGCGTTTTCAAGCGCCCGGCGGGGTGGCTTGGGTCGCTTTTTTTATGGGCTTGGCGATCTTTTTTGGGCTTCAGGGGCAGTTTTGGCTGATGATCGTGCCTTATGCCCTTTCGGCATTGGGCAGCGGTGCTTTTCATCCGGTGGGGGCGATGGTGGCTTCAGAGGCCAAAAAGACCCGCGCCGCAGGCAATACCGCCCTATTTTTCCTTGGCGGGCAAACCGGGCTGGCGCTGGGTCCGTTTTTTGCGGGCCTCACACTGGATCATGTGCGCCGGGCGAGTGATGGGCTGCCCAAACCCGCTGATGCTGCGCCCCTTTTAGGGCTGGCCTTGATCATTGTGCCAGCCGTTCTGTTCATGTTTTTTACCCTGCCCAACCGGGCCTCCCATGACAGCCACAAGGCCCAGAATACTGGGGAAACAGTGAGTTTGGGTAAGGCGCTCTCACGTTTCAGCGGCTGGACTCTCCTCCTGATCGCGTTCTTTATTGTGCTGCGCAGCATTGCCCATCTGGGCCCTGCCAGTTTTTTGCCCCTGTTATTTGCCCAGAAAGGGTGGCTGCCTAGTGAATATGGGGCGATCACCAGCGCCTTTTGGATCGCCTCCGCCACCGCCGGAGTCTTTTTTGGTTGGCTGGCAGATCGTTGGGATCGGCGGTGGGTGATCGCCCTGAGCTTGATTCTGGGTGCGCCTCTGATCGCACTCTTGCCCACAGCGGACGGGGCCCTTGCGGTGGTGATCGCCGTGGCAACGGGCGCTTTTGCGGGCGGCACCGTGCCTGTGGTGGTAGTGCTGATCCAGAGTCTCATGCCGGGTAACAAAGGACTGGCGTCTGGGTTGATCCTCGGCTCGATCTTTGCAACGGGCGCGGTAGGCAGCCAGCTTTTGGGAGTGCTGATCGAAAAGACCAGCTTCACCACTGGGTATCAGGTAGTGGGGGTGATCGCGGTCTTGGGCTGTGTGGCGGCCCTGATGCTGCCGGCTTCTTTGGGTGGCAAACATAAACAGAGTCAGTAAAAAGCCTGTCGGCATTTTTGAACGAGTCCTCACAAACAACACGCCCCTACAACACGAGTTGCAGGGGCGTGTGCTTTTTGATCAAAACAGCCTCAGACGCCGCAGGTTTAGGGTGCGGGCGTCGGGGTCGTGGTCGGGATAGGGGTTACGATGGGAGTGGCGGTACGGTAGAAGGATACCGACTCGTACCCAGTCCACTTCATCAGGGTTGCAGTAGAGAGCAGATCCTGAATGGTGTCGGGTGCAAAATAGAGGGCGATCACCACCGGGTCGTTCTCATCGAGGGTGCTTGAGCCATTGCCCGGCATCACCCACAACACATTGCCGATCTTGGGATAAATTAACCCCACTGCGGTTTCGTCAGCGCTGTAATCCTGCCCCAGCACTGAGACATACTCCGGTTCACCATATTTGGCGATCACATCCTTGATGGTGATCTTGGGCGCAAGACGCAGCAGAATCGCGTCCACCAAACCGGTATTTTTATCCGCGGTCATCTGGCAGCAGGCCTCGCCATTCACCGCATCTGACCATGCAGCCTGAGGTGGATCGTCTTGGCTCTGCACATCCTTAAAGGCGGTCGTATTCGCTTTGATCTTGCTTAAAGCGTCCGCGAAGGTGGTTTCCCCAACGGTGATCCCCGCAAAACACGGCGGGCCGCAAGGGTCTTGGGAAATGATACTGGTATCGGCCAGATATTTTTCGGAGACCAGCGGTGGCGGTGAACCACATCCAGCAAGGATCACCCCCAATACCGCAAGGACGAGTAAAAACGTCAGCTTTCGCATTGAAACTCCCTACCCATTGCAGGGGGGCAGAAATGCCCCCCAATTCCATTGAAGTGATTAGATTGTACCCATCTTAACGGGTAAGGGGCGAGATCGACAATTCGTAGGTTCCGCTGGTTCCCCCAAAGACTGCCCCAAAACGCGATGCAACCACGATGTAAGCCCCATCGGCCGGGATCACCGCGTCGATCCGCGAGTTTGCGTCCTGCCCTGCCTGAACATCGTCGTTGGCAGCGATCTGGAAGCCAGCCGAGTCCAACAGATAGAGGAAGGGGTCAAGGGTTCCGGTGATGCTCCGCATCCCAATCCGCAGACGGTCGCCCGCCCGCGCTTGGAAGGTATAGACCACATAGGGCGTGGTCGCATCAATCACCCCGGCCACAGCCCGTCCATAGACCAGATTCTCCGCATCAGGGATGCGGGTGCTGATGTCGCCCACGTCCGTGCCCAACTGACGGGTGAAGATACCGCCCTTGGTTGCTGTGGCGCTCCCCTGAGCATCCACTGTGAAGGTGAAGACGGTGATGTTTTTGGTCAGGTCAGGGCGGTTAACCTCACGGATGATCTCTTGCCCGCGCACCGAAACCACCAGCGTAAAGGTTGGGGGAGTCGGCTCACTGCATTGATTATTCATCCACACCTGCACCTCATACGTCCCGATCAACGGCGGATCGTTCGGCCAATAGGCGTAAGTGCTGGGGGTGGTCGTCAGATTCTGGCAGTTGAGGTTATCGATCCGCTCCAAAATGCCGCCACCCGTGACCTGACGCACATCCGAAAACAGGGAACGGTTCTGCGGATCACGCACGAGGATGCGCATATCAGCGCGGTTGTTCCATGTCAAGCTGATGTTGATGCTGCCCGTGGGCATACCCGCGACGATTCCCGATGTGGTTGGCTGGGCGACGGGCGTCGTCGCTGCGCCGGGGGTGACCGCGGCCGTGGTGCCCGAACCCGCACCCGTCACCGTAAGCTGGTAGCTGCCTTCGGTGCCCCCGATATTCTTGCCAAACCGGGTAGCCACAATCCGATAGCGGCCAGTGGCAGGCAGAGTTTTGTTTTCGATGCGGGCGTTGCGGGTCTGACGGTTGGCATCGTCGTTGGAGTCCACCACGTTTCCCTGCTCATCGATCAGGATGAGCTGAGGATCAAGGCTGCCGCCGAGGATTGCAACCATATCGACGGTCACCACTGCGCCGGCTGTGCCTTGGAAGGCCCACACATCAACCTGACTCTGGTTGGTGATGCGCCCCTGAACGGTGGTGCGCCCGGCCAGATCAATGGGACGGGAAAGCTGATCGGTGAACGGAGTCAAATTGATCAGCAGGGGGTTTGCGCCACCCTGACGTAGGCTCACATTTGAAGGTGAGGCCAGCACGTAACTGAACACATACTGCTCATTGAGGTTGAGCGAACCCGTCACCGGAGCCAGTGCGGTACCATCAACAGTCACTGCGGCGGTGAACTGGACGGCGCTCGCTTGAGTCTCGCACACCCGGTTAAAGTACACCAATACTTCATAACTGCCCGCAGGTGCACTGCCGGGGCCCCAACTGACCGTTTCGGAGGCACTGCGTGAGGTATTTTCGCAGGCTTCATTGGTATTTCGGTTCAGGCTGCCACCGCTGGGAACTTCACGGTTATCAAAGTAGACTGAACCACCCACCGGATCACGCACTTCGATGTCGAGGTCGTCGGTGGTGCTCCAACTGAGGGTAATAGACATCCCCCGGGCAAGGGTCACTTCGGTAGGTACGGATGTGCCAGCATCGCCAGTCAGGGCAAGGCTGAACGTCCCGGACGCATCACCCTGAGCGCCTGTGGCCCGAAGGACAGTCACATAGTAGGGGCGCGAAGCGGTCAGGTTAACGCCGCTGATCGCCGTCTCTGGGCCGGTCAAATTGCTGCTTCGGGCGACGATGTTGCCATCGGCATCACTCAGGATCAGCGCCACCCGAAGTGACTCTGTTTGGCTGGTTGCGGTGATCGAGATCGTCCGTCCCGCTTCGCCGTCAAAGGTATAGACCTGAGCGAACTGTTCGGCGTTTAGGGTACCCGTGACCGTCTCGCCGATCCGGATTTTTTGGGGTGTTCCGCCCTGCGCCATAACCACACCGCCTGTAAATGCCACCACTGCCAGCAGCATCAAAGGGATCATCAGACGGGTGAGGCGGGGAGCGAAGGATTGACGATTTCTCACGTTGCACTTCCTCCTCAAAAATATGCGCGGCAGTATTTACAACCCAATGACCGCGCATTAACGGCGGTAGTGTAGCGCTGAGAGACTACCCTTGCCAAATTAATGCTTTCTCAGAGGGTGTTAGGAGTCGCTTTGAAGCCCCGCAAAAGCCACAGAGATCATTGGATGCGGGGCGGTGAACGCTGAAGTCCTAAAGAGGGTGCATCTCTAAAAACGTGGGGCAAGCCAGCGCAAATTGGGGCGTACTTCTTGGTAGGCTGAGAGGTCAGGTTCGATCTCCAGCAGGGTCTGATCCTGCGCCAAAAAGTTGCCGCTTACCAAAAAGTGGTGGCGCGCTTCGCTGTCGGTACGCAGTTCACTGATCAACTGGCAGGCGCGTTCGTAGCCAATGGCCGCGATCTGGAAGGGGACAGTATCGTACACAGCCAGCGCAATATCGTAAAAAATCTCGTCAAGCGCGCTCAGTTGGGGATTGCGCAAGCGCACTCCGGCCCCGCCCTCAATGCCTTCAAACATGCCCAGTGGGATGAGGATTGAAACGCATTCAAAAAGCGAACGGGTGGCCTGAACATCACAGCCCACCTGAAACGCGCCGATCTTCACCATCCCATGCTGGATCAAAGCCGCTGTGGGCGGGGGCGCTTGGATCGCCTGTTTGCCTCCCGGTTGGGCATTGGGCAAAGGCGAAAACCGCCCCGCAAGCGGCCCATACATGGCGCTGTGTTCCCAAATCGTCTGGATGATCTGATACCATTGACGATCTCGGAGCATTTCAAAGGTCATGTTCAGTTCATAATTTCCGCCTTCCCAATAGCGTGAAGGGTGCTCGTGAACAGCGGCGGAAAGGGTGTTTGACATGAGTTCACTCGTTTTTAGATGGTATAAGATTTACCCAGTTGAACCCGGTTGCTCCCGATTTGCCCTACAGGGCAAAATAAGCCTGAGTGCAACATCCCCATAAAACCTGATCTCCATCCCCTTGATGGGCACCCCCGCACGAACGGTGGGCAGTGGGGGAGATGGGGCAGGAGCAAGCGCCCAACCCTTTAGGTACAATTGTCCCATACGCTCCGTAGTGTACCTAGAATAGGATTAATATTCAAATTGGGGGCAAGTTCGGCCTATGATTAGATCATGAGCCGTAAGGGATAGTTCTGAAGAATGTGTGAAGAGACCGCACAAATGCCCGAACTGATGCTAAAATTGGTAGGATTAGAGCCTTTGCCTATACTGAAGGATACATAGGAGCACCCAACGGTTGACACTAGCCCTCAACCTTGATAACAAGTATCTTTTGCGCCAGAAACGATGAAAGAGAGAGCGGGATGACACGCCCCAAGTTTCGACAAGAGCTAATTGATGATACGCTGCGCAGGATGCACACGGTTGTGCCGGGGATCAAGGCGTCAGTGGTCGTGAATCGTGACGGACTGCTCGTCGCGGCTTATCCCCCAAGCAATGATGATGACTACCTAGCAAACCCCACCAGCAGCCCTCAAGTAGCGGCCATGGCGGCCACCCTGATAGGTCTGGCGGAACGCACCTTAGGGCGTTTAGAGCAAGGTGATCTCGAACGTCTATTGATGGAGGGTGAGGATGGGGTGATGGTGGTTTATCCAGCAGGACGGGCAACCCTCGCGGTACTGGTCGATAAAGATCAAAAAATAGGGCCCGTGCTCTATGCCGCTTCGCGCACTTCGCAGGATATTGCAGAAGTGCTTGCAGGGTGAGGTCACTTTCAAGCCAGCCCTGATCTCACCCGGCTGCAATTAGTGACAACCCTCACTAGCCTAATTGTGATCAAAAGAGCGCCAAAGGGCGCTTTTTTGCGTTATACTAGCCTTTTAGGGACAGATAAAGTGGAAAAATATAAAGGAGATTCTACCATGGCTGTTGCCGCTCCCGCTCAAAATTTGACCATCGATAAGATCGCCGAACTGCTCGGTGACAAGGCACACGATCTGCTGAATCACACCAGCAAGACGATCAGCAAAGAATCGCTCCATTTGCCCAGCCCTGACTTTGTAGACAAGGTTTGGGCCCACTCTGATCGCAATCCGCAGGTGCTGCGCAGCCTTCAGTCCATGTTTGATCATGGGCGTCTAGGGGGCACTGGTTACCTCTCGATCCTGCCCGTGGATCAGGGTATCGAGCACTCCGCTGGGGCATCCTTTGCGCCCAACCCTGCCTACTTTGACCCCGAAAACATTGTCAAACTGGCCATTGAGGGCGGCTGCAATGCGGTAGCCTCTACCTTTGGGGTGCTGGGTGCGGTTTCGCGCAAGTATGCCCATAAGATCCCCTTCCTTGTTAAGATCAACCACAACGAACTGCTGACCTACCCCAACAAGAGTGAAGAAGTGCTCTTTGGTAAGGTGCGTCAGGCGTGGGACATGGGCGCGGTTGCCGTTGGCGCCACGATTTATTTTGGGGCGGCCGATGCCACCCGTGAACTGATCGAGATCGCTCAGGCCTTTTATGAAGCCCATACCCTCGGCATGGCCACGGTGCTGTGGTGCTACACCCGCAACAACGCTTTCAAAGTTGAGGGCGTGAACCACGAGACCTCGGCGGACCTGACCGGTCAGGCGAACCACTTGGGCGTGACCATTCAGGCGGACATCATCAAACAGAAACTGCCCACCCACACGGGCGGCTACAAGGCCCTCAATACTGGCGGCTCGTCCTACGGCAAACTCGATGAGCGCATCTACAGCAAGCTCAGCAGCGAGAGCCTGATCGACCTAACCCGGTATCAGGTGGCCAACTGCTTTATGGGACGTGCAGGTTTGATCAACTCCGGCGGCGCAAGCGGCTCCAACGACTTTGCCGAAGCGGTGCTGACCGCAGTGATCAACAAACGTGCTGGCGGTATGGGCTTGATCAGCGGGCGCAAGGCCTTCCAGCGCCCGATGAACGAAGGGGCAGCCCTCCTCCATGCGATTCAAGATGTGTACCTGTGTGAACAGGTCACCATCGCCTAAGTGAACGAATCCTCGTTTACCCTCTAAAAAACAAATCCCCCTTAGCCGTAATTGGGCGAGGGGGATTTTGCTGTTTGGGGACAGCGCTTGAAGCGCCTCAACGCAGCCGCGCAAACACGATCCGGCTGCCGCCCCATGCGGGTTGAGAGTCCTTCACCCCAGTATTGCGCACGGGCACTGCCTGTCCACTGCTCAGCCACAGCAGATACATGCCAGAGCGACCCGTGCGATCACTGACCATCACCAGACGAGTCCCATCCGGTGTCCATGTGGGGTCTTCGTCACGGAAGGTGTTGTGGGTCAAACGGCGGGCAGCGCCGTTCTGGTACAGGTACAGTTCCGCATTCCCGTCACGGTAAGCAGTGAAAGCGATCTTGCTGCCGTCCGGTGAGAACGCCGGAAACTGCACTTTCAACCCCTCAGTGAGGCGGGTGACCCCAGTACCATCCGCATTCATCACAAACAGATCAAAACTGCCGCTGCCAACCCCGGCCACATAAGCGATTCGGCTGCCGTCAGGTGACCATGTGGGCTGTTGAGCCTCGGCCCCTCCGCCCAATTCCCGCAGGTTTGCACCGTCGGCGTCGATCACAAACAGACGCATCCCACCGCCATCGCGGGAGGAAGCAAAAACGATCCGGGTTCCATCGGGTGACCACGCCGGGAACAGATCAGGGTCACTGTGCCGGGTCAGACGGCGCAGCGAAGAACCATCCGCCCGCATGGTGTAGATTTCAGCGTTGCCATCACGCATCGATACAAAAGCGATCTTGCCCCCGTCACGGCTGTAGGCGGGCTGATAGTCGTCGGTGGGATCGTTGGTCAGGCGCAGCAGGCTGCCGAATACCGGATCAATGCTGTAGATGTCTGTGGTGGGGCCGTCCACATGATTCACGGGCGAGGCGATGTCGGTGTTGTTTTTAGGGTTGGGGTCCGCTTGCAGCCCTGTCACAGAGGCGTAGGCGATCAGAGGCAGCCCCGCCGCGCCATTGACTCTGGCCCGGATCGTGACCGTATCCATTTGCCCGACCCCAAATTTGCGCCCGGTATAGTCACACTTGACCAGATTGAGGGCGGGGTCATAGACACAAGGAACGCCCACCCCTGATTGTGCCGAGACAAAGGCCGCACCCTGTGGCAAGCGGTGGGTCAGTTTTAAGTCCCACGAATCGCCTGTCCCTTGATTGTGAAGCGCAACGGAGTAAACGATCTCCGCGCCCAGAGGCAGTTTGCTGTTTTTGGGTGAGGCACTGTGAGTCAAGCGCACATCCGCCGGGGTGTTGATCACAGCGCTGGAGACTGTCACCGGGTTGGGGCCGCCGTAGCGCGAAGTGGCAACGCCGGTGATGTCCGAAGTGATCAGGTGGTTGATAGTCATCGTCCCGGCGGCGGTACGGGTCACCTCAAAAGTCTGAGGTTGATTCCAATTCGCCCGGTTAAAAGATCGGCTGGTAGGGCCGACATTGATGCTGCCCGTACCCGTGATGGTGCCGATTCCCACCGTAACCACTTCTGGTTTATTGATCACCCCGCCTGTATAGAGGATCAAACCGGGCGGTGCGCTCAGGGCCACAGCGTAGCTGCCGCGGCTGCCCGGGGTAGGCAGGTTGAGGGTGGGGGTGCCTGTGGGCGTGATGCTCAACCCCGGATCATACACATACACCACCTGAGTCTGGGACATCAACCCAATGGGGTAGTTCACCGGGTCGGCAGTGGCTGTAACCGTGAGAGTCACGGTGAAACGCTCCGGGCCAACCGGATCGCTGCTGATTTCAGGGGCAAACAGATTCACAGCGCGAGGGATCGACCAGTCCGACGGGTTGTAGGTATAGTTCGCGCTCCCAACCGAGTTGAAAGACGGGAAAAACGAAGTCAGGATGCGCAACCGTGACGGATCGCTGCTGGTGATGGTCACAGTTACAGGGCCGGTAGGTGCAGTAGGGAAGCGCAGCAGGAACCGATCTCCGATGCTTGCGCCCTCGGCCACAAAGGATCCCTCATCCGCGAAGAGCGTGCTGGGATCAGTGTGATCGATGATCAGTCCCGGAGTCACACAGTTGGAAAACTCGGAAGTATCGCCTGTGACTGTGTCGGTGGCGGTGGCAGTGACAGCAGGCAGCCCCGTTAATGGAGTCAGACCCGCAATGGTGAAAACTGCGCTGCCGCTCCCATCGGTAGTGGTGGTGCCCGCACCCATGAAGCTCTGACCTGCTTTGTTGGCGGCGCTGGTGCAGCTTGAACTGGCGAAAAACTCCAAACGGAAGGTGCGGTTGGCAGTACTGTTGAGCAATCCACTCACCGAGTCGCCCCCATTCAACAGGCTTGCCAGCACGGGCGTATTTTGCAGCCCATTGGGACCACTGTCACCATCGCCTGCATCATTGAGGCTGATCCCGTCGTCGTTTAAGTCAATGCCGATCCCCGTATTGCCATAGATCAGGTTGCGCGAGAAGCGGTTGCCCACTGCACTGGGCGAAGTGACCACGATCCCATCTTCGGTGGTGCCGCTGATCAGGTTGGACTCAACCGAGTCGCTGGTGCCGTTGTTATCACTGCCAATCAGGTTGTTGGCTGCACCGTTGGCAATAGCGATCCCATAACGCAAAACAAGCGCGGCGCTTTTGTCCAGATTTAGCCCGATCTGATTGCCCCCGATTCGGTTGTTTTGGGAGCCAACCTCATTGATCCCGATGCCCACAAGGGTGCTGCCCCCGATCAGGTTGCCTTCAAGGGCATCCGAGACCCCATCGCCGTTGGTGCCGATGATGTTGCTGGCAGCAGGCTGGCCCCCCGCCCCAAGCTGAACATTGGCACTGCTGCTGGTGCCGATGGCGGCCGTGCCCGCCGCGTTGGTGCCGATGAAGTTACCCGCCACCCTGTTGCTGCTGCTGCTGATCAGCACATCATAGAGGGGATTGCCCGCGATCAGGTTGCGTTCGGCCACATCCGCCTGCCCATCACCATTGGTGCCGATGATATTGTTGGCCGCGCTGGTGGTGATGCTCACCCCAACGCTGTTGAGCGCGCCCAAGCGGGCCGTGCCTGCGGCGTTGGTGCCGATGGTGTTGCCTGCGACCCGGTTGGTGTTGGTGCCCGCCCCCGTGATCAGCACAAAAATGCTGGCATTGCCCGCGATCAGGTTACCTTCAGCGGCGTCCCCCTGACCATCGCCGTTGGTGCCGATGATGTTGCTTGTCGCGCCGCCCTGAATGGTGATCCCACTGGTGAGGCGGGCTGGGTCCAGCAGCCCCGTGCCGCTGGTGTTCACCCCGATAGTGTTGCCTGCAATGGTGTTTTGGGTGGCATTGTTGATCATAATCGCGGGCACATTCACGCCGGCGATGGTGTTCCGGGCGTTGAGGTTAACCGCCCGTTGTCCATCGGTGCCAATCCAGTTGTTGATCGCACCATTGAGCAGTTGAATCCCATACTGGTTGATGGCTGCGCTGTTCTGAATGATGGCCGTGCCGTCAAGCCGAAGGTTGATCAGGTTACCCGCGACCCGGTTTTGGGTGCTGCTTGCGCCCGTGATGGTGATGGCCGTATTGCCCGCGATCAGGTTGCCTTCAGCACCGTCATTAAAGCCGTCGGCATCGGTGCCGATTCGATTGCGGGCCCCATCATTGATATAAATGCCTTCGCTGACCGCGCTCCATGCGGAGCCATCGGCGCTGGTGCCAATGAAGGTGCAAATGACCACATTGTCACTGCTGCCATCAAACCAGATCGCACGGGAAGCGGTGTTTCTGAGGATCAGCCCTTGTACAATGCTGCGGTTAGCGCCAGCGGTAAAGCGCATGGTCTGCCCTGAGAGATTGAGATCGATCAGCGGCGTGTTGGGGCAGCTTGCACCCGACTGAGAAGTCCCGTTGATCCATACGGGTGCGGTGATGGTGGGCAGAGGGATAGGCGCGATGGTACATACCCCACCTGTGCAAGCACTTGCGGGGATATTGAAGTTGATCACGCTGAAGTCGCTGCTGCTGTTGGCCTGATTGATCGCATATCGCAGGGTACCGGCATTGCTGCCCGACCCAGTGCTGGTCACCGTGTAGGTGCTGCCTACATAGGTGACGCAGTTTGAGAACTCAGAGGTATCACCGCTGGCAGCGCCGCTGGT
This sequence comes from Anaerolinea sp., assembly GCA_014879835.1. GTDB lineage: Bacteria > Chloroflexota > Anaerolineae > Aggregatilineales > UBA2796 > UBA2796. Next base: position 22,129 of record JACSRJ010000112.1, read on the forward strand.
GCGGATGGCAAGGGCCGAATAGTACGGTTCATCAAGGCTGAAGTCCACGTTCAGGTTGAAACTTGCGTTCCCACCACCATTGGTGGTCACGTTCACAAAACCCCGATAACTGCGCCCTTCCCCATTGCCCGAACCCCCGCAGGCAGTGTTGGAATAGATCTCAATCCGAAATGAGGTGCTTGCACTGGCGTTTAAGGTGCCAGAGACGGTCACCGAGCCTGCGCCCAGCACCGCGCTGGTCAGGGTGGGGAAGTTTTGAAGATTGTTGGGGCCAGTGTCCCCATCACCGCCATCATTGGCGCTCACCCCATCATCACCCAGATCGATCCCTAATCCGGTGTTGTTATAGATACGATTGCGGGCAATGCGGTTACGGCTGGCAGCAGCCCCAGTGATGAAGACACCATCTTCACCATGAAAAGCGATCACGTTCCCTTCAAGGGTGTCAGAAATCCCATCCTCGTTGCTGCCAATGATGTTCGAGGGCTGGGTGATCTCAACACCGTCCCCGTTAGCAATAGCGATCCCTGTCGGGGTTACCCCGATGGCGTTGCCCGCTACCCGGTTGTTGGAGGCGTTGAGTACGACCCCAGAGTAGGTGATCCCGCCAATCACATTGCCTTCAAGGGCGTCGCCGTAACTGTCACCGTTGGTGCCCACCACATTATCAGGGGCACTGATGACGATCCCATTCACAAACAGATTTCCACCGAGGCTGGCGGTGGCAGCGGCATTGACCCAAAGATAGTTTCCCGAAACGCGGTTGAAACTGCCCTGAAGGCTTATGCCCGAACTGGCGAACCAACCAGAGCCGATGATATTACGTTCGAGGGTATCGCTGATGCCATCACTGTTCGTGCCGATCAGGTTGTTGGTGGAAAGGATGGTGACCCCTTCACTTAACCAACCCGCCAGATTGGCCATCCCGGTCACATCGATACCAATATAGCTGCCCGCGATCCGATTACCCCCGGAAGCAGCATCCGCAAAGGTGATCTGGACGTTCGTATTGCCTGCGATCAGGTTGCGCTCTAAAGCATCGTTGATCCCATCGCCATCAACCCCAATGATCACATTGGAGGCACCACCCATAAGGCGAATCCCGGTGTTGTTGGCGTTGGCCGCAGTACCTGACGCATCGGTGCCCACAAAACTGCACTGGATTTTTACGCTGTCGGCATCGTTGAGTAGAATGCCTGTATCATTTGTCCCCCCAAAACCGCCAACGATCAACCCTCGGATCAAGCTGGTTGAACCGCCGTTGTTCACCTGAATCCCGTAACTGAGAGCATTACTCCCCTGAATGACCACCCGTGGCGTGTTGGGGCAGCTTGCGCCACCTTGAGTGGTGCCATCAAGGATCAGGGGCGCAGAAATGATGGGCAGATCGCTGCTGAGGGTGATGGTACACACTCCGCCGGGGCATGATCCCGCCGGGATGTTAAAGCTGATCGTATCCTTGCCCGGTTGCAGATTGGCGTCGATGATCGCCTGACGCAGGCTGCCCGCGCCGCTGTCGTTGGTGTTGATGACTGTATAGGTCTGAGGTGTGAAGTGGTAACAGGGCGAAAACTCGGAAGTATCCCCGCTGCTGGTGTTGATCGCCAGTGCAGTCACATAAGGTTGGTTGGGCGGTACGGTCAGACCATTCACACTGAAGCTCAGATTCCCGCTGGCGTTGGTTGCGCCCGTAACCGCGCCCATGAAGCTTTGACCTTCGCCGTTCCCGGTGCCGTCACAGGTAGCACTGGCATAAAACTCGATACGGTAGTTCTGGGAAGCAAGACTGTTGAGGGTGCCAATTAAGGTCTGCCCCATCTCAAAACCCGTGGTCACCAGCGGGAAGTTCTGAAGGTTATTGGGGTCTGTGTCGGGATCATTGAGATCATTGGTGCTTAAGCCGTTGTCGTTGAGGTCAATGCCCATGCCCCCATTGGTGTAAAGTCGATTGCGCGAGATACGATTGCCAGTGGAAGCCGCGCCCACAAGGGCGATCCCATCGTTGAGGTTGCCCGCGATCAGGTTACCCTCAAGTTCATCCGCCGTCCCATTAAAATTGCTGCCGATATAGTTTCCGGCCGCACCATTGGTCAGGTACACTCCGTAACTGTTCCCCGCAAGTTCATTGGCACTCACCTTCGCCCCAATGTAGTTCCCGGCGATCCGGTTGCCTGTCGTGCCAGCATCGGTGAGGTACACCCCATAGCTGGTGTTGGCGCTGATTAGGTTGCGTTCGGTGCTGTCGTTGGTACCGTCACCGTTGGTGCCGATCACGTTGTTGGCAGCAGCGCCGCTCACATAAACCCCAACCGTATTGGGGGCGGTGGTCACCCCATTGGTGCGCAAACCGATGAAGCTGCATTCAAGGCGGCTGTTATCGGCGCTGTTGAACCATACACCACGCCCATTGACCCCGTTAAAGCCAATGATCGAAAAACCCCGAATCAGGCTGTTGTCGGCGCTGTCGGTGAGTTCAAAGGCGGCGCTGTTGGCCGCAGATGCGTTGCCGGCGCTGATCATGATGCGCGGGGTGTTGGGGCAGGCTGCACCCGTCTGGGTGATCCCGTCAAGGGTGAGGGCATCGGTGATGGCGGGTAGAGGCGAAAGCAGGCTGATGGTGCACACCCCACTGGAGCAGCCCGCAATATTGAAACTAATCGAATCTGCGCCCGCATTCCCATTGGCAAGGGTGATCGCTTCCCGCAGGCTGCCTGCACCACTGTCAGCGGTGGTGGTGACGGTGAAAGTCAAACCCTGAGCAGGTTGGACAAAGGCAAAGAGGGCACTTGTCAGAACGATCAGAAGGAGTGCAAGGAAAACGAGGGTGCGGAGTTTCATGATTGTGCCTCAACTAAAACTGTAGGCTGCATCCTGACCAATGCCACTGGATGTCCCCTGAGTAATTCCCTGAACTTTCCCGTAGCGCACCAACTGGGGTTTTCGATAGGGTAGTTTCGAAAGGGGGAATTCCCGGGGTGTTTGAGGGCGAGGATCAGGCGAAGTTTGATGATGAGTCATAACGTAATTCAGTGTTAGATAAACTTCCCCCATTATAGCTTATTGCTGCCCCACAAGCCTTAAATCCTCGTTAGGTTTCCGAAAAATATCTGAAATTATGACATTTCGTTAAGAGCGCGGTTATGAGAAGTTAGAATTAGGTATGCGTTCCAGACTCAAGGTGAGAGTCCGTTTGAAAAGGGTGGGATTTATGCAGATTGAACCTATTTGCCCCCTGTTTATCGAAAGGGACAGTTTGAGGGGGAAGCCCCCTCAAGAACCTT